>NZ_JH636438.1:0-334048 GCF_000255655.1 Schlesneria paludicola DSM 18645 | reverse complement strand
GCCACCGATGCGATTAATGCTGCATCGCTGAAGGCGGACGCCGTGACGAAGCTTCAGACAGGGCTCGCGACCACGAACGGTATCAACTCCGTGCTTTCGGCGATCGGTAGCTTGTCGATCCCAGCGGCCAGTGCGATTGCCACAGCGGTTTGGTCGACGGTCATCACCGGATCAACCCAGGCCGGTTCCGTCCTGGTGGCGTGGCTGTCGTTCATGGCGTCCTACGTCACACCAGCCACGCCGACCGATGTCGCAGACGCTCAGGCCGCAATCATTGACGCAATTGACTCCACGAGCGCTGGCGAAGGCACCCTGACCGGAATTTCCACCGGCGGCGTGATCGCCTTGCGAAACGCCCTGACTGGTGTCGACGTGACATCGGTTCGCCTGGTGGACGATTCCGGAAGTTTGAGTGTGCCACTCGTCCAGGGCGACACCTACGAGGCCGCCACGGGTACGGGCATTCCCATCCCGTGCCCCAATGCGAGCCTGGTCGGCTGGACGCCAGAACTGGCAATCGACGTCGCTGGCAAAGTCGTGGTGGTCACCGCCACCGCGATCACCGACTGGTCACTGCCGATCTACTTCGACATGACCGCCGCTCAGTCCTCATCGTTGCCGACAGGCGTCGACGGCACGTGCGTCCTGCGATTCACCAAATCAGGCAAGACACACACAACCACGGTCAACGGCCGCGTCACCGTCACGGCCCGAATCGGATAGCCTCTCGAACGGTTGTTGACATAAATGACAACGAGTTGTAATATATGACAACAATGGCAACACGGGAGACAACAGCATGCCGGACTTCGAACACTTTCTGTGGAATGACGAAAATGAAGAGCACATCGCTCAACACGGCGTGACCACGGGCGAGTTCGAATTCGTCGTGCAGAATTCAGACCGCGTCCTCATCAGCCGCAGTTCGGGTCGGCCCATGGTGATTGGTGAAACGGAATCGGGACGGACGCTCTGCTGTGTCTTCGATTTTGAAGATGAGTACTGCGTCCCCGTCACGGCGTTCGAAATCGAGTGACCTATTTTCCTGGAGGAACGATTATGACCAAGGCGACTGGAAAACCAAGGAAGTTCGTACTGACGGCGGAACAGCGAGAGATCGCAGAACAGATGCGAGAGATCGCGGAAAAAGAAAAGCCCGAGATCCTGGCTGAAGGCCGTCGCGTCAAGGCCGCATCACAAGCCCTGTCAGCACATTTGCGCGGAGTCATGGTGCTACTGAAGGCTGTGCGAAAATCACAGGGGCTCACGCTCGACGAAATGGCGTTGCGAACGGGCATTCAGAAAGCGTCTCTGTCTCGGTTGGAAAACAGTGATGACGAATCGAATGTCACCATCAACACGTTGTACCGCATCGCAGAGGCGTTGGACTACGAAATTCAGGTGTCGGTTGTTCCCCGGCCTGCGCCCGTCAAGCCGGTCAAAAGGAAACCGAGTATCTCCGAATTGGTAGGTAAAGTGCGTTGAGGTAATCCGTAGCGACTTCGGGGGCGTCATTTGGAGACCCCCTCCGCCCGCTTGACGTTGTGATTCACTTGTCGAAGACATCGCACGAGTGCCCCTTGAAATCGCATTTTCTTTTCGGTTGTGGTCCAGAAGAACAATGTGTTCAGGATGGCGTCTGCCAGCTTCATTTCACTGAGACTTGTTTGATACGGATGAAATTCGACAGGCGATTTCGGATCACCAACAACCGAGCCACACTTTTCGCATTGATGCATCAGAGTCGTTCCTTTCGTTCGCCACATTCGATCTCGGCGAGAATAAGTTTGTCCATCACTTCCAGAAGCAGTGCGCCCGAGGTCGCGTCGCTGGAACTGGTTTGAACGGCCGCCATCGTCTGCTGAAACGCAGTGAACCATGCGGCCTCACGTCGTCGCAGCTCCTCATGGGAAATGCACAGCGCCCGGATGATGTCGACCAGGGCGACCGAGCTCGATCCCGGCAGAATCTTCGCGTAGGTCTCGATCTGATGACCTGGAATGACGAAGGCCCTCGGCAAACGTCGCACTGGAACGACGTCGCCTGGTTTGAATTCACAGATGATGATCTCCTTTCAACCGGCCTGGCTGGCCAGAATTCTCAAAAGTTCGTGACGGACGATCGGTTCCTTGCGGCCTTTCTTTCGACAGTAGCTGCGGATGAAATCGTTGGGGCAGAGCTTGAGTACGTCCTCGATTGGCATCGCATCCAATTTCGGCCCGTAGTCTCTTTCCCATTCGAAGAGCAACTGGCTTTTCTGCTCGGCGAGAGCATCTTGCTTCGCCTGCTTAAGTTCATGCGCGCGCTGACGATCCGCTTCCGCCTTCTGGCGTTGAGCGGCAATGAAACCCGGTAACGGCTCCGGCCATCCCTCGTCGGGCGCTAGCAGGGGCAAACTGGGGCTGTTGAGTCGCCAATAGACGATCACAGGCCCCCACGCACCGGGTTTCGAGCGGAAGTGGTCTAGGTGCATCCGAAGCTGCTGGAGCGTGCATGTGCTCAGGCCAGCCCTGGCTGTCTCGACCGACTTCGCGATTCCAAGGTCTTTCAGTTCCTTGGCAAATTCCATTTCCTCATTCACCCCCTCACTCACACGTTCGTCACGTTGGGTGGGGGAGGGGGTATTCGGAATAGGAGGAGGATTAGGAATATAAGAACGGGAGTATTGGCTGGAGCATCCGCTGGAGGATTCACTGGATGTCCCGCTGGAGGATTCACTGGAGCATCCACTGGAGAAACTCCAGTGGATCGTATGCCGCAATTTGATGTCGACCCAACTCGGCACGGTTACCCACATTCGCGAGGGAATCCCTTTTCCCTCGCTTGGCTCGTAGTGCAACCATCCGGATTCGATGCATCTGCGACGCGCCTCGACGAGTGTCTTTCCCGACATGCCCAGGCGTGGCAGAATCTGGTTGTCGATGGCGAGAACCGCCGTCGTGCCGCCCTGTTCGTCTTCGATCGTGGCGATGACGCGAATCAGATTGCAGCCGCTGGGGCCAAGCGTCTGAGCGACGTAAGGATGCGAGAGGAGTTTGATTACATGGAACAGCTCAAGCTTCCCTCGTGACGGGTAGTCTGCCCCGAACGGGAGCTGATGTTTCGATCTCGTGTTCGCTGTAGTACGTGTCATGGAGTCCGTTCCAGTTCAACAGTTCTTTACTTGGCTTGGCCAAATCGTTGGTAGTAGTGGCAGGCCGAACAGAGCGAGGTCGGCTTGCTCGTAAGAAAACCCGCACGGTCTACCCACAGCGGGCCGCGATATTCGGCATTCGGCAAATTGCGGTCGGTGAAACCGCAGAGACGGCAAAAGCCTGGCACGGTAAACCGACCGCCAGGGACGTAATCAAATTCGATTCGTGTGACAGTGCTGCGATTGGTCGCGGTCTCATGACTGTCAACGAACATCCGCACGAATTCGCGCGGAGCCATGTTGGGAAATCCCTCGCGAATCACATCATCTTGAGTGATCGAATTCAGGCGAACACGAGTCACCGACTTGATGTGAATGATCGCAAGCCGAACGATGGGCTGGCCTGGCCGCAGACCTTGGGACTTCTCGACGCCACACAGGCGGTTGCCTGGTTCCAGATCCATCCAGCCCAACCGTCGCGTGACGGTCTTCAGACGCTGATAGAACTGAGGCGTCGTGAGCGCAAATGACATGTTACGCATGATCAGGTTCCCGCCTTGTGTTCAAGGCAAAGTGGATCGTCCTCATTCACGATTCGTGTCTTGGGTCTCACGACAGACATTTCCAGCCGAAGAGCGTCGGAGCTGAGGACGATCTTTCCTTCGTACGCGCGATCACGGCAGGCCACGCCCTTCGACAATAGGCTCAGAACCTTGCTCGCGATCTCTACACTTGGCAGCAGAATGTCCTGGTATCCAACGGACAAAATGCATGGCGGTTCTGTCGAGGCTTTCGACTTTGGCATCAGAAGAGGCTCCGTACAGGGCGTGGGGTGATGACGGGACTACTTTCAACCGTTTTTGCATTAGTCCATCAGCTCCTAGTCACTGTTCGGAGTTCTCTTTGCCAGGCCGGCTGATGGCGACGCTCGCGTCACAAATGAACCCAAGGCGGGCCTTCGTCTGTGTCGTGTGAACAACGGCAATGCCGATCGTTTGTGGCACTGTCGATGGCGGGACAGTCATAAATACAACTTCGTTCTTTTTGCGGGACAGAGTCAGCACGGGCACTCCCTTTCAAATACCAAGGCACCGAGAAACGACGGACGCGAATACGCACGCGCCCGCCAGAACAAGCCAAATGTGGTTCACACCGGAGAGAAGACGATCGGTGTCAGAGTCAGGCCGCATAGGTCTCTCCTTGCGGCCTGGTGATCGTGGTCATTAGCGGCGGGCGAAAATCCCTGCCTGCTGCCACTGCTGATCGAGCTTCAAAACAGCACGTATCAACATGTCGCGGTAGTCGTTGTACGACTCGCCTTGCACGGTCGATTCTTTGCCGTGGGTGGCCCGGTCGCCTGCTTTCGTCTCGATGCCATTGAGGCGGCTGTTCGCCGTTGCACGCAACATCTGTATGGGCCGTGCGGTGTCGGCCGTTTCGGGAATTCCGGCGTCGATCAACGCTCGTTTGATTCGCCGCATCCGTGCCCGCGATCGTTCGCCGTCTTCGGGATCTTTGCGGTGAGGATCGGTATGTCTGGCGAATACGAAACCTTGCGGTTCGGCCAGGTGTGCTTGTTGCTTCGCGAGACGCTGCAGGTGATCGACCACGATCGGACCTAGTGGAACCCAAATCCGCCGCTTGGTCTTTTCCGCAATGAACAGCAGTTCCGGCGGCGTACCATCGAGCCTGATGTTGCGTTGCCACCGAAGCGTGAACAAATCGGCGGAGCGTGGCCCAGACTGAGCGCCGAGCACCCAAGCCGTCTGCAGCTCCAAGTCGCCTTCCAGCTCTCGATAGACCGCGTGCAATTGATCGTCGGTGTACGACGTCGGAATCAGATCCAGCTCGTCGAGCGGATCGAGGCCCTTCTTGTCGTGATGCTCCTGCACGATCTCTTTCACCGAGACCGCAACCTGGTCGCTGATGATCTTCAGACGGAAGGCCTGGTTCAGAATGAACCGCAGGTGATTCCAACGCTTCGGCATCGACCCCGAAGACAATGCCCCGCGCTTGCTTCCGTGTTCGAGACGGTACGCAATCCACTCGCGAATGTAGCTTGCGCCGATGAACCCCATGGGCCGGCCATGCCAGGCCATGTCGGGCGGCCACTGCACGGGCCGATGTTCGCGGTCGAACTCTTCGAAGCATCGCACCGACTGGCGCTCGTTCGTCAACGTGCCCGCAGCCACCTGGCCGCGAGCACAGACACGCCGCCGCCAAGGGTCGAGGATCTTGAAGTAGAATTCGGCCAGCGTGCCGGTCGAATGAAAGTAGTTCCGCTCCTCTTCGGTCACTCGCGGAATGTCCTCTTGCTCCCGTTCGCGGAGCTGCTGCAACAGCTCGATTGGCGACATTCGAGTAAGACCAGGATCTGTAATCCTGGTCTGCGGCTCCAAAACTGCCGCCATTTTCGGCTCCTGTTTTACCCATTCCACCACTGCGGGCGGCGTGAAAAGTGAGAGCGACGGTCGCGATTCTGATTCCGTTGGGTACAGGTACGCTGCTGACATCTGTGAAGATCCCCTTCGTTGAGGCGCTGCCAACACTGCTCCCAGTGCGACAACCCAAGGTGGCCTGGCGGGGCAGCCAGACGGTGAACAATAAACAGCTCGATCCGATGCGCTGAATCCTGATCATCCGTGAAACCCCTCTATTGCGTTGAACGCAGATCCTTGTCGATTACAGAAACGTCACGTGGTCAAAATTGCGGCCAGATCATTCCGGCAATACTTGCTGTGATGGATGAGGCGTGCCGTTGTCTTTCGTCACGTATTCGAGTCGCACATTCGGAGCGGTCGTTGTTTCAAGAACCACCTCCCGTTTGCGATCTGACCTAGTGGTGCACGGCTGAGCGTTGCCCAATACCCGTTGGCTTTCGAACTCGTCTTGCGTGATGTGCCGACGATCGGCGTTACCGCCGACAATGACGCACGCGTGAACGACGGCAGTCAGCAACGATGCAAACACACAGATGCAACCGAGCGGCAGCACGATGGCGATCCTTCATGAAGAGAAACTGCAGGCCTCAATCCGAAGAGGGCCTGAAACAGAAATCGCGGGTTAGCGGGCACCGCGGAACAAGAGATCCCGGGCCGTCTCCCGCTGATACTTCGCGGCGCTGATGAATTCGATCAGCCCGTCGATCATTTGACCGTCGAGACAAGTCACGTGGGCCAGGATGATCTGACCCAAAGCGTGGGCAGCTTCGTCGCCGCTGCCGCAACCAATGAATCGACCGCGTCTCGCGGCCGTAACGAATCGCGTCAGAGCGCCCAGTTGAGGGCTGGCTTCAATGAACGATTCCAGCTTCGACGATTCGACCACCTGCATCGGTTCACCCCCTTTTAAAGCCGGGGCGCTCGGTGAATCGTCGAGCGCCCCGGATCGCAAAAGTGGCCAGGCGAATCCCAAGCAGGGAAACAAAAAAACGCCCGACCTGTCGAGGGTCGGGCGTCAAGTGCTAATCAACCGCGCGTCCATCGACGCGGGCGAGGTTAGCAACGTTTTGATTGACAGTCAATCAAAACGTTGCATGCGACTCTGTTTCTTGCAATAGCTCATTTGGTTCAGCAAAACCAAGGGCCTCTGCGAAGCGTTCAACCATGTCCAAACCAGGGACGCGATTTCCACAAAGGTACTGGGAAACGTTCTGGCGGGAGACACCTAGGCGCTTGGCTAAATCGCCCTGCGACATTTGGTTCGCTTCGAGTGCCTCATGGACTCGTTTTTGAAAGCGGTCATGCAGTTTCACGTTCATTTCCCCAGTATAGCAATCATTTGATTGACTACAAACCGACGTGATTTCATCAGGACTTGGCCGAGTGTTCTGGGATGAGCCTGCTGAGGATTTGCAACAATATCTCGTGTTGCTCGCGTGTCGCGGAAAGTGGGCGACCCTCGTCGACGAGAACGCCGTTTTTGTCGATGTAGAATCGATCAAGAATGTCTCGACCGTATTCGACGTCACTTTGAACTGCCATAACATGAGCGTCTGGCACGCCATCCTTGACGCTATCCACTTGTTCAACTCCATATGAGCTGCAAACCAGTGGCTGGGGCCGGGATCGAACCGGCGACACCAGGATTTTCAGTCCTGTGCTCTACCAACTGAGCTACCCAGCCAGCACTTCGAAGTCGGCGAGGTGCCGCTTCGAGGGAAAAAGATCATACACGTTGCTCCGACTTTCGCAACCGTCGCATCCTTCGAACAGCCCGTCTTGCCGAAGACTTGTGTCGAATGCACGGATTTTGATGGCTGAAACAGGCAAGCATGTTCGTAACACATTACGCGGAAAATGGTTAAGTGTGTTTCAGTTCAAAATCCACGATCAGGGGCAAATGATCAGATGCGTCGCGGGCGGGGCGGCGCTTTCCAATGTGGGCACTCAATTTTGAAAACGGGCCGCGCCAAAAGGCCTTATCCAGTGACCCGAGCGGCAAATAGGCCGGGAACGAGCGGAAGCGGGACATGGGGGCCGTCAGGTGATGGAAGCCATGCACGGCGAACGGACCGTTGGTCAGTGTGTTCCGCCAATCGTTCGAATCGCCGATGATCAGTTGCGGGAAATCGTGGCCTTCGCAGAACAGATGGTGTTCCAGCAATCGACGCACCTGCCAATGACGCTCCCGCTCACCCAGCCCCAGATGCCAATTCACGATCTGAAATGGGCCAGCGGGCGAATCAATCACCGCCATCTGAGCCCCGCGTGGTTTCTTCGTCTGCAGCGTGAGCTGGATCTGGTGATGCGTGCGGAAAGGCCAGCGTGAAAGCAGCAGATTTCCATAACCGCCCGTCTTCACGCGAACGTTCTGCTGATACAAACGATGCCCGAATCCAAAGTACTCCGCCAACAGTTCTGGCTGATTGTCGAACCGGCTGCGGCGGACGTCTCGATCCACTTCCTGCAGGCAGATCACATCGGGCGATTCTGCGGCGATGACTTCCATGATCCGCGCGAGTCGATAACGGCGATCACGACCGCCAATTCCTTTGTGGATGTTATAGCTCAGCACGCGCACTCGATCGCTCCGCGATGTCTGTGGGATGCAGAAAATGACTTTTCTGTTGATGCCAAACGTGGCAGTATCACAACGCTGCAAGTATCTCGCCCGGGCCCGCTCACGTCGAGCGACCTCGGTTCTTCCGATACCTGCATTTCGCAGAAATCCATGGCACAGGGATCAAGGTTCCATCAAATTCACCTTGAATTCGACGCGCGATCGCGACGAGTTCGAGGTGAGCTACACGCACAAAGATGTCGTCGATGTATGAGCCGACCTCCGACACGGTGCAGACTGAACGGCCTCGACGTGCTCCCGCCATCGTGCTGGTCGGGGCAGGATCGACGGGAATTCTGATCGATCGAATCTGGAACCTGTCGCTCGATACCTGGCTGATCCTCACAACAGTTTTCACCATCTTCTGGATCGTGACGCTCATCTGGCCATGGCCGTCGGTGCGTGCGACGGAAGCCAGAGAGACGACTCCTCACATCCCGTCGAAGCGATCTTCTGCGTTGATCCACAATGTTAGGCCTGCCATGCAGGTTGGACTGATTCTATTGGGCTGGAGTGGACTCGCAGGGGCGTGGCATCACTGGCGATGGAGCTGTCTGGCGGCTGACGACATCGTGAATTCGGCAACCGATGAACGCCAACTTGTGCGAGTGGAGGGGCGCGTTGCACAAACACCATGGATCGCCAAACGGGCAGACGGTGAACGGGCCGACTGGCAGAATCCGGAACGAACGATTCTGCTTCTCAACAGCAGAAGTCTGATCTCGGGTGCGGCCGAATCGATGCCTGTATCGGGGATGGTCCGCGTCACAATCGATGGAGCTCTTGCGGGCGTCATGGTTGGTGATTTGATTGAGGTGATTGGCGAGCTGAGTCGTCCGGTCGAGCCCGCGAACCCGGGTGACTTCAATCAACGGGAATTCCTGCGGCAGATGGGGGTCTGGACAGTGATCCGTTCCAACCACGTCAATTGCGTGACGGTGCTCGATCAAAGACGAACCGTATGGGACTGGTTGCTGATCGCACGAGGAGCCATTCGGCAGCGGGCGGAGCAACTGATTGCCGGTCGACTTGGCGCGGAGACGGCTCCTGTTGCTCAGGCGATGCTCCTCGGCAGTCGCGTTCAGATTGATGATGAAACGCGCCGCGCTTTCCGCGAAAGCGGCATGCTACATGTGCTGGCGATCTCGGGAATGAACGTGGGTCTGTTGTGGGGTTGGCTCTGGACACTCTGTCGGTGGCTGGGACGTTCGGCCCAGACGTCGACATTGCTCGTGCTGATTGCACTTCCGGTGTATGCCCTTGTTACCGACGCCAATCCTCCCATCGTGCGGGCGACCGTGGTCGCCGTGATTGTTGCGTTCGGGCAATTGATTGGTCGGTCGGGAACCTTTGCGAACGCCTTGGCACTGGCGGGCTTGGCTGTGCTGCTGTGGAACCCGTGCGATCTGTTCAACACGGGGGCTCAACTGTCATTCTTGGCCGTGTTCGCCATTCTACACGCGACCAACTGGATGACGCTCGCACAGCAACAGGCGCGAGACCTGACCGCCGACGCGCCGCTGGATTCCCCCGTGCGTCGTTACATCGCGCCGCTCGGTCGCGCGATTGTCGAAGCGAACATTGTGGGATTGGCGGTCTGGTTGATCACGTCCCCCTTGATCGCCAGCGAGTTTCATCTGGTTTCGCCAATCGGATCGCTGCTCACCGTGCTGCTGCTGATCCCGGTGACGTTCATGTTCTGGACCGGTTACTCCTTTCTGCTTCTGGGTTTGATTGGGGCAAGTCTGTTTGGCTGGCTGGGAGATCTGTTCGACCTTTGCCTGCGAGGATTCCTGTGGTCGGTTCGGCTCGGTGCCAGCTTTGAAGCGGGACACCTGTATGTGCCAGCTCCGCCCACCTGGTGGACAATCGGGTTCTATGTCTGCACGGTGTTACCGCTCTTCGTGGCGTCACGCCGCGAGTGGGGGCGTGCGGTCTCTTTCCGAGCCGGCTTGGCCTGGCTGGTATGCGGTCTGGCCTGGGGAGTTTCCCGGCCGCCTCATCCCGGCTTGACCTGCACGTTCATTTCGGTCGGCCACGGTTTGGGAGTCTTGATGGAATGCCCGAATGGGAGGACCGTCTTGTACGATGCCGGTGGAATGACGGGTGGCGCGTCGATCGCCAGAACGATCTCACAGACGCTGTGGGAGACGGGCCGGTCTCGCCTGGACGCGGTGGTGATCTCACACGCCGATGGCGATCACTGCAACGCACTGCCGGAACTCAGTCGGATTGTGTCACCGCATCGCCTGTTCGTGCATCGCAGCTTTCTCGACTGGAACCAACCAGTCGTAGCGGCAGCAATTGAACAGCCTGCCAGTCTGGGAGTTCAGCCTCAATTGATCTCGGCAGGACAATCGCTCGTACTCGATCAGGGGTTGATCCTCCGGGTGCTTCATCCGTCCAAACAGTTTGTCTCGTTGCGCGACAATCCCAACAGTCTGGTCGTCTGCCTGGAATATGCCGGGCGTCGAATCTTGCTGACGGGCGACCTGGAACTGGAAGGGTTAGACGAATTGCTGAAAACGCCGCCTATTGATGTTGACATCTTGCTATCGCCGCATCACGGCAGCCTGAAAGCAAACCCACCGGATCTGGCGCGGTGGGCTCGTCCGGAATATGTGATTGTCAGCACACCCGAGTCCGCCGTTTCGGCCCGTCTCGCCGTGCAGTATGGCCCCTCATCACAGATTTTGACGACCGCAACGCACGGTGCGATCCGTTGTCACGTCACGCCCGACGGCGAAATTCAGGTGGAACCCTTCAAACGAAAGAGGGGTCGCAACCCACACTGAAGGCCCCATCGCCGACCATTTGGCTTCGCTTTACCGCGGCAACGTCTTTGCGCCGTCTTCCCAGACTTACGCTGGAGCACGTTGAACGCAGCGAGCATCTCGCAACGGGGCCGGTTGTGGGGGGAAGCACAGACACGTGGGGGGTGCCAAACTCGGAAAATCGGCAACTGGCCCCTTCGACCGATGTTCACGTTCTCATCATTCCCGCGAGTGTGGTACAATTCGTTCACACTTGGCACCGCGGATTCTGGCTTAGCAGATTGGTGGAGGTTCACTGATGAAGGTCTCTCGATTATCGTTGTGGGTTGGCGGCCTGGCAGTCTTTGCAGTCGCGATGCTCGTCTCCCAGCCCGCGATCAGTTGCCCATTTTGCTCGGCACCGTCACTCACCCTGTCCGAACAGGTTTCGCAGGCGGATGCCGTCGTCCTGGTCAGTTGGGCAGGGGGCCAACCCGCGAAAATTTCGGACTCGGGTTCCACCGATTTCGAGATCGTGGACGTGGTTCAGCAACCCGAAGGGGGGAAACTGGCAAAAGGTGGCAAGATCAATCTGATCCGCTACCGAGCGGCCAAAGTCGGCGATCAATTCATGCTGTTCGGAACCAAGGTTGAATCGGCCATTGAGTGGAGCAGCCCGCTGGAAGTCAGCAAAACCGCCTATGAATACATTCGAAGCGCCCCCAAACCGGGCGGTGTCGCGACGGAACGACTGAAGTACTTTCTGAAGTACCTGGAAACCAGCGACAAGATGATCGCGGACGATGCGTTCGGCGAATTTGCGAATGCCGCTTACGCCGATGTCGTCAAGCTATCCGCCGACCTGCCCCGTGATCAGCTTCGTATCTGGATCAATTCCAAGGATGTCGCCCCTGGGCGACTGGGACTGTACGGCATGATGCTGGGTCTGTGCGGAAACGATGACGATGCCAAGCTGATGGAAGCACGAATCCTGGAACCGACCGAAGATTTCCGCCTGCAAATCGACGGCGTCATGGGTGGCTACCTGCTGCTGACCGGCGACAAAGGCCTGACCGTTCTGGAAAACGAAAAGCTCAAAAACAAGAAGGCGCCGTTCAGTGAAACCTATGCTGCGATGCAAGCGGTCCGCTTCATGTGGCAGTATGGCGATGGTCGCATCTCCGCCGAGCGGCTGCGAGAATCGATGCGGATTCTACTGGCTCGCCAGGAATTGGTGGATCTGGTGATTGCCGACCTGTCACGCATGAAGGATTGGTCCGTACAGGACCAGTTAATGGCCCTGTACGACGACGAAGCAAACATCCCCTCAGTAAAGCGTGCCATCGTCCGATATATGCTTTCCAGCGCGAAAGACACGGGCGAAAAGAAGGTTGACTCCACGACGTCCGGCGGAGCAGGGGCAATTCCCACCGCGGATGCCAAGCCCCCCGCCGAACTGCCCGCCCATGTCGTGAAAGCCCAGAAGTGCCTTGAGGAACTCGAACGCAAAGACCCTAAGACTGTGAACGAAGCCAAGCGGTTCTTTCTTCTGAAGTAGCAACGACTTCGCAAGGTTTTCTGAAGTTCCGCTCATCCCCCTCGTTACCAAGCTCCCGCTTGGTAACGCCGCTTGCGATTTAATTTTCTGTCGAGCAGGAAAGTAGCTTCAGACCGACGTACATACTTCTGATGAGTACGAAGCGTTGCCAAGCGGGTGCTTCGGAACGCGGGGAAAACATGCAAAGAGCGCAACTTCAAAAGCTCCCGATTGGAAACGCCTCTCGGGATCTTCGATACGACTCGAGCGGGAAAGGGACCTTGAGACCTTCCCGCATACTCCTGGACTAAGGGAGCGTTCCCAAGCGGGAGCTTGGGAACGAGGAAAGAAATATCCCAAGATTGTGAACGAAGCCAAGCGGTTCTTTCTGCTGAAGTAGGACCGACTTAGCAAGGAGCTCGAAATGCCAGGGATCAGGCAATTCTGGAACATCGGATACGCACTGCTCGTCGTGACGGCGATGGTCGCGACTTTTAGCGTTGTCTATGCGTGCCCCTATTGTCCGCCGACAGACGAAACACTCAGCGAAAAGCTCGCAGCCGCCAGTGACGCGTGCGTCGTCAAGTACGTCGAAACCAAACGCGGTCAGGAATTGTCGCAGGAAGAAACCACGTTCCTGGTCGCAACCGCATTGCGCACCGGCCAGTCCATCAAGAAGGGTGACAAAGTTGTCGTTCCCTTTGGCGTCACAGCAGACGCCGGAGACCTGTTTCTGATCATGGGCCAGAAAGTCGGTGGCGAACGCGAATGGAGCCTTCCCGTTCGCGTTGACGAGCTCGGAACGGAAGTCGAATATGTGAAAAAGGCTCCTGCGCCAGAATCGCTGCCAGCACCGGAACGTCTGAAGTACTTCCTCAAGTACATCAACAGCAAGAACTCGCTCATCTCCAACGACGCGTTCGGTGAGTTTGCACGGGCAAAATTCGAAGACGTCGCGGAACTGGCTCCGTCGATCTCCCGACAGGACGTCCGGAAATGGATTGAAGATCCAGATCCCTCACAGGATCCACGCCGCGCTTTCTACAGCATGTTGCTCGGCCTCTGCGGGAACGAAGAAGACGCGGACTATATGGAACGAAAGATTCTCGCTCCGATCGATCCGGGCAAGAATCGGTTCTGGATCGACGGCATGATGGGCGGCTATTTGATGCTGCGTGGTGAACGTGGCCTGAAGCTGCTGCTCGATAAGAAACTCGATTCACTGCCTGCCGACATTTCCGAAAGCGATCCCCGCACAGAAGACGTGAATGCCCTGCGCGTGACGCTAGTCTTTCTCTGGGACTATCGTCGTACCCAATTCCCAGAAGAGACGCTCCGCTCTGCCATGCGACGTTGCCTGAAACGCCCCGAACTGGCGGAGTTGGTTGTGATCGACCTGGCCCGCTGGAAAGATTGGGATTCGCTCGACACGCTCATCTCGGGATACGGCCAAGACCCCTGGGAGTCACGCGCCGCGAAAGAGAAAATCGTCGCGTTTGCACTCAGTTGCCGAAAGCACACGGAAAAGAGCCGCGACGAAAAGAGTCTTGTCTATGCACAGAAGGCGCAGAAATTCCTGGACAGCCTCGATCCCGAGTTCGTTCAGTCTGTCAAACGCAGTAGCGGCGGGCCGCTCGCCAGACCCGAGCCCACAGCAAAATCCGCGCAACGCCCGGGCGGAGCGGAATAGTCCGCCCGGGCAGGCGCGATTTCGCAAAGTCGGAATCGGTGACGACGGGGCCGTTGCGACTCACAACAACAAGGCACGGCCTTAAATCTCACTCAACTGGGGCCCTTGGTCGACAAGTTAATAACCCCCAGATCTTCGTGATTGCCCGCAATCACCGTGATTTTGGTTTTCGATTTTGAAGGGTTCGCGTAGTAACCCTTGAGTCGATCCCGCTGGTTAAGCCCGATCCCTTGCCAGATGAATACCAGACGGTATGTGCCTTCAGGCAGGCCGTCGCCCGCCACATACATCCCCAGATCGAACTTCCCCTTCGCATCGGTGCTCGCGATGACTGGATGTTTGATGGGGCAGTCGCTCGATTCCGGATGACACTCGACGGTCAGCGCAATCGCAGGCTCGCCGTCGACATACACAATTCCTGTGACAGGGGTCGTCTTCAACCGCGGCTCGCCAGGCAGTTTTGACGAACAACCCAGACTGACAAGCGACGCGACAAGCATCGCTCGCCCACAATGACGAAACGTCGAAATCAAAAACATGAGTGGGAACCATTCAGAAAAGGCAGGAAGCGTCACTCGGCAGAAACAGCGTTCAGGCGGGTGTCGCACATGCGACCGAACGCTGTCAGAACCGGTCGTGGGTTGGACGAGAAAACAGACGCGAGCGTCATGCTCACGTCTGTTTGGCTTTTCAAAATGCCAGATCATCAGAATTCGCCCAGGACTTCACCGCGTCGTGCGGACACAAGGCCGATCAGCGTGATATTGCTGATGTTCTCACTCAGAAAGCGAACCGATCCATCGCAAAGCACGACATGCGCGCCGCCGACATGGAACGCGTAAAGCCCCGCGGAATACTGAGCCGCATCGCCTGGCTTCAGGTGGGCGTTCGAGCAATTGATCGTGCAGGGACCGAGTGAGCCGGTACCGTCATACAGACGCCCTGACAACTTCCATTGACCATTGCTGGGGTCGACCCACGCTCCCCCACCGAAGATCTGCTGCCATCCGGCGTCGTCGGCCGCAACCGCCGGATACGAGGTCGATGCGGCGGCAACGACTCTTCCCTTGCGATAGAGCTTATTGCGCCCGGCCATCTCGCCGACCAGCAGGGTGTTTGAAGCGCCGTCGGTGATGTCCGAAATGCGTGAACCGTTCGGAACATTCACGGCCGATCCGGCAACGACGGTTCCACCCACACCCCAACCATCAACCGTGGGCGAACCGGACGTGTTGTATGCAAAGTCGACGAACGCCTTGGTCACCTGCATTGTGCAGATATAGTCGATCGCACCCGCGTTGGTCAGAGTCCAAGGCTGAGTGCTCAGTCCCCCCGGAACGACGACCGAATTCGTATATGAGACCGTATTGGCGTCGCGTGGTGTGGAAGGACAGAGATAACCATTGATCACGGTCTGCCCCGCCGCGACGTTAGCGGGATCAAATGCCGATAGATTCGTATTGTACAGGTTGTACGCATTGCCTTGATCAAGATAGGGCAGGATCGAAAGTGACCAGACGCTGGTCGTCAAAGTCCCACCAAATCCCGCGGATCCATTCCCGAGTGAATACATCGTCGGAAGCGGAAATCGCGAATGAGTGCTCTCGTAGTTGAACATCGCCAATCCGATTTGTTTCAGATTGTTCTTACATTGAGTCCGTCGCGCCGCTTCTCGGGCCTGCTGCACTGCGGGCAGTAGCAGCGCGATCAGTACGGCAATGATGGCAATCACGACCAGCAACTCGATCAGTGTGAATGCGCGGGGAACTCGGGCTCGCTTCGTCATTTCAAATCCTCAAACATTGATCCGCAAAACGTCATTCCGCCTGGACAGGCACTCGCACGATTGCCGCTTGGGCACCTGTTCCAGACGTCAGAACTCGACTCAAAGGAATCGAATCACGCGAACCGATACTGAGGAGGTAAAGACCGAGTTTCAGTGAAGCTCGGATGCGAAGAAAAGTTCACGGGCTTAACACAAACCACATACGCATTGATCGGTTACGAAGCGCATGAGGTGAACAGAGATACCTACCATGCAGACCCCTCGGACCATCCCGAGTCATCGTCGCGATCAGGCCAAGAGGCCTGCGAACGACGCATGACAACTTGCGAGGAAAGAGCGTTAGTGTCACGAAAATCGATCTTCGATCAACCCGATTTGACGACACCGAACACTGCTGTTTTCGGCTTTCGTGAACCCGCACAATCGTGGCGAGAAAGGACTGTCGAGAGGTACATCAAATCTTCTTCGCTGATGTCGACAAATGAATCCAGCGAACGGATGGCCTCGAGAATCTCTTGATGTGCGGGTTGAGTCGCTCCCTTCGACGGATATTGAGAAGGGTTCAGCGACGCCGGATAGCGTCGACGTTTGAACGGAAGACTGAAAAGAATCGCGAGCAGAACGAGCATCACCGAATTGACCAGCACGGGGCAAAACACGAATGCGAATCCCAGGTTACGGATCGCATCACCGCCCATCACCGCGGCCAGGGCGGTTGCACTTCCGGGTGGATGAATGCATTTCAGTAGATGCATGGCTCCGATGGAGAGCCCGACGGCGAACGCGGCCGCTATGGTGGGCCACGGGATGAGTTTGGCGCAAGTGACGCCGATGATGGCAGAAATCACTTGCCCGACAATCGCGGGCCAGGGTTGTGAGAGCTGTCCATGTGGTACGGCGAACAGCAGTACAGCACTCGCCCCCATTGAGGTCACGATGGCGCTCGAGTCGGGAATCGCAATCGCCCATGACGTCAGATAGAACAAGCAGAAGATCGCCAATCCTCCACCGGTTGCCGCAATCAGTTTTTCGGCAACGCTGACTTCGATCAGCTCAATTCCAAGCCATTTGCGTATATTCATTTTTTTGAAATCATCAAAAATAAAAGGTGAAGCTGCCGGCGTTCGTCCGAACGGCGGCAAGCCAGAGTGAGATTGATCGCGCGCAACACATACGTCGCGCAGTACTCCGCCCCAATCGAGAGCACGACGAACCGTCAGAGCACGCGTCGCTCCCGATCGTCTCCTAAAGACAATCAGAGAGACGTCACTGTTTCGACAGGCATTGCGTCCCTCGGTCACGCCGAGAGAGCTTTCCTTCGTAGACGGATTGTGTGAAAAGGGGGAGTTAGACCTGTTTTAGCGGCACCGATCCATCAACATGGCCGTTGTCTGACCGATGGAGGGCACGTTGACAGTTTTAGAGAGGGTCGGTCCGTTTGAGGCGAGGCGTTTGAGACTGTGAGCGTTCAGTTTCATCCGTCTTTCTTCTTCTAAGCGACGATTGTTCATGATGGCCCACACGACGTGAGTCATTCTGTGTCCACGCGGATCGACATCGGATTGGTGCTCCGACGCACCTTTTTCGGTGAAGCCCTGCGAGTGTGTCGGATTTATCTCGATTACCAGTGAGTGTCAACGAGATTTGCTGGTCTAATTGGGGGCGGACGGGGCCACTCCAGTACGTTCGTGTGAGAATTTCGCCGCTTTCAGAAAGTCGATTCAGAGAAACTCACATCCCGTCGTCCGTGACGCGTATCATGCCGGTGTGTCGTTTGACATCAGAAATCTGGGTTTGCTGCGAGGGGCATTCGATGAACGAAGACATCCTTCAGAATCTGCAGAAGGTGAATCTATTTCGGGGGTTGTCGGCCGAGGAAGTCCGATCGATGATGTCACACGCCGAACTTCGTACCTACGGCAGCAGTGCTTCGGTCTTCGAAACCGGCGCCGACGAACGGGCCATTTATTTTCTGGTTGAAGGCACTGTTGAAATTGCTCTCGAAGTGCCCTTTTCGACAGAAGTCATTCTCGACGAATTGAACGTAGGTAGCGTGTTCGGCGAAAGTTCGTTTTTTCACTCGCAACCACATTCGGTCACGGCCCGCGCAGTCTCTGAAGTGACTGTCGCGCGGCTGGAACGAGCGGACTATGACCGCTTGCTGGAATCCAACAATCTGGCTGCTTGCCGCATGGGAGCCAACGCCGCCGAGATTCTGGCCGCGAAGCTGCAACACACCGATCACTGGATCGCCGATCTGTTGCAAGCCGAAGAAGCCCACCGCACTCGTGAACGCTGGCACCAATTTCGCCAGAGCCTGGGCCATGCATTCGACAATCCAGAAGGCGGCGGATTCTCAACACACGCGGGCTGGCGAGAGTAAAGCGCCGCGTCCCACACTGATCGAGCAACGTACTTGTGATGCAAACCGATCAGAGGATCATAATTTCCCATATCCGCTTCTTGGATCGCGTTCAAATCGTCGTCGCAAATGATGCTCGTCGCACCGATAGACTTTGAAGCATCCATGGAAGATCAAACTTCGCCGTTCCACGCGTCAACGAACCTCCGAGGTATTTGACGATGGCTTTGAGAACATTCTCGGCTTCGAAGGCAGAGAGCTGATTTCGATTGGTGATACCAGCGAGTTTGAGACCAGAAATGACAGACGTCACTGGCCAATTCAGATCAGCCCGCTTGTTCGCATCTGCAATGGACGCTCGCTAAGCTACTTTAGACGTGGCGACTGAAGAGCCACGAACCTTCCAGGGCTTGCCGTAAGGATTGCCGCCAATGCTTCCCGGGATCTGGGCACTGCTCGAGAGATCGCTACGCATTGATGCCCGGTCGTTGAGCCCTCATTTGGTTCGTTTTGGCCTGCTCGTCACCATCTACATCACGCTTTGTTTTGTGAATGAAGCGAGTGGGATGTTCGGGGCACCTGGTCTGCACTTCTTCCAAAGCATGACCTTCCTCAACCTGACGTTCATGACTCTGTTCGGGGTCAGCTATTTCTCGTCATCGATCACGGAAGAGAAGGAAGAGGAAACACTGGGACTCATGCTGATGGCAGGAATCAGCCCACTGGGTATCTTGCTGGGAAAATCGGGAGGCCGGCTCGTTCATGGCAGTCTGCTGATTGCGGCGCAATATCCGTTCACGTTGCTCGCCGTCACGCTGGGTGGAATCTTGACGCCCCAGATCCAAGCCGTTTATCTCGCGATGTTCGCGTATCTCGCCATGGTGGCGGGACTCGGCGTGCTGTGTTCGACTTTGTGCCAGACCAGCCGCGCGGCGGCGACACGGATGACGATTCTGCTGGCCGTTTATTTCCTGCTGCCGCTCTGTAGTGGCGAGATCCTTCGCAGCGGTCGGCTAGGCCCTTCGACATGGCGTGACGTGCTCACCTGGATCACAGACGTGTCGATTCTGTCGCGATTCGAGGTGATTCTGGCATCCGGCTTTCAGGGAGAACTGTTCAGTCGACAAGTCATTTCCAACGGGCTGGTCGGTGCCGGGAGCGTTGTACTGTCATGGCTGGGATTGATCCACGTCGTCAAGAACCTCTCGCCGCGGGTTCCGACTTCCAGTCGGACCTTGCGAAAACGGTGGTTCTGGCGAGTCATGTCCCCGGGACGTATACGCGGCAATCCATTTTCGTGGAAGGACTTTCATTTTTCTGCGGGTGGCTGGCCAGCGATTCTGTTTCGATCCGCACTCTACCTGACATTCTTTTCCGGTATTTTCGCCCTGATCATGACGGTCGGGCAAGACGGTTCCAATCGCTGGAATCAGGGCTACGTCATCCTCTACGCGGTCTTCATGATTTACGCCATCACATTCGATGCAGGATTGCTCGTCTCACGCTGCCTGCACGACGAAGTTCGCGGGCAAACGCTGACGTCCCTGGCCCTACTGCCGGAATTGCTGGGTGAGGTGTTGTACTTCAAACTCATCGGTTCACTGACGGTCTGGCTACCCGGCCCACTCCTTCTTGCCTGTGGAGTGGCGGTCATACCCGAGGGGTTGGACGTGACTGCAAACGTATTCGAAAACGCTGGTATCGCGTTCGTCTGTGTGATGCACTTACTGCTTGTTCCGCATGCGGCTGCGGTGGCCGCGTTGTATGTACGCTGGGGGGCATTGGCACTGGGAATTTGTGCGTCCGTTTGCTCTTTTGTCGTCATGATCCTTTCTGCAGAATTCCTTGCGAGTCCGGTCAATGCAGGAAGCTCGTTTTTTGTCATGTTCGGATTTCTGCTGATCGTCGTGTGTGCGGGGTGCCATCTCGCGGTCCGTTTGAGAGCGGAAAGCCTGGCGGCCAGATCGTAAACCGCATTCATGAAAATACGTTCACGTGACGTCCCCGCTTTCTGTCGGTCGACATGCGAATTTTTGGGCCCCCGCGAGGAGCGCTTCGACAAAGCTCAAAGTCTGATTTCAGTCGAATTTTCAGGCGATCTGCAGCCGTTCTCTGTTGTCACATTCCGATCGTTCCGCGTACCATTCGGCACGATCGGACACGGTCGCGACAATACTCAGGGATGAGCAGAAAGGGCCGGCGATGAGTTCTGGGCAATTGAGTTTTGGGAATGATCGCCTGGACGCGGTCACCGGCAGTGCCAAATCCGCACGATCGATCGAAAACGATCTTCAGCCCGCGATCGAACGCACGCGGGATCGCCTGCTCAGTCTCCAGCAACCGGACGGGTACTGGTGCGCCGAACTCCAGGGCGACACGATCCTGGAATCCGAATACATCCTCTTGCTGGCCTTTCTCGGTCAGGGCCAGTCGCAACGCGCCAAAGAAGCCGCCGCGTACATGCTGGACCAGCAGGGCCCCCACGGCGGTTGGTCGATGTTCCCCGGTGGACCGCTCGAGATCAGCGGTTCGGTCAAAGCCTATCTGGCTCTCAAAATCACCGGACACGATCCCACCTCAAGCTACATGGTACGCGCCCGTGAGGCGATCGTGAAAGCTGGGGGCATCGAAGAGGTCAACAGCTTCACGCGGTACTACCTGGCGATGCTGGGACTGATCCCTTACGACCTTTGTCCCGCTGTCCCGCCCGAAATGATTCTGCTGCCAACGTGGGCACCGTTCAACATCTATGAAATGTCGGCCTGGTCGCGGACGATCATTGTTCCGCTCAGCCTGCTCTGGGCCTGCCAGCCGCGAACGACGCTGCCTTCTGAACATCAGATTGACGAACTGTATGCCTGGCCCGAAAAAACATTGCCAAGAACCATTGGCGGCGTGAATCACGAAGGATCGCACGGCTGGATCAACTGGTCCAAATTCTTTCAACGTGTCGACAGTGCCATCAAGTTTGGCGAATGGCTGGGCGTGAAGCCGCTCCGTAAGAAGTCGATCAAACTGTGCGAAGAATGGATTCTCCAGCGGCTGGAAAAGAGCGACGGGTTGGGAGCAATCTTCCCACCCATCATCTGGACCCTGATTGGCCTGCGTTGCCTGGGCTATAAAGACGATTCACCTGTCATTCAGTCTCAGTTTGCCGAACTCGAAAAACTGGTCATTCGCGATGTCGACGCGAGCGGTGTCGCCAAGGTGCGTTTGCAGCCCTGCCTGTCGCCCGTCTGGGACACCGCGATTTCGACCATCGCACTCCGTGACGCCGGGGTCTCACGACACGATCCCGCCATCCGAAAATCCATCGAGTGGATCTTGTCCAAAGAGGTCAAGACGCCCGGCGACTGGAGATTCAATCATCCCGAACTCGAACCGGGGGGATGGTTCTTTGAGTTCAACAATGAATTTTATCCAGACGTCGACGACACCTGCATGATCCTGATCGCCCTCGGACGATGTTTGCCCGAGGGACTCGGCCGCGAATGGACGATGGAACTGTTCGACGATCGGTTGCTGAAAGATCCCGATGCCCCCGTCGTCTTCAGCGGACGTTCCGCCACGGCCGAACAAGCGATCACCGAAATGGAAGCGGCCGCGCCGCTGGTCATGGCCATGCGTCGCGGAGTTCGCTGGCTCAAGGCGATGCAAAGCAAGGACGGAGGCTGGGGCGCATTCGACGCCGATAATACTCGTGAAGTGCTCACCAAAGTGCCGTTCGCCGATCACAACGCGATGATCGACCCCAGCACATCGGACATCACCGCCCGCGTCCTGGAAAGCTTTGCCGGACTGGGTGTCCGGCCCGACTCCGACATCCACAAGCGAGCCTTGGACTTTATCTGGAAGGACCAGCAGCACGATCACTGCTGGTATGGTCGCTGGGGTGTGAACTACATCTATGGCACCTGGCAGGTGATTGTTGGCCTGGTCGCAAATGGGATATCCCCCACCGACCCGCGCATCTGTCGCGCCGTCGATTGGCTGAAGACGCATCAGCAGAAGTGTGGTGGCTGGGGCGAAACGGCCTGCAGCTACGATGATCCATCACTACGCGGTACGGGCACCCCGACCGCATCGCAGACGGCATGGGCCCTATTGGGCCTGATCGCCGCCGGAGAAGCCGACTCCGCCGCCGCACGCCGTGGCATCGAGTATCTACTCAGCACACAACAACCGGATGGCACCTGGAACGAAATCCCGTTCACCGGCACCGGCTTCCCACGCGTGTTCTATCTGAAGTACCACTATTACCCGTTGTACTTCCCCCTGATGGCACTCGCCCGCTACGCCAAGAAGATCGGATCGTAGCGCCTCGGGCGGAGGCCCTAAACCGCCGTTTTCCAATCGTCTTCTCGTTCCCAAGCTCCCCGGCTTGTTATTCCTCGTTTTCCTCGTTTTCCTCGTTCCCAAGCTCCCGCTTGGGAACGCCTCCTGCAATCTCGTTTTCGTCGAGCGAGGAGGCGGCTTAGGCACACGTCTAGAGGGACGAAGAATTCCCCGTACTGGCGATAAGAAACGAGGGGAAATCGTTGAATCTCGCTGATCTCAGGGAATTGCAGACCACCCAGGAATATTCCGGAAGGAACGACCGATGAGCTCCCGTATCGCGGCTGAAATGTACGAGCTGCGTACGCGACACATCACGTTCGACTTCCCTGCGCTGGATGCACTGGTCCCCGACCATTCCTGCATACTGGAAGTGGGTTCCGGAACCGGCCGAGTCATTCAACATCTCAAACTCAAGAACTGCCATATCGTGGCGGTCGAGCAGAACGCGGATGCCGCCGCGATCCTCTTACAACGCTTTGAGAGCGACTCCAGTATAGAGGTGATTCCAAGCGACTTTCTGAGCATCCCATTCGAGCACAAAGTCGACGTCGTGCTCTTCTCGTTCGACGTATTCTCCGAGTTCAACAGCGTGGAAAGTCGGATCGCCGCTCTGAATCAGGCAAGCCGCCTGCTGCGTCTGAACGGATCAGTGATCCTGTTCAATACGGTCGTCACCCGCCCAAGCGAATTGAACAAAGAGGCTCATTTTGAATTCGTCATCGGCGACGACGCATCGGGCCAATATGATTGCCAGATCGCGTGCCTGAGATCGGCACTATTCGGTGTCTCGCAATGTTCCGTCGAGTACCGGTCCGCGAACATTGAGAATACCACAATCGTGCTGGACAATTTCGAAAGAGCACTCCTGACACGAAACGAACTACTCACCCTGTTCGCACTGCATCCAGAATTGAAGTGCACCGAAGAGCTCGACACCATGACTCTGGCCCCCATTTCCGACACGACGGATACCATCGTTCACGTCCTGAAAAAACGAACCTAAAGATCGATCAGACGCAACAGGGTTCCAAAGCGGCATTTCCAACGGCCACCCTTGAGCAACATTCTTTATTCGAGCGATTCCCGAGCGAATTCGCCGCGTTGAAATACGACGGTTTCATCTGTGATTTGTCCAATCAATCTGTCACTGCGTCGCCGGGACAACTCCCTTCCAAACGTTTGGAAACAACCCGCGATTTGGCCGCTGCAAGGTGTGGAGACTTTGCTATCCTGCCTCGCTGACGTTATGGGGTGAATCAATCGAATCATTCTCACCGACGGTGGACAAGATCCATAGACGGGTCCTGCGCCATGCAGAACGAGCAACAGCCCGCATCGGGTCAGGGCGACGATCGACTTGCCTTCCATGGATCACGGACGTCTCTTCGCTGCGCGAGGAAGATGCCGCCACCGGTCTGTCTGCACATCCGTCGAAAACTGAGAGTTTCCTCGCAAAAGCGAGCTCAAAGGGATCAAAAACATGGCAATGATCAACATTGATCAACTTGGTTTGACCCATGAAAAACAGGGAGATGCTCCATGTTGCTCAGGTTGATCATGAGTAAGCGAAACAACAGGCAATGTTAGAAAAATGCCACCTCGCCGTCGGTGGAAATCAGGGTGACTGATGCGCGGACCGTAACGAAAGCCCGAGGGCGGCGATTGATCTTTCACAACTGAAGTGAAGCTTCCCCCGGTTGACGCGATCTGGCCGGGAACATGTATTGCCTCGTTATTAAGCTCCCGCTTGGTAACGCCTCTTGCCCTTTAGTTTTCTGTCGAGCAGGAACGTGGCCTCGCACCATCGCACCGATTTCTGATGCGTAGTAAGCGTTGCCAAGCGGGAGCTTGGCAACGAGGAGAAATGAGGAGAAGCAAACCCTTCTTAGCATCCTCGCGCCGTGAGCCCATACCTACTTCGCATAGTCCGCTGGCTTGCGGCCCTTGACGTAGCCGCCGAATTTGAACGGTGAGGGGGTGAATTCACCAACCAGAGCGACATTGAGGTCGTCCTTGATTTTGTCGTCCGCGTGCAGGCACCAAAGGGTCGAATTGACCAACATTCGCCGAACGCCTTCATTCTGCAAATCGGTTGCGGAACCCATCGTCGTCGTAAAGACGCGCGCAGGCTTTCCGGATTGGCTTTGGTACGTTTTCGTCCAGGCCACGGGCATCATCGGTTCGTTCCGTGCATCCTTGGCAGCGGGATCATCGACCTTCATGCCTTCCACAATCTGCCCCAACACCAGCGGAGTGCTGTCGCCGGGTAGTGGCAATCGTACGCCATAAACGTCGGTCGGCCCCCAAATCGCACCGTCCTTGATCCCCTTCAGGATAGGATGCTTTTCTTGCCCCTTGGCGAAGATTCCCCGGGTGCTTTCAGACCCATGTTTGCCATGATGCGAGATCCAGGTTTCCCCCAGTACCTGACGGCCGAATCCCTGCTCATACGAGGTGACGTCGGTGTTATCCCAAGAGTACTTCGAATACGTTTGGCCCTTGGGGAATTTAAACGCGTGCGTGGCGGTTCTCATTCCAATCACCGGGCGACCTGATTCGATGTAGTCGGCGATCAGCTTCATCTGATCGTCGGGCAGACTGCGAAACCGCGTGGCGATGATCATCAGGTCAGCGGTCTTCAAAGCTTCCAAGCCGGGGATATTGTTGTTCACCTCGGGATTGATCAGGCCCGTGGAAGGCTCGATCGGGAAGAGCACCGTGCACGCAAACCCGTGTCGTTTCGATAAGATCTTCGCGAGCTGCGGCAGACATTCTTCGGATCGATACTCTTCATCGCCGCTGATCAAGACGACTTTCCATCCCATTCCCACACCGGAGCCGCCAGGAAAGGTGATCCAGGCGTCATCGGCCTGAACGTTGCCCCCCGCGAAAACGCTGGCGATCAGGCTGAACATCGCCAACACAGTTCGAGAACACCGACGAAGTAGAGAGTTTGTCACAGGAGTTTCTCGCGAAGGAAATCACGGTTTCGAATCAGTACACGTTCCACAGGACGAAACAGGCTTCGACCACGATGGGATCAGGGTCGATACTGTTTTGACTTAGATCGTCATCGCGGTGAAGCCACCGTCGACCAGCAGGTTATGTCCCGTCAGGTAACTGCCTGCGGTGGGCGAGGCCAGCAACAAGACGGCACCCGCCAATTCTTCAGGAGACCCAAACCGCGCCATCGGCGTGTGCCGCATGATGTTTTCGACGCGATCCGGCGTCAGCACCTTTTTGTTTTGTTCGGCAGGGAAGAAGCCCGGCGACAACGCGTTGACGCGGATCCCCTTGGTCGCCCATTCCCGCGCCAAGTTTTGTGTGAGGCTCAGTACGGCGGCCTTCGACAACGAGTATGTAAACACGCGCGACAAAGGAGGGCCGGCACTGACAGAGGCGATGTTGATGATGGAACCTTTGGTCCCGCGTTCAATCATGTCTTTGCCAATGACCTGACACGCCAGACGAACACCTCGTAAATTCACATTCAGAATGCGTTCCCATTCCTCTTCACTGATATCAAGAAATGGCGTGGGAGAATTGACTCCGGCCCCATTGATCAGCACGTTTGCCTGCCGTCCCGTCGCTTTCAAATGGGTAACGAGAGCATCCAGTTCGGTCCGTTCGGTGGCATTGCAAGGAAAGTACTCGGCCGATCCCCCTTGTTCGCGAATCAGGCGTACGCGTTCATTGCCATGCTCGTCGTTGCGTCCGACAACAAGGACATGAGCGCCCGCACCGGCCAGGGCATCGCAGAACGCACCGCCCAGGGTTCCCGTACCGCCGATTACAACCGCCGTCATTCCTTCAAGACCAAACAGGTCTTTCAGATAATCGCCACCAGCCATCAGATTTGTTCCAATCTCAAAGAGAAGAAGAGGCGTTCACGGGAGAAACGCTTCAGAATTTGTCTTTGGATTTTGACCGCACGGTCTATGATTCACAAGCGGATGCCAGGAACTTGTCGTCAAATCCGACGATCAAGGACACGTTCGCGATTGAGTCAGCCGCCTGTCGAAATCACGGGGACTGGCTGGGCTCAGATTCAAAAACACCCTGATCTCATGAATACCAAGCGGCCTGTCGTCCTGATTTCCGCAGGCCGACAATGCCGCCGTTCGACGGACTCATTCAACTGTTTCAAGGAAGGCTTTCAATGTCCTTAAGTTTCAAACGTCTGCCGGTCCTTCTCGCGGTGCTTCAATTCTCATTGACCAGCACCGTTCGCGGAGAGGAATGGCCACAATGGCTGGGACCGCAGCGCGATGGTGTGTGGCGTGAGACGGGGATCGTCAAAGAATTTCCAGCAGGTGGGCCCCCCGTTCGTTGGCGCACGAAAATTGGCGGCGGGTATTCTGGTCCGGCCGTTGTCGGAAAGCATGTGTTTGTCACCGATAAGCAGATGCCTGCCGGAATCACGAATCCCAGCGACCCTTTCGATCGAACCAAACGTCAGGCGACCGAACGTGTCCTGTGCTTGAGCGATGACAATGGAGCCATTCTCTGGAAGCACGAATACGACTGCCCGTACACAGTCAGCTATCCAGCGGGTCCACGAACGACACCTGTGGTTCAGGACGGACGCGTCTACACGTTGGGATCGGAAGGCCATCTGTTTTGCCTGAACGAGGACGATGGCACCGTCATCTGGTCGAAGAATTTCCGCACGGATTACGGCCGCGAGCAACCTCCTGTATGGGGATACTCGGCAAATCCATTGCTGGACGGCGATCGCCTGATTTGTCTGGTGGGCGGCAAGGGCCAAACCGTCGTGGCATTTCACAAAGAGACGGGAAAAGAACTCTGGCGCGCACTCGATTCCGAAACCGAGCATGGTCCTGGATACGGATCACCGATCATTGTTGAAGCAGGAGGCCGTCGACAACTGATCGTCTGGCATCCTGCCGCACTCAGTTCGCTCGATCCAGAAACTGGCAAAACGTTTTGGGAAGAACCTTTCACATCGAAGGCGGGAATGTCGGTGGCAACACCGCGCTTGAGCAGAGACAAATTGCTAATCAGCGCTTTCTACGATGGCGCATTGCTTGTCAAACTCGATCCAACGGAACCGAAAGCCACGAAGGTCTGGCGTCGCCAGGGACAAAATGAACGCCTGACCGAGGCGCTGCATTGCGTGATCAGCACGCCGGTGATTGAGGGGGATTTCATTTACGGAGTCTGCAGCTATGGGGAACTGCGTGGCCTTGAACTGGCATCCGGCAATCGCCTGTGGTCGACATTCGAGGCCACCAGCAAGGTCTCGGCACGTTGGGGAAGTGCGTTCCTGGTGAAGCAGGATGATCGCTATTTCCTATTCAGCGAGCAGGGTGATTTGATCATCGCGAGATTGTCGCCAGCGGGTTACGAGGAAATCAGCCGTGCCCACCTACTGGAACCAACGGGCCCTGCGCAGCGACGCGAAGTCGTTTGGAGCCACCCCGCGTTCGCTCATCGGAATGTCTATGCGCGAAACGATCTCGAAATCATTTCCGTGTCACTCGCCGCCGACCCATCGAAATAGTCACCACGTCAGACGATTTCCATCGCGGCGGCCGCGGAGGGAAACTTTGTTCGCTTTCAGAAGGTAGTTAGAGTGGGATCGTTGAATCCCTCTGCAGGCATTGGATTTCGGTGACTTCGGAACATCCGCGAGGCTCCGGGTATTCCAAGATCACGTCGTGATGCATTGCAGTTGATTCACACGTCGAAGACCGACGGGATGTTGTCGCTCTAACAATCCACTTGAGGGGCCCCTGATGATTGCTCGGTACAGCTCGCTGGCATCGCTCCTGCTGACGATTTCGCTCACGTGTGGAATCAGTCTGGCAGACGATGCTGACTTCAAAGTGGGATTCGCTCAAAAGGACATCACGCCTCAAGTCGCCACGCCGATGTGGGGCTATGGAGCCCGGCGCGACATGCTCTCGCAAGGCACGCTCGATCCATTGATGGCGAAGGCCATCGTCGTGGAAGCGGACTCCGTACGACTGGCAATCGTCGGCATGGATACCGGCCGCGCCCCGACAACGGCCATGATGGAACAGATTCGCAAGACGATTCGTGAAAAAGCCAACATCGAACACCTGCTCATCGTGGGATCGCATACGCATCACGGGCCCGTGTTTGAACTCACCGATCGCGAAGGGTTCGGAAAAGGCAAATTCGATGCGGCGATTGCCTATCTAAAAAACCTGCCGGAGATGCTTTCATCAACCATTCTCGAAGCGGCGACAACGCTGCAACCGGCTCGAATGGGCGTCTCGGCGGCCGACGTTCCGTACAATCGCAACCGTCATTCGAAGCGGAAGCCCCCCGCCCGCGACCCGCAACTGGGGGTTGTGCGGTTCGATGATCTCAACGGAAATCCGCTGGTCGTGCTCGTCAACTTCGCAGCACACCCGGTGATGACCGACAACAAGGAACTGAAGTTCTCGGCCGACTATCCCGGCTTCATGATGAACCATGTTCAGCAGGAACTGGGAGCTCCATGCGTCTTCATTCAAGGGGCGGCCGGAGACATGAGCGTCAATGCAATCAACGTCTCAGGCCCGAAGGCCTTCGGCGAACAGTTGGGAAACGACGTCTTAAACCTGGCCAAAGCAACCGAAACCGCGTCACCGCGCCGACCCTCAATCCAGGGACGCGTGGATCGGTTCCATTTCACCACGCGGATTGATCTGAACAACCCTTCGGTGATGCTAGCCTTCAGTCAGGCGTTCTTTCCCGAATTGATTCGGAACTTCGCTGAGGAATACAAAGATGGCATGCATCCGGAAATCTGCACGGTGCTGATCAATCGCGAACTGGCGATCGTTGGTGGTTCGGGCGAATTCTTCTCGAATCATGCCGTCCGGTTGCGAGATCGAGCGTATGTCAAACACACGCTGTTCTTCGGCTACTGCAACGGTTACATGAACTACTTCCCCACCATCGAAGCCGTTTCTGAAGGTGGCTACGGGGCGGATGCCCCGGTATCACCCGCTCAAATCGGTGCGGGCGAAGAAATGATGAACCGGGCCTTGATTAACATTTACACGATGCTCGGAAAGATGGCGGAAGGTAAGCCAGACTAAATCGCGTAACGCGATTCATCGTGGACGGAACCATGATTCATCCGGAGAGCAAACGTGATCATGTCGCGATTTCTTGGATCGTTGGCGTTAATTGGTGTTGTGGCGATTGTCGGCCTGGGATCGGGCTATTCCATTCGCCCCATCCGTGGACAAGCAGAAAAGCGTCTCACGGATGGCCGCGTCAGCGTGCTTGATTTCGGGGCCGTGGGCGACGGCAAGACGGACGATCGAGCGGCCATCCAGGCCGCGCTCGACGCTGGGGAAGAGATTCATTTCCCCGACGTACGCGCCTTCTATCATGTTGAGGGCGCTCTTCAGATCGGTGGACAAAACAAGTTCGGCGCCAAACGTCTGATCGGACATCGTCCCTGCCGCGGCGGAGGTGCGTTTAAAGGAAAACCTCCGTTGATGCAGGGGGATGGGAGCGCCCCCCTGTTATTGGCAGTGGGATCGACGAATCAGAATCGCGCGATCGAGCTGACTGGCCTTTCGGCGTCGAATCCAGCCGCCCCAGTACTTGAACTGCGTAGCGGTATTGATGCGATTGTCGACAATTGCTGGTTCAGCAGTCAGCGGAATCAAGACGCGACCGTCAAGCTGCGCGAAAGTTATGGCGTGACGATTCGCGAATCAACGATCAATTGCAGCGGAGGCGGCTTTGCCGTAACGGCCTACCAGCAATGCAACGCCCTGCGAATTCAGCAGTGTCGCCTGGGCGGCGGAGATCTGGGAGGTGCCGCCCACGTCGAACAATCGGCCAATGTTCAGCTTGCAAACAATATCGTTGAGCTGGGCGTCTATGGGCTGGTGGTGTCGTCTGGGATTCGCCTCGATCAACCGGAATCAGGACATGTCGAAGGGGCCGGCGTCTGCCACGCGTTACGCGTCACGGGTAACTATTTCGAGAATGTCCAACACCCGCTGGTCATCGCGACCGCCATGAACATCGAGAATCATCCTGGCCAGGCGGTTTTTGGTGCCGTCATCGAATCCAATCACATGAGTCAACGCAGCTTCGACTTCCCACTGCTCACGATCGGTCGACTGCGAGCCGCGACGATTCAAGGAAATAGTTTCTGGCGCAAGTCCGACTCGAAGGCGCCTGCCATTTACGCGACGTATACCCGCGGGGCGACCCCGGCATACCCGGCAGGCTGTGTCATCGAAGCAAACCACCTGACCAATGGCAGCGGTGCATTCTTTCTTGGTGAGGATGTCCGCCTCAAAGGAGAAACCCTGTCTCAGATCTTGCAGACAGAGAACAGGGTCGCGGCACCTCACCCTTGAGCGAATTCAAGGACGACCAGGCGATACGTGATTTGCTTATCGATCACAAATACGTTCATGGAAGCATGGGAAACAGTCGCTTGCGTGTTTCCGCCGTCATCGGCGATCCGTACTCACATGGTTCAAATGCTTCGATATACCGTATAGAACGCCCTGCTGTTTCACCATACGTTTTCACGACCAGATCGCGATATCGATCAGCCAGTGGCCCATTGAACTGGCAGTAGAACTGCTTCACATAGTCTCGTTCGCCCGCAGCATCCTTCGGGAACGACTTCTCGTCGCACAGTGTGTACGGAAGCCATTCGAAGAACTGCGAGCGATGGCAAACCATCTGGTCAACGATGCGTTCAAGCACCGGCTCGACATCGACAACGATCGTCGGCTGGAATGGTGCGGGCCGCTGGAAGTGATCCGAAAGATAGGCGATCACCGGGTTCACTCGCAGTGCAGGCACGTCGGGAACGATATGGGGGACGATCACCATGTAAGCCGCATCGCAGACAAGGGTCGAGGTTGCACGGTGGTCAGGATGATAGTCGTTGGGGCGATGAGTCAGAATCAGGTCCGGCCGAAAACGGCGGATCAACGCGATCAGTTCGAATCTCGCTTCCAGAGTGGGAAGCAAGCGGCCATCTCGATTCGACAGGATCTCGTAGTCGATCCCCATCAAGGCCGCGACGGCATTCGTTTCCGCCAATCGCGTCTGAACCAGTTCGGCTGGCGGAAGACTTTGATGTCCGGCCTCACCATTCGTCACGCTGACAAATTTGACGTGGTGGCCCGCCTGGCGGTAAAGCGTTGTTAGCCCCCCCGCTTTCAATTCGCAATCGTCCGGATGGGCTCCAATGACCAGGATTCGCAGTGGTTCAGATGTCGTCATCAAAGGCTCGTCGTAGAAGGTGTCGGCAACTGTCGGGCACGATTCCCGAATGTTGCTCATTACACCGGCTGAGCCCCAATTTGAACAGGGACGCATCCGCGGGCGGCAACGATCCATGAGCAATCGAAGGTTGCGTCCCGAAGGACGAATGCGTGGTTCCCGAAACGATGCGCGACGGGCCTCGACATCCGTGCCGCGCATGACAATGACTCGTCGCAAACCGCCAACGAATCACCATCGCCCTGCGCCTCAAACGTGATACCAGACTTGCGATGAAACGACTGAGAACTCAGAACTAATGAGGGCTCAGAATATGAACCTTGCCCTGGCAAAATCGGCAGGCGACTTTCGAACCAACGTACTTCTTGGCGAACCGCAAGGTTTCCTGGCAATGAGGACACGGCGCATACGAGTCCGCCTCGATCACCGCCGGACTCTGTGGGTCCAGCCGGAAGTCGGCCGAGCAGAATTTGCATTGCACACGCTGCCCCAGATACTTCCGATTGATTTTGAGTTCCTGATGGCAACTCGTGCAGTCAACGAACAGCCCAAGGGGGGTAATTTCAACCAAGCTATCGACCTCCTGGAGAGGAACGAAATGCGGGATTTCGACGCTATCTTTTTCCAACTCTGGATTCAGTAACATCCGACAGGTACGGCAATGAATCATGTTCGGCGGCATCTCTTCACCGCATTTCGGACACGGTCCACCAGGCCAAGCGGGCATAACACATTTTCCTTTTCAGACGTGGCAAAGATCGCCGGACGACGCTGAATCAAACCCTTTCGGTCGGTCAGTAAAAAGCAAATCAAACGTTTCCGCTGGCCACTGAGGGTCCCCTTGATGACGGTTCTCTGAGGTCACAAGGCGCAAGCGCCGGCCATCCGTTTCTGAAGTTCCATGATTTCACTTTAACCAACGGGATGACGCAATGCAGCACGCGAATTTCGTCATCCAAATCAAACCACTTCAAATTCTTGATCCAGAAATTGCCACGCCGATCAAGGCGACGCAATATAAGACACAACGCTCACAATTCATATCAGAGACAATACAATACGCGAACGACACTTCTTCCAAGCGACGAAAGTACCGGCGAGTTGGAACCGGCGAATTATTTGCCCTCTGCCGGTGCAAACGCGAAACGAAGCCCCTTCAAGTTGCGCAACAGGTTTCCAGAAGCGGATTGAAGGGGCATTGTGAATTCTTCGATGCGAAATCGGGGCCATTTCTGCTACGGTGACACAGATTCCCGATTCCCGAAAATGTGGCCGAATCATGACAAACGTCCTTCATTCACGAGTATCCCAATGACGCGACGATTTTCGATAAGCGCTTTGATCGCCCTGCTAACCTGGACAAATCTGTGTCTCAATTGCCAGGGCGCAGACGACAATCCGCCCCCCACATCGACTGTATCCAGTCCGGATGAACCCAAGCCTCTGAACAAATCAGGAACGGTTCTCTTGGACGCCAAGGGAAAGAAGCTGCTGCTTCGAAGTGAGGTCGTGCTGCGCGAAGGCCTGCTGGAAATGCTGGTGTGCCTCAAGCAAACCAAAGAACACGAATCATTGCTCTCGGTACAGTCGCCCGCCCAGATTGTGCATGCGGGGCTCTTGGCACTGGGGGCAGAACCGGGTAGCCCCGTTCGATGGCAGCCCGAGTACCAGCCAGCCACCGGACAACAGATCGAGATTTTCCTCAATTGGACGGACGAGCAGAAGAAGGCTCATCGTGTTCCCGCTCAAAACTGGATTCGACATGCTACACGCCGCTACTTTGTCGAGAAGCTCGAAAAGCTTCCCGACACGTTCCGCCTGCCCGATGATTCCGAATTGAAGTGGGACACCAAGCACCACGAATTGCTGTGGTATGGTCACATGACCGCCATGCAGCGTGACACCTGCTTGAAGCTTTCCAAAGATGAATCATTTCAGGCCGCGGTGAAATCCATCTTCAAGCAATCGCAGATCCGCCCGATGGAAGCCAACTGGGTTTTCGCGGGAAGCTTTTTTGTGACGGATGAGAAAACCGGCGAAAAGTATTACCAGGCCGAATCAGGTGATCTGATTTGTGTCGCCAACTTTGCCACGGCGACGCTGGATCTCGCAGCGACCAGCAGTGCCACGAATGACGACCTGATGTTCGAAGCGTATACGGAGCGAATTCCCCCAGTGGGAACGAAAGTCACGATCGAATTGATCCCGATTTTCAAAGCCCCGCAGAAGTCTGAACAGCCCCGAAAATAACGCGACTTCTGAGTCTCATTTTCCAATCGGACCCAAGGATTTTGACAGGGCCGCAATTCGTGAATCGACCAAACGCCCGCGGATAACGTTGAGCTGATGATGTTCCGAGAACTGATTTCGATTCTGAGTGGCTGGGGATGGCTCGACACCTGGACGGTCCTGATTGGCGCCCTCGCCGCCATGTCGTGCTCGCTTCCGGGGGCGTGGCTGCTGCTTCGACGACAGAGCCTTCTTGGCGACGCATTGAGCCATTCCATTCTTCCCGGAATCGTGCTTGCCTATCTGGCTCTCCATCGGCTTGAAGTCAATCATTGGGTGACCCCAAATGCCGGATCGAGACACCTCGTGTTGTTTCTTGGGGCGGCTGTTTCGGGAGTCCTGTCTGCTGTCATCACGGAACTCATTCAGCGGTGGGGACGCATGGATCGCGATGCCTCGATTGGAGTGGTCTTTACCTCGATGTTCGCACTCGGCCTACTGCTGATTCGCATGTTTGCGGACAAAGTTCACGTCGATCCAGGCTGCGTCTTATATGGTAGCCTGGAAACATCGGTCTTGATGCGGCTCTCCGATGCGATCCCCATTCCACAGGCTGCCGCCGTCAATGGAATCATCCTCGCCGTGAACGGGCTGATCGTGCTGATCTTCTTCAAAGAACTGCGACTCAGTACCTTTGATCCCGGCCTTGCTGGTGCCGTCGGAGTGAATGCGAAATGGATCCAGTTAGGCCTCATGACGATGACCGCCGCGACGCTTGTGGCGGCCTTTGAAAGCGTCGGCGCCATTCTGGTGATCGCCATGCTGATCGTCCCCGCCGCGACCGCACGGCTGCTGACCGATCGCCTAGGAATGATGCTGATCCTGACGCTTATCATCGCCGCACTAAGTGCCCTGCTGGGGCACGCCGGCGCGATCACCATCCCAAGCATGCTGTTCTCGAGACTTGGTTACACAGACGTTCGCGACGCAAGCACCGCGGGCATGATGGCGATTGCGGCCGGGTGCCTCTTCATCGTGACCATCCTGGCCAGCCCACGACATGGCCTGATCCGGCGCACACTGGATCGACTTCGCCTGAAGATTCGAATCGCGAGCGAAGATCGACTCGGCAGCTTGTTTCGCCGCGACGAACTGACGACAACAAACTCGACGTCGACTCAGGTGGACCACGATCAGATGTCAGCGGGAACGTGGTTTGATTGGCTTGCCCTGAAGCATCTGTTCCGACACAGATTGATTACCGCCGCATCGCCCACAGCCACTTTGACAGATCGCGGTCGAGATTTAGCGAGAAATCTGGTTCGCTCCCATCGGCTGTGGGAAGCGTACATGGCTCGACACTTCGACCTTCCCGGCGATCATCTGCACGCCACGGCGGAAGAAGTCGAGCATTTTCTTTCTCCTGAGCTGCAGAAAGAACTTGCCATCGAGCTGGATCAGCCGACGCTTGACCCTCACGGGAAGTCGATCCCACGCCCGCTATGACGGTCGCATCACGATCAAAGTCGAGTTTCGCCGATCCCGCACTCGCGACGCCCCAAGCCGGAACGGACTCGTCGGAGAACTCGCGACGAGCAGAACACCGAGCCTGTTGGCGCTGCGTCCGAACCAGTCAGGACGGCGCGCGTTGAGCGACTAATAACGGGGGATTGATGGATCGATCTGCTGCGACCACTCGTCGATGCCGCCAGCCATATTCGTCACCTGAGGCCAGCCTTGCTGCCTGAGCCAATTCGTCACGCGCAGACTGCGTCCGCCATGGTGGCAGTGGACAACGATTGCCGATTCGCGATAGGGCTCGAGTTCACCGACACGCTGCGTCAACTCGCTCATCGGAATTAACGTCGTACCAGGAATACGCGCGGTCGCAAACTCGCTGGCTTCGCGGCAGTCGAGAAACAGAAACGACTCACCAGCCACCAATTTGTTGTGAATGGACCGGCAGTCCAACTCAAGCGGAACAGTCATCCAATTGACCTTATCGACTGATTTGCTCGCGCGCGAACTGGCGTGCGAGTTTATAGGCATGACGGAGTGCAAAGATCCGCGTTTCCATCTGCTCTTCGGTGTAGTACTTACCAATATCGCTGGCAGGAAGGCCGGCGAGAGCGATCGTCAACGGCATCAGATCAAGAAACTCCCGATATCGACGCTGCTGATCGGCAATTGAGGGATCGGGATTCGACATATCATCACTCCTGATTGACCGTTTGCCGCCGGGCGCCCACGCAGACCTGAACATTCGACCCACAAACGAGGTTTGCGAACGCAGATCCTCTCACGAGCTGGCCAAGCGAAAGCGCCAAGACACTACCAGGATTATCATTGCAGCGTCAGAGACGTACATCAACCTCGACGGCTCATGTATTGCTTGATGATATCGGCAGCCGACGTCGAAGGCTTCTCTTCCTTTTTCGGAGGAGCGGCCCCTGGAGCGGCAGGAGCCGGTGCAGCTGCAGGCTTCACGCCAGTTTCTTCCGGATTGGGAAGCCTGACGGCAAGCTGCGACGATGACGGCGCTGGTTCTGGCTCCACAGGTGCGGCGACCGGAGCCGCCACCGCTGCGGCACTCGGATAGCCCTGCTGCATCGGCATCATCTGAGGGTAACCCATTGGGGGATACCCCATCGGTTGACCGTAGCCTGGCATCTGTCCATAGGAAGGTGGATACTGAGGATACTGTGGAGGCATATAGGCGCCCGGCATCGGATAACCGGCGGGCATCATCTGGGGATAGCCCTGAGGAGGGTATCCCGCGAATCCGGGTGGCTGCATCTGAGGGTCAGTCGCGCCGATGATCGCGGTATCAGCAGGCGCCGCCACGGCAACTTCGATTGTCGAAGGGGGCGGCGCAAATGCGGGCAGCTCGTAGCTCGTATCGACATCTTCCGAACTTGTCGGAATTTCGGCCGTTGACAATGATGGAGACGACGCCGGGGCCGTCGGAAGATTCGACGCAGAAGACGGTGGATTTGATTTCCCGGACGACTGGCGAATCGCGACTTCGAGTTCCAGCTTGCCAATCGTAACGTGGTCGCCCGCCTTCAGCAGAACCTCACCCCGGACAAGTGTCCCGTTCACCATTGTTCCGTTGGTACTGCCGAGATCTCGTAACCGAACGGTGTAGTCATCGATCGAGAAGACGCAGTGATGCCGACTGACAAGATCGCTGTTTGGTCGCAGATGGCAATCTTGCTCGCGACCAACCAGGAACTTCTTGGTGTTCAGGGGGATGAGTTTTCCTTGATGCTTGCCACCAAGAATTTTCAATTCAGCCTGCAACATAAGTCAGGCACTCCCTAGGTCTAGAGATCCATACTAAATGCGGGGAAATGTTCGCTTGCGATTCCGAATGGTCACGCGCTGAATCCGTATTTTCGAGATGAAGCGATTTGTCCAAGCCACTGGCAGATATAAGAATTCAAGATATCGAGGAGAGGCCCCCTGATACGCCGCAGCAATTGATGGAAACCAAGAGGCGCTACGCTACCACTCTTCCCGTTGACTGTCAACGAGGAGTAGTGACCACAAATCATCACCGAACCTGCATATTTGTGCAGTAAACCTTTTCAAGATTTTGACATAACGCGATTTCCGATTCTGTTAAATTTCCAATCGACCAAGCCTCGGCAACCGCATCTGCAACAGATACCGTAAGGATGGTCGCCAAATTTTCAGGAAGTGACACCGAAATTAGGTCCTGCAGCCCAAGAATCTGTGGTGCATGCTCCGACGACTTCCGAATCAGACTTCCGTGCTCCATTATAGCGCCGCGCCGCCGCCGCTGTGCACTCCCCAGAATCTTCTGTCCATTCAGAGTCACGTCGTGTGCGTCCTGTCGCTGGAAACACAGTAAAGGCTCGTCGGGGCGTTTCCAGGTCGATCCTCGTAACGTCACGGGAAAATCCAACTGTCGTAGCGAACCGATGATCGCGAGATGAACGATGTCATACAGTTCGTGCGGCTGTGCAAACAACGATTGTGATGCAGGCAGACAGATACTGTACGTCAGCTCATTGTCATGCAAAATCGCCCCGCCGCCGGTCAGTCGGCGAACAACTGGCAACCCTGCGATCGAGTCGTTGTCGACAAGGTCGGCCGACTTCTGAAAGTATCCCAACGAAACAGTGGGCTCGCGCCACTGGTACCACCGCAGGGTTGCGACATTGTCAGTGATCGCGGACTCCAAAAGAGCTTCATCGACGGCCATGTTCCAGGCGCCTGAACTCGCCACAGGATCAATGAGGACGCGCAAGTAGGGAAGTCGAGACATTGTCGAAATCGAATCTGAAAAGACACCGGAGCGATCACCACCAAACGTTCGAAATCCGTCACGCCCGGACGTGGAACGCTTGCAGACGCAAGAATACCGTATTGCGCGTCGTTGCAGCAAAACATGCAACGACCGATGCCTGAAAACGAAATTCGCGCGTTGCCAGTCGCCGTGAACGGCCAGAGCCTACAGGCAGATCGAGAACACACGCGGCATTACCGTTTGCGACTTCGCTCTTGATCGCGCAGTTGTTTCTTGAGATCTCGCTTTTGGCGTTTGCTCAGACCACGCATCTGTTCAGCGGTCAATTCCGTATCACCCTGATAGGACTGCCCATCATCCTCTTCTTCGTCGTTCGAATCCGAATAGGACGAACTCGCTGGCTCCTCTTGAACTGGGGCCTCTTCTTCCTCGGGCTCTGCCTGCCATCGGGCGTGCGGGGCAGGAGCAGAGTGCGGCTGATGCACTTGCGTGACTCGGTTCGAACCTTTGGACTTTGAAGGCGGAGCTGGCGGTTCTGGAGGCTCTTCCACCGCCTCTTCCTCCCATTGCTCTTCGGCCTCTTCCCACGAGGTGGATTCGTCCGAGGCGGCCTGTTCCGTTTCGTCGGCCGACGTCAGGTCCTGTTCTTCAGCGACTTCGCCCGCGTCATCGACAGCGTCTTCTTCATCGGCCGATTTCACCCGTGTGCGCGTCCGTGCGGTGCTCGCCCGTTTGGCAGCAGGCTTTCGCTTTTTCTTCGTGGCGGCCGCCTCGTCCGTCGTCGCTTTTTTCCGACGTCTCTTCGGCTTATCCTCGTCGTCGTCTTCCGCATCCGCGCCTGTCGACGTTCGCTTCCACAGCACGAATCGGCGGCCAAGCCAACGACAAACCGACAATCCCAAGGACCAGGCACTTTGTTCGTCCAGAACCGGGGGGTCTGGGCAGATATAGGCGACGAGGCGTGCATGTTGCCACAAGCCAACAAACAAGGCGGCACTCGCGAACAAGGGAACCAGCAGATAGGTACTCGCGTACCACAACTGCCCCCGAAGTTCGGGCTGATAGAGTTCTAGGCATGCTTCCAGTAGCCAGAGCGATTCTGAGATCCGCAGCATCCAGACACTCGAAGGATTCTTTCGCGTATCTCGATCCAGAAACAGAGTGAGCGGTAGGGAAATCACACACAGTGGCAATAGCCAGGCCACCGTGTGCCCGCGCCACGGAATCAATGCCGCCTGCGCCACGATCGCACCAATCGCTCGATGCGTACCCGTCGCCTGACAGAACGCCGCGATGGCACAAAGGCCGACGGCCCACGGCCAGACTCGATAGCGCCCCGCGAAGTCGAGCATACATCGCGCTCGATACCACGTAATTAATGCCGCCAGTTGTGCCGCAAGCCCAAGCAGTACGAATTGTGTCTGCGTGACGGCCGCAGGTGACTCTCCCGAAAACAGCGTCGCCGTCAGGGGACTGAGTTGTGCGGGGAACAGGTCGGATCGAATGGTAGCAAATGCCAATACTGCCAAGAAAACCATTAGCGCGGCGGAGTAGATCCAGATCCGTGCTTCCGAGACGGGCACCCAAGGACACGCAGCTTCCGATGCCACCAACTGTGACTCGAATTGAGTTCCCTCGCCATCAACCTGGGGCGTATCAACACCCGCAACATCGCCGTTCGCGGCAAGTCGGCGACGACGACGGTTTCCCGTAGAGCTCGATCCAGCAAACTGAACGGCCATAGCAGTCATTCTTCTCGCGGCTGATTGCGTGAGATCAACGGCTTAACAGAACTCGCATGCCCCCATGCCGAGGTCATTCGATTCGTTGTCAGCCGAATTGATCACGAAAATCCGCACTTCGGGCGAATCGCCGCAAAACTTGACAATTTTTGATGAAACGCGCGTTAACAGACGACGTTTTGAAGGGATCGACAACGCGACAGAAGCGAACTTCGATCCCGATTCAGTCCCGTTGCTCGGTAGGATCGGAGTCCGGCGAATCAATCAATGACCAGAACTGTCGGCTCGCGTGAAGCTCACCTGAATTACCTAATCCAAACAACCACACTCGTCATCCGACTTGGTATCCAGTCACGAGTTCGTCGCGTTCACGTGAAGACGATGCAGTGAGATGTTAACTTGTCGACTCCGCGTGTGATTGCCGACACGTGTTGTCAACCAAACTTCCATCGAACAGGTTTTCCGTCCTCAGGGACGGCCACGGTTCGACTGATCCGAAAGAGTCTGATGCCAGATCTAGAAGAGCCTGAAGATCCAATCGTTCGCTCCGTCAGAGTCCGCCGACTGAAACTGACACGAATCATCGCAGTCGCATCCAGTTCGGTTCTGCTGGCATGTGCCGGTTGCTGTTTTCTGCTGGGAATCATCTTTCGCCCCGAAGTGCTCGAAGGCCCCGATGGTGCCAACCAAATTGCGGCCAAAATTACCGACTGGACGTTGCCTGAAGGTTTTCAGGGGAAGCTGGGTATCGTCGTCGACTTCGGCCTGATGCGATTTGAAATTGCCAAATTTCAGCAGAAAGAAGGGCGTGGCACGCTCGTCATCGGCCAATGGCAACCCACCATGGGGATGACGGCCGGACAACGTCTGATGCGGCAGTACGCACCGGAGTTGCGAACGATCAATCTCGAAAAACCAGAAATCCAGACGATGACGATTCGGGGTTGGCCCGGGCAATTTGAAGTGGGCCATGGGGAAGATCTGGCTTCAAACTCGCGCTACCAGCAAGCCTCCGGCAACTTCCGCGGGAAGGCAGGCGATGTCGTCGTAGTCCTCCAATGCGAAGAGGGGATTTTGGATGACGCCGCGATCGAAATGTTCTTGAAATCGATCAAGTAGCCCCCATGCCCCGCCCGAGACCGCCCCAGCGGCCAACTCGGTGGAGGATGTTTTGGTTGGTTTTTGTGTGCCTCTGGCTACGCCCGTGCCCAATCCGTAATGATCCGTCGCAGGACAAGGAAGGCGATCGTCTGGCCTTTCAACAAGTGTTCTTTCTGAAAGCCGATTGCCGTTCGATTCCCACCTCACAGTGTTCCTCACACCAGTACGCACTGGCAATGACACAGCCAGTGGCACACCACATCAATGAAAAAGTGTCTTTCACAACGTGGCCCCGCGTGCCCGCGGAACTCGGGCCATGTTGGTTGCCCAAGACAGACTCCGCCAAAGAGTTACTTGGTCTGAGTGTCGATGAAATGCCGTGCGGGGCTTTGGTCAGGAATCAAATCGCGAATGACGGCATATGGAACATGGACCGTAAACACGCCTTCCGCGTAACAGCCCACATGGTAGGGCGAGAAATAGAATGTCAGTCCGTCCACAGACAGTGTGAATGAACGCAAATCCTCTGTCGAAAACGACTCCATTTCTGGATCGTCGGCAGGTTCCGGTGGAACGCTTGAAGCGCCCTGCTCACGCAGATCATTCAGACAGAAGTCAACCAGACGCCGAGCCCAGGGGCTGCCACCTTCAAAGAGATCGCCCAATTGCAATTGCCGCACCATCCCGCGTGATTCGACAAAGCAGCGTCCCACAAGGACGAGATTCCCATGAGCCCCACCCGTGTATTCATGACGAGATTCCAGGATGCTGACGACTGTCGATGACGCATGAATGATGTCGAGGTCAATCGAGCCTTCCCAATTCATCAAATAGGACTGCGGTTCCTTCCAGCCCTCATAGACCGTCGTCCAATCCGCAACAGTGAACTCGGCCGCTGCGGCTTCGTATTCACGGCGGAGTTGCTGATTCAAGGATTTCAAGAACGCCGAGTCTTCGGGAAACTCGGGGATGTCACAGCTGAACGAAACCGAATGACCGCGATTCCCATAGGCAAACCCCGCCTGCCGCCTGAGCCGCAAACGCTTCGCGACGGGGCTTGCGACGCCGACATGCGGCACGGCATCGAAAACTCTCGAGGGGAGGCCTTCGCCCGCGACATGAGCCGGAAACTGATCCGCCATCAGTTCCGATGTCGCGAGCGTAAAGTCACCATGCCTTGAGACGACCGTAAAGTTTTGCGAGTAGTACGCCAGCATGGCGGCCACCAGCAAACCAAACGGAAGTCCGAGACGAAGAATTCGTCCAGCCGTTTTCAAGACGTCTTGCACGAATCGCGTCCTTCGTTGCCAATCCATTATTGAAACGAAGCGATGCGTTGATTGCGGTCAACGCCTTTGCTGCCCATTTAGTACGTGCGTGGCCGGACTCGACCTTGCACGCGTGCGGGCAATCCCATCAACCGCAGGAACCCTTCCGCATCGGTCTGATTGTAGGAACCGCCGGCTTCCATACTCGCAATTTTGTCATCGTACAGGCTGTTCGGGCTGGTGCGGCTGCATACGGTGATGTTGCCCTTGTACAGACGCAGCTTGATTTCACCGGTCACGACCGATTGCGTTTGTTTGTTAAACGCCATCAGGGCGTCCATCTTCGCCGTGTACCAGAAACCGTAGTAGACCATCTCGGCAATTTCCGGCGAGAGGCGATCCCGCAGATGCAGCAGGTCACGATCGAGCGTCAATTGTTCGACGTAGCGATGGGCTTCGTACAACAGCGTCATGCCAGGAGCTTCGTAGACGCCGCGACTTTTCATTCCCACGAAGCGGTTCTCGATCATGTCGAGCCGACCGACACCATTTCGACCGCCGATGGTGTTCAGTTCCTTGACCATGGTCAGAGCGCTAACCTTCTTGCCATTCAGCGTCACAGGGACACCCTGTTCAAAGCCGATCGTCACCTCTTCCGGCTTGTCGGGGGCTTCCTGAGGCGACACGGTCATCCCATAGTCGGGAATATCGACACCGGTGACTTGGGGATCTTCCAGCACACCCGCTTCATAGCTGATATGCAGGCAGTTTTCGTCAGAACTATACGGCTTGGCGACCGAGGCCTTGACCGGTATTCCCTTCTCTTGGCAGAACGCAATCATTTCGGTGCGGCCGGGGAACTTGTTGCGGTATTTTTCGATTCGCCACGGAGCGATGATTTTCACGCCGGGATCAAGCGCTTCGGCCGCGAGCTGAAATCGGCACTGATCGTTGCCCTTGCCGGTCGCTCCGTGGGCGTAGGCATCGGCCCCGACTTCTCGGGCCACCTGCAAACAGATCTTGGAGATCAACGGACGGGCGATCGAGGTCCCCAGCAGGTAGACGCCTTCGTATCGAGCCTGCCACTGCATGACGGGGAACGCGAAGTCACGACAAAGCTCTTCCTGAACGTCGACAATTCGAGCCGACTTGGCGCCGCAAGCATACGCCTTCTTCAGCACGGCTTCGCGATCTTCTCCCGGCTGGCCGAGATCGACGTAAACGCAATGAACGTCGTAACCTTCGTCCTGCAACCACCCGAGAATAACCGAGGTATCCAGTCCGCCCGAATACGCGAGCACACAACTTGGCATGACAACTTTTCCACTCAATGACTTCGTGACAATCGGAATTCAAACGGCAGATCACGACGCAAATGCGCTTGCTGTTTTCGGAATGGCGTTCCATATTCCCCGAAAAACAGAGCCAGCTCGCGCCCCGAATTGGCCTGTGCGGTCATTATAAGCGGGAAACCGTCGCAGTGGCAGCCTTGCCACGATCATCACGCCGCGCCCACCTACGATGAGGATGTTTTTCATGACCACCGTTCGCGACGTCTGCGACCGACTGAAAACAATCGCCCCGCTTCGTTTGGCGGAAGACTGGGACAATGTTGGACTGATCGTCGGTGACGAAAACCGTGAAATTGAACGCATTCTGACCTGTCTGACGCTGACAAGTGACGTGGCCGACGAAGCGGTTCAATCCCGGGCCGGATTGATTATCACGCATCACCCGATCCTGTTTAAGCCTGTCAAAAGCATTACCGCGAACACCCCAGAAGGGCGAATACTGCTGACCTTGATCCGGCACGAAATTTCGGTCTACAGCCCACACACCGCGTGGGATAACTCGGACTGCGGAATCAATCAGCAACTCGCGGAACGACTGGAGCTGCACGACATTCGACCGCTGCGCCCACACAAGGCGGAAGAACACATTAAGATCGTCACGTTCGTTCCCGAACCGCAACTCGAAGCACTCAGGTCGGCGATGTGGAACGCCGGGGCGGGTGTGATTGGGAATTATGAGAAGTGCAGCTTTACAACACGCGGAACAGGTTCGTTTCAGGGTTCTGAAACGACACAGCCCGCGGTCGGACGGGCTGGGCAGTTCGAGCAAATCGACGAAGTGCGACTGGAGATAGTTTGCGCCCCTCAGCAGCTCGATCGCGTGCTGAATGCCCTGCGCGAGGGCCATCCATACGAAGAACCCGCAGTCGATCTGTTCTCTGCAAGATCGCTGGGTGATGGTGCCGGATCAGGTCGCATGGGAACTCTGTCCACTCCGATGACGCTGGCACAGTTGAACCGGATTGTGGCCGAGAAGCTTCGACAGCCAAATCTTCAATTCGTGGGTGATCCATCCCAAACGATCAAGAGATTGGGAATTGCCTGTGGTGCAGCGGGCGAGTTCTTGCACGACGCGCACCGAGCAGGATGCCAGGCGTTTCTGACGGGCGAAGTCCGTTTTCACGGATGTTTGGAAGCGACCGAACTGGGTATTGCCCTGATCCTGCCGGGTCACTACGCGACTGAGCGATTCGCGATGGAAGCACTCGCCGCACGACTCGGCCAAGAATTTCCCGGGTTGCCCGCCACTGCCAGCCATCACGAAACCGATCCCGTACGCACAGCCTGAGTGCACTGCAACGTCTGCAAACGATGGAAGGGAGATGACGGCGTGCCACCCCGCTTGCTGATCGGGAACTTCGACTTTGAGCATCAATTGGCGGAACCGACGAAACGGGATCCATCCGCCAAACTGAAGTCGTTTTACGCCCAGTTGGCCACGGCCTGGCTATCTGTTGCCGAAGACGGCGACTGGATCTGGACGCCGCTGCCAATCGACCCGGAATTCTGGAACGACGCGACGCGCGCGGGGCTTCCTGCGGCTCAACCGGTCGTCGCGTTTGCCGATGTGCCGCGTGACGTTCAGTGTGTGCCATGGGGTTGGTCGGAGGACACGAGGCGACTCGTGACTCGTTTCGGCTGGCATGCCGAGATACCGTCCGCTATGGCCGTTCGACGGGCCAATTCACGTGCAACCTCTGAAGAACTGGAGCGACGATGGAACGTTGCGTTGCCTCATGCACGACGCGCCGAATCGCTGGAGGAATTGAATAACGCCATTCGAACTCTCGCTGTCGAAAACGATCGCTGGGTGGTCAAGGCCGAGTTTGGGATGTCGGCACGCGAACGGATATTGGGGCGCGGCCCGCTGAAGCCCGCGGAGGAAAACTGGGTCCGACGAAAGCTGTCGATAAACCAGGCCGTCTTCTTTGAACCATGGGTGAATCGCCTGGAAGAAATCGGCATCCAGATCGACGTTCCACAACACGGTGAACCTCGCCTGATTGGGCTAACGCCAATGCAGGTGGATGAACGAGGGCAATATGCCGGAAGCTGGTTCGCGTGGAACGAGTCTCGCTTTCGCTGCCATCGCACCGATTGGTCGACTTCGATCGAGGTGGCGCTCCGGGCCGCACTGGACCTGCAGTCACATGGTTACTTCGGCCCCCTGGGCATCGATGCCATGGCGTATACAGATCTGAACGGAACCGTCCGATTTCGGCCCCTTCAGGATCTGAATGCGCGCTGGACCATGGGACGATTCAGTCTGGGATGGAACAGGCTATTGAAATCCGGCGAGGAAGGGGAATGGAAACTGATTCGACGTGACGAGGATCATCCTCGCCCTTCCGACCACCACGTCTGCCGCTCCATCCTCACTTCACCCCGACAAGTCGACGGAGTGGATTGCGAACATCTGGCCCGTATTGAGGTACATGCTCACAACGATTGAACCCACTGTTAACGATTGAACTCGCCGTTGAAGCACAGGGAAACAGGCACGTGGATCGTGACAATCGCTGGGCCTCGTCGCATCTGGGCCGAATCAGCCCCTGTGATTTCCACAGGCAGCCAATTTCCAGAGGAGCTCTACTGAATTGTGTGCGGTGGCAGTTCCGCGAATAGCAGGGGAGAAACTTCCATCGTGGAATTTGGTTGCGATTGTCACAGCAATTGATCAGCATGAACTGATCAGTCGAGATGCTTTGGCACATGTTGGGTAATTTTGAACGCAATGAAGGTTCCGCGAATGACATTCTGGATTTCCTCGGTGCGACTCAGTGGTGCATGCTTGTTGGCCGTTCTGAGCGTAGGAACCGTCATAAATAATGGGAAATCGGCGTTGGCGGCCGATCAACCCGAACGAAAAGGGAAGCTCAGTATCGGAGTGACTGCGAATGATGATCCTGCGGAACAGACTCCCAAACCCGCACCACCCAAGCGACGGCGTGGTGATGACGACGACGAAATGTCCACAGCAATGACGCCGAACCAGCCCACCACGCCCGCAGTGGCTGGAACTGCCCCAACGGCAGGCACTCTTCCAGGAGCGGGCAATCTCCCGGGGCAACCTGGTCGGACTGGACGCCCCGTGCAGACAGGGGGCCCCGCGCCGTCGACATTTGCGGCGGGAAGTGCCGATGATGCTCTGTACCGTTTCTGTATTGCACTTGCGGACGGCGATACGGCAACCGCGAGTGACTACGTCAGTCATTCGGCCGTAGGAATCGCAGCCAAACTCCGAGAAGGCGAATTACCAGAAGCGAAGATCGAAGAGATCAGCGAATCGCTCAAACCGTTTGATCAACTGCAAAACGTGCAAGCCCGACGCCCTTCAAACATCAAGCGGAGTGTCCGCAATCAACGCAGTGGGCAAGTCATCTCGTTCGTGTTGAAGAAGGAAAAAGAGATCTACAAGATCGTCGAAGTGTCGGTCAGCAAAGCCAAAGACGCAGCCGACACTCGCGACCGCTCGTAGGTGGTCTCAGTGATCGATCAAACCGGCAACGAGCCCACGGCAGAGCGAAACCTTCTCGGTATGTTCCACGACAGCCGCGATCTGGCTCACAACCGGGGCGACTTGGCCTCGAAGCGCACCAATCGCCGCAGCCAATCGATAGCATTCCTCGCGGTTCACAATGTCGTCCAGATCCGCGATGAATTTGAAGGCGACGGGAAGCTGATCCTTCTCGGCCAGACGCGAGACCGTCAGCAGCATCAGTTCATCTTTCGCAGCGGACTTCGGCATGGCAGAGCTCAAGTACTTGACCGCAGTGCCCGGGTTGGCCTGCAATTTGTCGTTCAACTCTGCCGACACGGGACGAGGCGGTGCGTCCCCTTTGGCATGCAGCGACCAGGCGCCACGAATCGCCTTTTCTTCCACGGTGCCCTTCATGCGTTCGATCAATTCACCGGGGATGGACGTCGCAAAGTAATCATCACGGCGGTTGAGATCATCAGAAGTCGCTCTCGCGTTGACCATGATCCAGATCTTGTGGTTCAGATCCAATCCTGAACGCAACAATCCTTGCAGCAACTTCGTTTGAAGCTCGAATCGCTCATTCGAAGCTTCGACAATGTCGTGCAGGATCGTCTTGTAGTTGCTGGCCACAGTGCGGGCTTCGTCATCAGACTTGATTTTCAATTCAGTCTTTAAGAAGGAACGCAGGCCCACGGGCCCCCGTCGCTCGGCTTCGTCGTACGTCTTTCGTGCAATCGCCGTGAAAGGAGCCATTCCGTCGGCGAATGCAAAGGCGAGTTCCAGTGATTTTTCCGCGTCCGCCTTGGACTCGGGCGACAACGACTGCAAATGGGCCAGCTCGCCCATTGCGATTGCGGCCTGAACCATTGGAACGGCCGAGGGAAGTTTGAATCGGAGCGTCGCCTTCAGATTCGGCATTGCGACCGGTTGGGGAACCGGCACGGCGGCCATCGACTCTTGCACTAGCTTGACTGCGGCAGCGGCCCCCGCGTGATCCTGTGCGGCGATCCGTCCACAACCGGCACGTGCCCAGACGCGTGCGGCAAGGGCTGGCGACAGCGACTTTAGGGCGGCCGCAATCGCACCATCCACATCAGTAGCCCCCTGCTTCGCGTTCTGCCTGGAAACGGCTTCTGCCCAAGCAGCAAGACACTCGGTTTTGGCTTCGTCATCGTCCTGCGCCGCAGCCCAGTTCGCCGCGGCCTCCATCTGACCACGGGTCATCAACGAAACGGTCGTGGCAACCGCCTGAGGGAACTGACCTGGCAACAAAGAGTAGGACTCTTGCAGCGGGGCAACATGACCGTCGGTCGCGATTTGCAATTTCGCCGCCAGTTGACCTTCCTCATCGGACGAATGGATTTCTTTGAGCAAGGCTTTCGCATCAGGCACGCGCCCGCTGGCAACGAGTGCCGTGGCAAGTCGCCCGGCGATATCCAAACGGGTGCGACCGAATTTGGGAATCTTCGAAACTTCCTTCATCGCGGCGTCCAGCCTTGAGGCCGCCGCCTTTTTGTCACCCGCCGCGGATTCGCGCCAGAACAGTTCGAGCAGTGGAGTGATCTGATAGTAACTGACTTGATTTCCGACTTTGAGCAACTGTCCCAGATGTTCATTCGCCGATTTGACGTCGCCCGCGATCGCGCTCGCCTCGGCAGACAACTGGCGGCAATAGGGCTTGCTACGCTGTTTTGACTTTTCAAGACTGAAATTCTGCATGAGTTTCAACGCGTCTTGAATTCGAACTTCGGCGGTGGGCTCAGACGTTTGGGGCACCACATTGGGATTTTTTTCGCCATTCGTCTGATCGGCCGCTTTTCCACCCGTCTTGCCGGCATTTGCCGGCTTGACACCTTTCCCACTCATTTCCGCCAAAAGCGCTTTGTCCTCATCGGACATGGTCTTTGGGCCCTTTACAGCATTTCCCGGCAGCGTGCTGTAGAAGTAAAGCCCTCCGCCGACAACGGCCATCACCAGCACTGTCGCCGCGGCGATGAGGGGCATTCGGTTCGCACGTGGAAGTGGTGGCGGAGCCGGTTCAGGCTCTTTTTTCTTCTCGGACGGAGCGGTGAAAACAGGCATGACACATTTGGCATTCGCGCAGCGAATCTCTTGGCCGGCCGCCGTCGGCGGCAAATAGCCCGGCGTATCACACATCGGGCAGACGACCTTCAAGGTTCGCTGCTTCGTGGGATTCGGCATCGCTTGAATGGCCGACTTGCCGGTCGTCAGTTCAGCCTCGAAAGGAAAATCGTCGCCAGGTAAGGTCGGTTTGCCCGGCGTCGATTTCCCCTGTACCGGTTTCGTCACGACGGGTTTTGAAGCAGTGGTCTCGGGCTTGGGAGCGATCGCAGCCGCTTTAGCGGCAGGCTTGGCAGTGGGCTTTCCCTTCATCGACGCGCCGCAAAACGGACAGTCCACAGCGTCATCGTCAATCACCGATTGATGACACGCGGGACAAACCGGAAAATCCATGGTCGCAGGTTCCTGGCAAAAATGGACTCGTGGGACAGCGAATTGAGCTGATAGGAAAGACGGAATCACGACGCGACAGAGCGGCAATGCAAAGTCACTAGGGGCCCACGACTTATTCTACAGGATGATTCCAGGGCGCGACAAACAAGGCCGAAGATTAACAGACATCGGCGTCGTTTTTCTGTTACAATCTCTCGCGACCTGGAACCACCGATGCACCACGACGCTTTGCAGTGCGGTCATCCAGCGTCGAACTCGAGTGCGTGACGGCAGTCAATGCCGCGCAGCGTCGTTCGAACGTGTGTTACCAGGTCAGTCAGGAACGGTCGGAGAGTCGCGGGGTGCGGTAGGTTTCCAGGAGAGTTGTGGATGAGTTCGATTTGCGCTGGGATGAAGCAATTACACGACCTGAGAATCAAGCTACGCGAAATTTCCGACCAACTGGAACGTGGCCCGCGACAGATCGCAGCACGTAAGCTGACGATCGACAAGAAAAAAGAAGAGGTCGAAGCACTCAAGGCCAAAGTCAAGCAGTTGAAGATGACTGCCGACCAGAAAAACTTGCAACTGAAGACCAGCGAAGCGCGTATCTATGACCTCAATGGCAAGCTGAATATTGCCGCAAACAATCGCGAGTACGAAGCCCTGCGTTCGCAGATCGCGGCTGACACGATGGCCAAAAGTGTTCTCGAAGACGAAATCCTCGAAGCCTTGGAAAAGGTCGACGGGGCACAGATGGACGTCAAGAAGCATGAGCTTGAGATCGTGGCCGCCGAAGCCGATTTGCAAAAATTGGCCACCGATGTGGAATCGAAAACGGCCGGCCTGAATGAACGAGCGACCGCACTTCAAGCTCAAGTCGCGGACGCCGAACAAATCCTGCCTCCCGATCTTCTTCCTCAATACCGCCGTCTGGTTCAGGCCTATGGAGCGGACGCTCTGGCACCCGTCATCAATAAGTCCTGCAGCGAATGCTATGTGTCCGTGACAGCTCAAGTTTATCTTGAACTTCGCGCAGGCAAGGTTCGGTTCTGTACCTGCGGCAGGCTGATGTACGTCGCGGATGATGTCTGACGCACGGGCCCCTTCCATTGCGATGGTGCGTGGCGCGCCACGCGCTCGACGGCATTGGCATTCCATTGGTTTTCCAATGGAGACGCGATTCGGCCTTTCGTCCGATTCAAGGTTTGTGATGTTTCCTGGAATGTTGCGAGCACGCCACACCGCGTCTTCGCATGTTGCGGAAACACAACAACAACGCCGCCAGCACCTCGCAACAAGAATTTTATTTAAACAACTAGCATCACACGCCTTACGCTCATTCTGAGCGAAAAAGCCACTCATCCAATCCACGTGGCCCAGTGTTTGCGTTCAGTGACAGATGTCCTCGAATTCAGTGAGTTCGAGGTTTGATCCAGGTCACTCGTACACACGACGGGGCTCGTATGACGGTCCAGCGGCGCTTCAAACGGATGCTGATCGAAGTTCGGGACAGGCTGCATTTGCTGCACATGGGCGAGATGGAGATCTGGGATGGAGCCGATCTTGCGCTCTTGCGCGAAGGCCTTTTCCGCTTAATTGATGGCGAAGATTGCGATTCGATCGTCATCGACATGCGTTACGTCAAATACATTCCCAGCGGCTTTTTCGGGATGTTGTTTGACTGGCAGGAAAAGTGCGGAACACGGTTCGCGCTCACACCGCCGCAACCGAATGTCCAGCGAATGCTTTGGTTTCGCCAATTCTTCAAATTGAACGGGGATGGTCTGTACGAAATGCAAAGGGAAGCGACCGAATCCCTCATTCCGACGGAATCAACGCCCGAACCCTGCCTCTCGAGCCAGACCGCTTGAACAGGTAAAAACTGGGATTCGCGCACTTTGCGGATCAAATTACAAACCGCCAAGTTCGACCTGAATGACTCTTGTCGGTGGCTGGAATCATCGCGGGAACGGACTTCAGTTCGTCCCGATCTGAATTGATTCGTGTCCCAGTGGATTCGATCGCGCAAGGGCAGGGCGCGGGTCCGTGATATTAACCGCGGATCACTGAACGGACGTTTTTTCTCATACGGAGAGCGCTATGCGGTGTCCTCGCTGCAAAATGAATGACGTTTATCTCAGTTCCAGCGGAAACGCGAACGTCTTTTCCTTCCTGACGAAATCCGCGCGATGCCATCGTTGCTGCTATCTTTTCAAAGTGTCTCGCTGGTCGAAGGTTCCGGACAAATCGGCCGCGACTCAGTTCGAAGTGAGTGAAAAAATCCGTCGCGCAGCTTGAATCGATTTCTGACGACTGTTCATCAATCAGGCCCTTCTCGAACGCAGATCGAGAAGGGCCTGTTCGTTTTATTGCACGGCTCTGATCGAGACCGCCCACAAATCGTCGGCACACGAAAGAAGATTGAGGAAATGAGTCGAGCGTCCTGGCGGGTTGTTTCCACCAGGACGCTCGTTCAATATTGCAAGAATGGTCAACCCGTCGGGACTTATCGAAGCCGAGGAACTTCGATCAATTTGGGGACTGGATCAAAGGCCCAGGTGTGGACCGGCAAATCGTGTGGCGTCGCACCGGGCAAGCTGAGTGATTCACCCAGCAGCGCATAGTCGCCGTCTTGATTGGGTTTGTATTTCGCCATGAAGACTTCAGCGAGTCGTTTGATTTCCGGATCTTTATCGGAATCGAATCCACCGACGGTCACGTACGACTGGAACTTGTCATGGAAGACGTACGCTTCGAAGCGATCACGTCCCAAGCTTTTGTTCGCCGCACTGTTTTGCCGCAGGGCATAGGTCAACTGCGTCGCGTCTTCACCGGCGCGTGCCAGACTATGGGCACCTTGTGCCAGAGTCTTGTCAAAGTTCTCTTCGTGACCGGCATACCGGCTGCTCCCCACCGGCACGACCGACTTGCCATTGAAGGTGGCGATTTTCAGAGTGTACTTTTTCTTCAAACCGACCAGGGGATAATCGATGCCCGAATTGAAATGCAGGGTCTCGGCATCCACCTTATGACGGACCACATCGCTGGGTTTGAGCAACGGATTGATCGTGAGGAACGCACCACTGAAAGGTCCCTTGCGCGGATCGGCGGGGTTCCGCGCGATCGCACCTGACTTGGGATCCGACATGAATTTCGGACGAAATCGTTTCATGTAAGCCAGGGTCTTCTGCGCGTCTGTACCGTCAATTTTCGCATAGTTTCCTGCGAGCACACAGACCATATCATGCTGTGCGGTATAGACTCGCTGATCCTTGTTTCCCAGTCGATCGTAGGTGTCGATCTTTTCCTTCCGACTGTCTTGGACATATGAGTAGGCAGGAAAGCCCTTGGCACGCAGTTCGTGCACCAGTTTGTCAGCCGCTTCTTCCGCGGACAGTCCGTCCTTCTTTTGGTGCGAGTCCCGGACATCGCTGAAGGTGGCAACCATCACCATCCACGGCCCGAACTTCTCGTTGAGTGGATAGTGATTCTTCGGATCGTTTTCGATGGCCTGCACGGATGAGGCCGAGAACAGCCACAGCACGGCCAAAAGAGAACTGATGATCGGTTTTTGAGTTCGCACGACAGACTCCATCCTTGATTACTGGCGAACCAGAGTTGTGCAGTTGCCTCACACGGCTTCGTACCGTGTTCTGAAGGCAGGCATCGAATTTTTGAGGAACGTCATCACGAAACGATCATTCGAGAATCGTTGCCGCAGCGCAGCGAACAATTCGCAGATTGATCGGAAACTTGAGTTGATTTTGGGAATTTTGGAGGCCGGGAACGTATCAGTAACCCAGAATTGTGTCCAGATGCACTTCCTGCCGAGGAGATGGCAGGGTTTGAGATTCCTGTCTGGGAGAGGGAGAGGTTGAAATAAAGGGGGACAGGCACCTGGCGGAGCCAGTCTCCTTTATTTCAACACGCCGAGACGCTTCTCGGCTGGCCTGGCTGACAATTCCGGTCACAACAGATTCAAACAGACTCTATCGACATCTATCCGTGAACGGCGGACGAGCGATACGTATCTGTTTGTGACTTGGAATCCTCTGCTGCCAGTTCCTTCTGCTCTGGATCTGGCGCGAAGGGGGACGACTTCAGAATCCGATACAGCAGGCCAACACAGATCACCGCCAAAAGACACAGCAGGGTCGGTTGATAGCGCAGGGCTCCCGCCTCGGAACGGAACAGGATCGCCCAGACGTGATCCGTCGGAACCAAGTCTCCAAACCGATCGTGCAAGATTCCCAGGCTGTTGTAGACGAAGTGGAACACAATCCCGGGAAACAGACTGCGCGTTCGGACGCACATGGCGCCCAGCACCAGTCCTAGCAGCGTCGCATTGAAGACCTGATGAGGGATCATGTGGATAATCCCGAACGCCAGACTCGACAGCACAATCGCCAGCCTGACCCGTCCGAGACGTCGAAAGCCGGCCAGCAGAAATCCACGAAAGGCAATCTCTTCACAAAACGCCGGTGCCACGGCAAAGGCGAGCAGGACCAACCTGATGTCGGCCGTCTTCAAGTGCTTCATCAGTTCCGCCATCCCCTCGGGCGGCGGCGGGAAGAACCATTGCAGGCTCATGATCAACTCGATGGTCAAGGGATGCAGCGTGAACGGCAGCAGGGCGGCACACAGCATCCGGGTCGCACCTGGCCACCGCAGCGAAAACGTCCGCCGCACGCTGGTCGTCAGGATCAGCCCCATCATCAGCGCCGGCGTGGCAATTAAAGCGATTTGCTGAATGATCAGTAGTCGAATCTGGAACAGGCCCTGATCTTCTGGAGACGTTTCGTGGATCGCGGTTTGGAACGACTTCCACGAAACAAACTGCAGTAACAGGATCAGTAAGAAGCAAAATCCAGCCTCCGCGAATGTCGGAACCGGTTCTTTGTCGCGCAGCAGATGTTTGACCCAGAGACGCAAGTCAAATCGCTCGGCCTCGCGAAACAGGACTTCTTCGCGGCCGAATTGTTCGATCGCCCACCAAAGTGCCAGCAGGCTGTAACCAATCGACGTCAGCAGCACGGGAATCGCATACAGGTACATCTCCATCGCAGGGCCGCTGCCCTTCAGCAGGCCTTTGAGTAACAGCCCAGGTCCGATGACCGGCATCACGCTATAGAACGGCTGCATCTCTGTGGCAGGAGACAGGCAAAACATCGTCAATCCCAGCGTGACCATCAGCAGCGGCGTTAAGTAATACTGTCCCTCTTTGCTGCTTTTCGCGAAGGTCGCAATCGCCAGGCACAAGGCACTGAACAGTGTCGCCAGGGGGATCAAAATGATGATCACCCAAATGAGAGCCGACGTCGATGGAAGTGACAAGTCGCCCATGCGCGAAGCGGCCCCGCCGATCGCCAGCGATGTCATGTATTTGCCCGTAAACCCGACACTGACGAGGTTCAGCAGGGCCGTCGACATACTGAAAACAAGCACCGTCAGAAATTTTCCCAGGACAATCTCGGTACGCGTGGCGGGACAGATCAGCAACGTCTCCATCGTGCCACGCTCTTTTTCGCCCGCACACAAGTCGACGGCCGGATAGAACGCACCCGTCAACGCCATGATCACCAGCAGCGCCGGAAACATCTTCGCCCATGTATTTGCCGAGACTTGGGATTGCAGGGCGAGATCAATGTCATCGGGGCGGACGGGTTCGGTGAGCGTTTCCGGCAACTGGCTTTCATGCAATTGCTGCTTCAGGATCGAGCGTTCCCAGGCCTGCATCACGTCCTGAACGCGCCGGTGTGCAATCACGGATTTCTCGTCGGCGCTATTCTGCAATATCACCGGCCGGGGATAGTTCGAGGCCGCCTTGGTCGAGGATTCGCGCGACGTCAGTTCCTGTTGCCGTTTCTCGAGATTGCGAGCGAAGTCTTGCGGAATGTGGATCAAGACTTGGATGCCGCTGCGGTCGAATAGTGCCGTCAGTTGACGATTCAGCCCTTGCAGCGTGCTTTCCAAGGCGGTGATTTCCGCAGTTTGTTTTTTCGCTTGCGCAGCGTGGAGTTCGACTTCAATCTGCTGCCGCTCCAGCAGGCGCTCGCGCACCGCTCTTGCCTTCGCCAGAATCTGCTCGTCGGAATTGTTTAGGGCGTTCGTTTCAGCAGGTTGATCCTGTCCAGACTCATTCAAATCGGTGATGACACGCAGTTTGTCTGCATCGCCCGCAGACCGAAACCACTGGCGTGCAAACCGATGACCGTCGAGCAGCGGTTGTTCTGGCAGGTCGGCAGCACCCAGAATCACGACGGTCCGTGGCTGTTCCGTGAATAGGACCGTCATCTGCACCATGCCAATCCCAAGCAGCGGGTAGAGCAGAATGGGCAGGACGGCGACCATGAACAGCGTTCGTCGATCTCGCAATTGATCGAGCACTTCACGCCGGAAGATCAGAATGATATTTCGCCAGTTCATGGGGCCACTATTTCTCCTGAGGCAAAGGCGTCCGTCGATCGTTTACGAGACGTGCCCCGCGGCCAGATCTGCTTCATGTCGGTCGATCAATTTGAAGAACAGTTCTTCCATATCCGATTCGTGATACTGATCCGCCAATTCTTGGACCGATCCCATGGCCAGGATTTTTCCACGATAGATGATGGCAATCCGATGGCACAGCTTTTCGACTTCACGCATGATGTGTGTCGAATAGATGATGCACTTGCCCTGATCACGGAGCGATTTGACCTCGTCAATCACCTTCCGTGCCACGAGCACGTCCAACCCCGATGTCGGTTCATCGAAGATCAAGACGGGCGGATCGTGAATGATCGTGCGGGCAATCGAAACCTTCTGTTTCATGCCGGTCGACATCTTCGACCCCAGGACATCGCGAACGTTGGTCATCTGCAATCGTTCGAACAACTCAGAGATGCGTTGTTGCAGCGCGACCTCGGGGATGCCATACAAGCGTCCAAAGTGTTCGACCATTTCTCCACCCGTCATCCGATCGTAGATGCCGGTATTATTGGACAGAAATCCAATTCGCGCCCGCACCTCTTCGGGATGGGTCGCGACGTCGTATCCCGCGACAAATGCACTGCCACTGGTCGGTTTCAGGACCGTACTCAGAATGCGCAGGCAGGTCGTCTTACCCGCTCCATTCGGACCGAGCAAACCCAGAATTTCACCCGGCTTCACCTCAAAGGTGACATTGTCGAGAGCCGTAAAAGCGCCTGTACGAAGATCCGCGAACCGCTTCGTCAGGCGATGAACGTTAATCATGTCCAGCTTTTCATCCGACAGCGTGAGGGATCAAACCTGTTGGCATCTTTGGTGGGTTCACCACCCGACTCAATCGCCCCTCACTGCGTTCCGTGCCGCTCGCAGTTCGTGATCCGAGAGAGCTTGACTCGCGTTCATCTCATGTCAAAAGTTGTCATTGCCGACCAACCACGACACCTGAGAGTATAACATCGAACTCCTCTGCGGGTCGTACGCCCAAAGCGAAAGTCGCCCTTGCGGGCATTGAGTGCCTGATTTAGACGATTGCTTTTCACTTTTCCGGAAGTCTGCTTGGCACAACGAACGATGAATCACCGAGCGATTGTGCATCAAAATCCGCCAGACACAACCAACCGGCACAATGCACGCAATCAAACCAACTCCAATTCGGGTCTCCTGCAGGAACTGCGAATGTCGCTAACTGATGAACTGCAAAAGCTGGAACAGCTTCGACAGAACGGGACGTTGACCGAGGACGAGTTTACGCGCGCCAAGTCGCTGCTCTTAGCCACACCAGCGCCAACCCTAGAAGTGAACCCCGCGATCGAAACCCAGTTGTCGCAACTTCGACATCTGAGTGAATTGGAACGAATTGATCGTGAATGGAGTATTGAGCGGCGGCAATACGAAGTCGTGGGGCGTTATGGTCGCAGATATGTTCCTTCGACGGGTGAAAGTCTGGCCACGATCCTGCTCGGCGGAACATTAGGCACGCTCTGGACGGCAGGGGCCATCGTCGTGACATCCGCGACAAGCTCGATCGGATTACAAGTTTCTGATCGTACGATTGGTGCGTATCTCCTTCCAGGAGTGGGCATCCTGGTCATCCTGATTTCCACCGTCTTCGGACTGTCCCGTTTTATCATCGCACAGAACTATCGAAGCGCGTATCGGGCCTACCAACAGCGGCACGAGCAGGCCGCTGCCGCGAAGAATTGAATGCTCCGAATCGAGATTTTTTCCAGCACGACGAGGAGTGCCCTCGACTTCATGCTGAAGATCGTGCTGAAGTCGCACGGGGCCAATCCGACGAGGTCGGACAATCCCTTGCCTGGTCCGTCCACCGTACGGATGAAAAACGACACCGCACGGACTAGAGTTGATGCGAAATAGGCCGAGAGAATCTTCGGGCCTGAGTCAGATGTGCCAACAGGTCGCACGAGGACTCACAGCGGGACGTGGACCAAATCATTTTTTTGGCTCACTTCCAAATGACCGACACTTTTTCCAGGGGATGACTGATGAAGCTGGCGACGTTGTTGACCGATCGCGGACCCAAAGTCGTAGGCGTAGCTCTCGACGGACGCTATGTTGATCTGTGTGAAGTCGATTCCAAGCTCCCCACGACGATGCGCGAAGTTCTCGCTGCCCCAGAAGGCCTGGCGGCAGCCGCTCACGCCTTGGCAGTGGGAATGACCAAGGGACCGTTCGTCACAGGGCGTCTGCTCGCACCGATCGGCAACCCCGACAAAGTGCTGTGCATCGGACTGAACTATCGTGACCATGCGATTGAAACGAATTCGCCCATTCCCAACGAACCGGTCGTCTTCAACAAGTTCTCGCAGACGGTCATTGGTCCCGAGGACGCCGTGATCCTGCCGAAGGTTTCACACGAAGTGGACTACGAAGCGGAACTCGTCGTCATCATCGGCAAACGCGGTAAGAACATCTCCAAAGAGAATGCATTCTCACACGTCGCGGGCTACACCGTTGGCAATGACATTTCGGCTCGCGACTGGCAAAAGGGACGTCCAGGCGGACAGTGGTTGTTGGGCAAGACACCCGATACGTTCGCACCGACTGGTCCATATCTGGTGACCTCGGATGAAGTCGATCCTCACAACATTCGAGTCAGCCTGCGGCTCAACGGCGAAACCGTCCAGAACTCGACCACCAAAGAACTGATCTTCGGTATCGACGAAATCATCGCCCATGTTTCGCAGCTCATCACGCTGCAACCTGGCGACCTGATCTTCACGGGTACGCCACCCGGTGTCGGAGCGGCGCGCACTCCACCGCTGTGGCTGAAGGCGGGCGATCGCATGGAAGTCGACATCGAACATGTCGGCGTGCTGGTCAATCCCGTCGTTGCGGAATGACGTTGCGGAAGGTCACTTTCGATCGATGATGAACACAGCCGGTTGCAGGTCACGAATGAGCTGCAACCGGCTTTTGCATTGGCTTCGTGACGAACAATTACTTCACAACGAAGTTGACCATCTTGCCGGGAACGACAATCGTTTTGACGATCGTTTTCCCCGCCAACTGACTCGCGATGGTTTCATCGGCCTTGGCCGCAGCTTCGATCGTCGCTTGATCCGAACCCGCCGGAACCGTCACCTTCCCACGCAGCTTGCCGTTCAACTGAACCGGAATTTCGATCTCGGATTCGACAAGGTACGCTTCGTTATGCTTCGGCCAGGGCTCGTAGGCGAGACTCTTCGAATGCCCCAACGCGTGCCACAACTCTTCCGCCAGATGCGGAGCAAACGGGCTCAGCAACAGGATGAACGGTTCCATCACCGACTTGGGACGCACGTCCTGAGCCGTGAAATCATTGACGAACTCCATCATGCGGCTAATGGCGGTATTGAAGCCCATCGTTTCAATATCGCGTGTGACCGACTTGATTGTCCGGTGTAACGTCCGAAGCTGGGCCGCCGTCGGTTCGACATCGTGCACGGCCGCATTCAACTGCACCACCGTTTCCTGCTGCTCATCAATGACCATGCGCCAGACGCGTGCAAGAAACCGTGAGACGCCTTCGACTCCCTTCATGCTCCATGGCTTCACCGCGTCGAAGGGGCCCATGAACATTTCGTAGAGCCTGAGCGAGTCGGCGCCAAACTGATTCACGACGATATCAGGATTGATCACGTTTCCACGTGACTTTGACATTTTGTGAGCACGACTATCAATCGCGATATGTGGGTGGCCTTGCAGCACAAAGCCGTCACCCTTCTTTTCGACTTGATCCGCGCCGACTTTCACCGGCGTCGCAAGTTCGCCCGTCTTTTCGACGACACGAGTGGCAACGCCCTCTTCGTCAACACCCTCTTTCAGGTCGCGGACAGAGACCCAGCGACGAGATTCAGGATCAGCCTGAGTGCCTGCAGACTCGCCCAGGACATACGCGGTGAACTCGACTTCACCCAGAATCATCCCCTGATTCACCAATCGCTGGAACGGTTCAGCGGTCGAGACGTGGCCCCGATCAAAAAGCACCTTATGCCAGAAACGCGAATAGAGCAGGTGGAGCACGGCGTGTTCGGCTCCACCGATATACAGATCGACAGGCAACCACGACTTTTCGATCGCCGGATCAAGGAACTGCGTCCCATTCTTCGGGTCGGCAAATCGCAAATAGTACCAGCACGACCCGGCCCATTGGGGCATGGTGTTCGTTTCACGTTTCAGGCGGGTTCCATCCGTGGCCGTCGTATAGAGCCACGAATCGGGAGCTTTGGACAACATCGGCTCGGGCGTTCCCGTGGGCTTGAAGTCGGCCATCTCTGGCAGCAGTACTGGCAACGTTGTTTCGGAATCGGTCCGAAGCAACCCGGTCGGCTGACCGCTTGCATCGAGCTCATGCCAGATTGGAAATGGTTCGCCCCAATAGCGCTGGCGTGAGAACAACCAATCTCGCAAGCGGTAATTGACGGCTTTGTGAGCGAGTCCCTGAAGGTCGAGGTCTGTTGTGATGCGTGACTTAAATTCAAGCGTCGGCAGACCATTGTAAGGCCCCGAGTTGACTGCGACCCCGTACTCGAAGAAGCCTGGTGTTCCGACCGTCGGAGTCTCGACCGGCGCGACAACCGGTCGGACGTCGATCTGAAACACGGTCGCGAATTCCAAGTCGCGGGTGTCGTGTGCAGGCACTGCCATGATGGCTCCAGTGCCGTAGCTGATCAGCACATAGTCGGCAATCCAAACGGGAACTCGTTCGCCGTTGACGGGATTGATCGCGTAACCGCCCGTAAAAACCCCCGACTTGCCCTTGGCCAAGTCCGTTCGATCGAGATCGCTTTTCATCGCCGCCTGTTGACGATACGCATCGACCGCGACTTGCTGTGTCGAGTTGGTCAAGAGCGCAACGGCCGGATGTTCTGGCGCAAGGACCATATAGGTGACGCCGAACAGCGTATCGGGCCGTGTCGTATAAACGCGCAGCACGTCGTTGCCGGGTTCACGTGGAAAACCGGTCTTCGCACGTCCGGATTTCCACTCGTCGAACGACGACTGACCGACAAAGAAATCGACTTCGGCTCCCTCGCTACGGCCAATCCAATTCTTCTGCATTGACTTGATCGAATCGGGCCATTGCAGATCGTCCAATTCGGAAGCCAATCGGTCGCCATAAGCGGTGATTCGCAGCAACCATTGGCGCAATGGAAAACGCTCGACCGGATGTCCACCTCGATCACTTTTTCCGTCCACAACCTCTTCGTTGGCGAGAACGGTTCCAAGTCCTGGACACCAATTGACGGGCGCTTCGTGCTGATAGGCCAAGCGATGCTGGTCCTGATAGCGTCTCACGGCGGCGGTCCCCTGCGCAGCAATCTCGGCCGGGATGGGCAATTCCGAAATCGGACGCCCCTTGCCAGTTCGACATTTTCCATCTGGCCCCGTCCAGACGTGATCACGGTCATACCACGTGTCGAACAGCTGTAGAAAAATCCACTGCGTCCAACGGTAGTAGTCCGGATCAGTGGTGGCGAACTCGCGGCTCCAGTCGTAACTGAAGCCCAGCGATTTCAACTGCCGCTTGAACGTCTCGATATTCTTGGCGGTGGTGACGCGGGGGTGCGTACCGGTTTTGATGGCATAGTCTTCGGCTGGTAAGCCGAACGCATCCCATCCCATCGGATGCAGGACCTGCTTGCCATGCATGCGGCTGAATCGGCTCACGATATCTGTCGCCGTATACCCTTCAGGATGACCGACATGCAGGCCCGCACCGGAGGGATACGGAAACATGTCGAGCACGTACAACTTTTCGCTCGCCGGAGTGTCCGCTTTCAGATCGATCTTGAAGGTCTGGTGCTCGTCCCAATAGGCCTGCCATTTGGGTTCAATCCGTTTGACTTCGTCGTCGTAGCGAGGCATGGGCGTTCTGTCCGTTTCGAAAGATTCGCAGCTCTGGCCAATGACAGAGTGCGGTGTCCATATTCGGAGGCGTGTGGGATCAAAAGGAGTCATCCAGCGGGCAAACGGCAATCCGTCAAAAGCCGCAGGCTTGAGTCGTGGCAGAGCCACACTGACCTGACAGGTTGACGAGCATCGCCCTGGGGCGCGTTGGCCTTTTTCGTGGCGCGTTCATCAATGTGTCAATTCAGGTTTGAAGCTCCCGTAGTCTAAAGATCGATTCGCGTTCTGAGAACTTATCGGGACGTCGAAAACAGAGTTAACCCGTGATGTTTTCAGACACTGCGTCGATTCACAAGGTTCGTTTTCGTCCGATCGCCCATTCTCGGACACCGAAACAGAGTGACACATTCGCCGTTTACCATTACAACTCGGCCAGCCGTCGTGAGTGCGATCAGGCAACGAACGTCGGATCAAAACCGCCAGGTTCCTGTTGTGTCACAGTTTTCACGGACGATTTTGACTCTGCGTGATTGGCAGTCCCTATGTCCTTCGGTTCGCACAATGTCGAGCTGGCCGCACGCGCCGATTGCGTTCTGGGTGTCGATCCGGGGTTGAACCGTACGGGCTATGCGATTCTCGCACGTTCGGCTCGCGAGCCGATCCTGCGGGAAGGAGGGGTGATTCGGTCAACCCAAGAACTGACGCTTGCAGAACGCGTGCTGGAACTGGGACGCGGCTTGAAAGAAGTCATTGAAGAATTCCGGCCTCAGGTCATGGCGATCGAACAGATCTTTTCGACCCCGAAGTTTCCCAAGACCGCCATCTTGATGGCACACGCACGGGGTGCACTCCTTTTCGCCGCCGCCGACGCAGGAATTCCGGTGGTGCACTACATGCCCAATCAAGTCAAACAACTGCTGACAGGCAGCGGCCACGCGACGAAACTGCAGATCCAACTCGCCATTCAACAGCAACTGCGACTAGAGAAGGTGCTGGAGCCGAACGACGTCGCAGACGCGTTCGCCGTGGCATTGTGCCACTACCATAGCTCGCGCGGGGTGCTCAGCAGTTTGTCGAACAATGCGCTGGAATGGTAAACCCAAGGGGACTGGCTCCGCAAGGCGCCTGTCCCCTTGGGTTGAGACAAGCGAGAACTTGGTCATGAGGTTACAAGAATGGGGACAGGCACCTTGAGAAGCCAGTCCCCATTCTTGCAACTTGGCGTGACGCGTTATTTCACCACGCGTGCATTTCCCAAATAGAGGCGGTCGCCATTGTCATGGCCGTCGCTGCCATAGTCGACGAAGATTTCCAACTCGACGACTCCAGACACATCGAGATCCAGAATCTGCGGAACAGAACGCTGAATCGTTCCTTTGTCACCCGGAGTTGAAGCTTTCACCGCGCTTTTGAAGAGCGTTTTTCCGTCTCCTTTGAATGTGACATCCACATCGCCGTATCGGATCTCGTCGCCGATCCCCATGACCGACTGGAACCGACGATATTCGCCGCCCAGCCGATACTTCAACATCGATTGAGAATGGATGGCCAGACCTTTGGCATACGGCTTGTCTCCGAGTGTGATCGGACCACCTTCAAAGTTCTTGTCGCGTCGAAATTCGTAGACGGGAAAGGCACCGGGGAATCCGAATTCCGGAGTGTACTTCATGGCGCGTGGTTCAAGGTCGGAGAGGTACGTCACTTTTCCCAGGCTGTAGTCGAGCCCGCGAAACAGATCTGTGGCAATCTCAAACTCCGCACCGGAAACCAATCGAACTTTCCAGGCGGTCCCACTCCAGGCAACCGCCTTCAGTGCCAGTCGGTCACCGGTGTTGAGATCCAATTGCGCAATCGCTTTTTTGGCTGTGCTTTCACGCTTCGAATAGATCAGACCGAAGACTTTTTCGCGTTTGATGGGAATGTCGTCGCCATCCATCTGGAACTGCATGGTCGCCTCACCAAGTGCCCCGACGACACCGTCCAAATGGTCAAGCACGTCTCCCTTTCGTACAGCCACCACATCTTTCTTGATTGTTCGCTCGACCAGTTTGGCCCACTCGGCGTCAATCTTGGGATCAGACGGCGCGAGTCGCACGCTGAAAATTGCGGCCGTGGGAATCTTGATTTCGCCCAGCTGCGAATGGCTAATGGTCGCGGTTGAACCCGAGGACGTCATCGATTTCGCACGCAATCGCGAATCGTCAACCAGACGAATTTCAATCGCCGGATCGGACGCGACCGCAGGCGGAGATACCGTCGTTCGGATCTGCAGAACTTCACCGATTGGAATCGTCTGCGATTTGGCGTCGGACTTCACCGTCACCGATTCCGCCGTGAATGATTCCAACGTCCCTTCGTATTGCTCACCAGGAAGTGTCACCACCTGAACGGCGGGTGATTGAACGGGCTGCACCTGTGCCACCGCCAACCAGACAAGCAAGGAAAGTCCATTCATCGTAAGGTCAGCTCCGCTGGTTATTTCTTCTTGGCAGCCCGGGTGGCCAGCTTCTTGGTGTACTTTTCGATCGCCTGCTCGTAGTGCGAGGGGAAGTTCTTATTGAGGTCGTTCTTGGCCTTCGTCAAATCTTTCTCGGGCAAGTTTCCCCAACTTCCCTTCTTATCGAACTGCTTTTTGTCGGTTTCGCCAGGAGCCTCGGAGCCTTTGACGCGGCTGTCGTCCGCAGGGCCCGCGGGAGTATTCTGGTCGCCCCCCTGGCCGCCCGATCCACCGCCACCACCACTCTGTTGTTGCTCGATCTTTTTGATGATTTCGTCGAAGTCAGAAATGATCCGTTCCTGAACACCCTGAACTTTCTCGCCGGCGCGTCCCAATTCCAATCGTCGCTCGGAATCGGCCATCAGCCGCGCGATCTCGCCGAGTGACTTTTCCTGAAGCCCTTTCAAATCCACCTGCATCAAAGCGGCGGTCGCCGAATAGCGGACGGGAACCCGTTCCGTGTTTGTGAGCAACTGGTCGATGGCTTCCAGTGCGGGCTTCAGTTCCAACATTCCCTGTGCCGCCACCGCCTGAAAGAAAAACAGTGACGCCGGATCGACGACCTGCTTGGCATCGACGCTTTTCAGAATTTCCCACGATTCATCGAATAAGCGTCGTTCGACCAGATAGCGGCCGTAGAACAGCCCCAGGTTCGCTCGACAGAAGGGACTTCGCGTCATCTTGTTGATGACTTCATACCGTGGCACCACCACTCCGACAGGCGGCGCATTGCATTCCTGGACCAACTTCATCACTTCGGGATCGACGAGGGCCAACGAATGAATGACGAGGTCGAGCAGTTGCTCGGGCGTGAGAGACTCACCCCGCTCCATCCAGATCTGTTCCACCTGCCGCCGGACATCATCCGTCGCCTGCTGTTCATTCAGCCAGGCAGAGATTCGCGATCGCCCTTCATCGGGTTTCAGCGGAGCATACAGCTCGGACGCCGCCCACGCCGAAGAGACACCGCTCGCGAAGACAATTCCCGTTGCCAGGACCACGAGGCAGATTGCGATTCGGCTCATGAAGGTCTCTCAGAATCCAGAAACCACTGAAATCATCGACGTGTCATTATTCATCGACGTGCCTGAAGTATAGTCACCAGCATGTCGCCGAGGAAATAGGCGCGTTTCGCGAAGTTTCACCGTTCTCCGGATTTTTACCTGTCTGCGGATTCCCGCAGACCGCCATTAGTCGGCATTGATGAGCAACACAGGGTCACACCAATCGGCATAGTCCGAAACATCGGCGTATTGCCCAAATTCGACAATTAACGTCAGACGCTTCCGCCCCTTCAACGAAATGGACGGAACGTTCACTGGTGCCGATTTGCCAGTGATTTCAGGACTCATCCAGACTCGCTGGTCATCGACATCAATCGCAAACACAACACTGCCCGCTCCGTTGGCGATGTCATCAATCCCAACTACTGTCTGGAACTCACTTTCGTTACCTTTGAGCATGTAACTGACGAGCATCCGGCTATGCGTCCCCAACCCCGAGACATACTCCATCCCGCGCAGCGTCAATGGTCCGTATCGGACATTCGCATTCCGGACCAGGGGCCACATCGTGGACAAGTACGGCGTAAACTCCACCTTCTGTGGCTCGTAATCGCTGAGCGGAATGAGGCGACCACCGTACAGGTGACACGCATGAATATCCTTCCATGGCAATTTCAGCGGCTTGATTGCCGCCGATTTCAGCGTGAGAGTCTCGCTCGTTGCTTCGAGACTGGTCGTCGTGAGCCGACTTCCATCGGTCAGCGTCAAGGTCGCGCGGCGACCGGTGACTCGTGCGGCGTTCGTGAGCTCTGGATTCATTCTCAAGGCACGAATCCGACTGCGATCCAGTTTTAAGACCGAATTCCCGGATTTCAGTTCCAAAAACGCCGCGTCCAACTGCTGAATTTCCCCAAGTGACCGGTCGCCATTGAGCAGCATGACGACGTCGTTACCTGGTGGAAGCGTTTCGAGATCGGCAAACAATCGCATGCGTTCGCCAATTGTGGCAGGTAGATCAAGAATCACGGCCGAAACCCGTTCAAGGGGAATCGGCTCGATCGCAGCCTCTTCAAGCACCGGCCAGCTCACTCTCAGTGCATCATTCTTGATGTCGACCGCGCGGGCAGCGATTCGGTCACCGTTCGCCAGCCAGACGCAGGCGCCGCCCCCCGTCGGTGCTAGAAGGGGGTGATCAAATACGATCGACCGCACCATGTCGAGCGTCATTTCGCGAAGAGGCTCTGATTCAAGAAATAACCGATCAGAGGCCATTCGCTGGATCGCGGCAGTTGTTCGCACGCCCGCGATGTCTGTGATGACCGCCGCGTCCGCCGCAGCGGCGAAGGATGTCTGTAACAGTTGCGTGAGAATGACACAGCCGATCACCAAGCCAATCGGAAAGGTCACAAAACCGAGTTCCTTGGAATCGTCGTGATCCGCACAACCGGGATGTCCGACAGGCACGCCCCTGCGTGCGAACCGATGAAAACGGAGTCGGCAGAAATTCGAGGAATCCACATCATCCATGCTGAATTCGCAGTCCGCTGAAATATCTATCGCTGAAAAATTGGCAACAGGTTGTTTGGCATCTGCAAAATCAGGCAGGCCATTGCCGTGCCGTATTCGATATTGATCCGGGAATCAATCCAACTGCCATCCGGAGCCTGACGGCTGATCAATTCATCTCGAATCGACGGATACCAGGCTCGCCAATAGTCATCGCCGGCATGCCACATGGCCTGCACGGCATAATACTGTCCATAGAAATAATGCGGATCGTCACGAAGCAGGTCACCACGCGGCGGCGAGCGAAGAAGATACTCCAGCCCACGTTCCACCTCACGCCCTTCAGCGATGCCGGCGTTGTACATCACGACGACGCCCGCCGCCGATCGTGGAAAATCGCTCGTTTTGGGCCCGGCAAGCTGATAGCGAAATCCACCGTCTCGATTCTGACATTTGCGAACATATTCGACGCACTGATCGACCGTCGATTTGGGCACGGCGATGCCGCAGTTTCGAGCAGCACGGAGCGCCATCATCTGACAGACTGTCACCGACACATCAGCTTCGCGCCCGTCGGGAAAATAACGCCAGCCGCCTTCTTTGTTTTGCGAATTGATAATCAGTTGGGTCGCAGATTTGAGGGCCTCGCGCACTTCTTTCTTCGGAGTCATTCCATAGACTTCGGCCAGAAACAGCGTCGCAAACCCATGACCGTACATCGGCCCATGCTCATTGGCGTTTTCACGTCGGATAAAGCCCGTGGGACCGACGCGTGACAGAATGTAGTCGATTGATCGGTCGACATGAGCAGACGTCTGACCTCGTCCAGGAACATGTCCGGCGGAAAGAAATGCCATTCCGGCCAGCGCTGTGACCGCGACATTCGACTTGTAAATCCCGGCCTTCCCGTACGAGCCGTCGGCATTTTGATTGTCAGCGAGATAGGCAAGCCCGCGATTGATCGCACGCTGCGTTTCAGCGGTGACGAATTCCTGTCCATGCGATTCAAATGAGCGGGACGGCTTCGCCTGAGCGTACACGCGCGAGGTGAGCAACGAGATCAACACCATCATGGCGACCGTAATTCGCGTTGCCCGCAAGTTGAAAGGTCGTGCGAGCTCGGCCGATGCCCCGCGATTACCAACCAGGAGCCGCTGCCACAGGCGTCGAGTTCGACGGTGTTTGCCAGAGTGACTGAACGGGATATTGAGCGGCCCCCATCGGCACCGCATTGGGATCCCAGGCATATTTGTGTTGCGGGTAACCATACGCCGCCTTGATGTAGCGCAAATCGAAGCTTTTTTGCGAATCTGTCCGTGGCTCCATGAACACACGGGGACGAGTAAACGTTTTCGGACCAGCCTCTTCGTCAGGAAATGGATCGTGAAACTTGAATGAAGCAATCTCATCCTTGGCAGGTCGTGGACGACATGTCAGCCACCGTGTTTCCGGCGTGCCGCAACCCACCAACATCACGATTACCAGCGCCTGTACTGAACGATCCATCGTCCGGTTCATTCCCGAGCCTCCTCGCTCGAACGAATCTGCTGCTCCATCGGCAGATTTCGCCGAACGCAGAGTATACCCCACGATCGAATTTGACGGATAGGCCGGATCGCAAAATGAAGCGAGCAGCACTCAGTCCGGTACCGCGACAGGTGACGCCAGTGGCACGGCCGAGGCAAAATGCTCGCGGACGAGTCTGCGGAAATCCTGTACGTTCCTGACCTGCTGAATCGACGTGCGAAATTCCTTGAAGTTCGAGAGAAACTTCGCAAAGTAGCAACTCGTTCTTGGCAAACGCTTTAAGGCCAAGTGATTCCCATAATACTCGAACTCACCCTCCACGAGTTGCAACAGGACGCGCGCTCGTTCGGCCGCCGAAGGGGGAGCCATTTCCGCACCGCCTATCGCCAGCGAACGTGCCTGCTGGAAGATCCAGGGATTTCCCAGGCAGCCACGGCCGATTGCCGCACCATCCGCATTCGTCTCTTTTAGAAATCGAATCGCATCCGCAGCAACGCGGATTCCTCCACTCCCCAGAACAGGGATTCGCACGGCGTCTTTCACCCGCGCGACGACCGACCAATCGGGCCCGCCGACATACGACTGTGCGACGCTGCGAGCATGAACGTCCACTGCGGAGGCCCCCGAATCCTCGGCCATTCGAGCGATCTCGGGTGCGGTTTCGTGCTCTCCATCAGGACCTGAACGAATTTTCAACGTCACCGGGATCGAGACGACTCGGACAACGGCCGCCACAATCGTGGCAATCGCCGCGGGATCGGCCATCAAGGCCCCACCTTCACCGCGACCAATCAGCCTTCGAATGGGACATTCGAAATTCAGATCAACGATGGAAAAGCCCTGTGATTCCACGATCTTGGCCGCTTCTGCCATCTCATGCGGATCACGGCCGCTGATTTGTCCGACCGAGGGTCGTTCTCCGGGACTTGTCGAAAGCAGCCGCATCGCCCGGCGGTCGTGTTTCACGATATCGCAGGCATCGATCCGCTCGCCACACACGAGACTGGCCCCGTATTGCTTCATGAGCTGACGAAACGGAGGATTTGTGTGCTCTTCCATCGGAGCGAGCGTGATGGGGTGAGCGACTGCAACGTGACCGATGCGCATGTGCGGTAAACCTTCTTCGAGAACGCAAGACGGCGCACCATAGCAGCAAGGGACGTCCGGACAAAACCGACACGCGAGATTTCGCGGGTGGACAATTGGTCCGATTTACGCGGCTTTTTTCTGACGTGGAACGAATGCGGCACTCGAATGGCCCGTAAACATTCGATCGGCCTGCTCGTTCAACTGATCCATCGCCTGCTGAGCCAGATCGAGATACTGCGACAGTTGATCGCGTGTAACATCGGCCGGAATGGCGATCGGTGCGCCCGTCATCAGATAGATGGTGGTGAACGGCATCGGAATCACCAGATCCGTCCAACTTCCGCGGATTCGCCAGGCACTTTTAGCCACGAACGCACCAGGCAGAATTTGACGATTCGTTTGAGCGGCGACGAACAGCGGCCCCTGTTTCATCTGCCGCCGCGGACCGCGCGGGCCGTCTGGCGTAAAAATGATGTGCATGCCCGCGGTGTCGGAAATCAGCTGACGGAGCGCCTCGGCCCCACCGCGCTGGCTCGAACCACGCACTGTCGTGTAGTCGAGGCAAGCCATGGCTTCGGCCAGATACGATCCATCCTGATGCTTACTGACCAGACAACAACACTGCTTCCGCATCGACTCTGGGCAGGCAAATGTCGGCAGCAGCAAGGCATCGTGCCACACGCAAAGGACATATCGCTGTGCGTCCGGCGTGTTATACGAAGGATCCAACCCGGCATCGAGCACGTCACCGATGAACTTCTTGCGGCATGTTGCGAACAACATTCGACAGGCCGCCACCGCACAAAATGCCGCTGCTTTCGTCAACCAGCGGCTTCGGATCTTCACGATTCATCGCTCCCACAACACCGGAATCAAAGTTGCCTTTCGTGTCGCAGCACCACTTGAACGCGGCAACAGCAAACGCCAGCCTTTGACTGTAGGAGAATTTCCCAAAGTGGGGAATGGCATTCGTCGCAGGACGAGCACTTGAGATTCGACAAGGTTAATTTTGTCAGATCACTTGGAATGCAGCTCGCCCAAGCCGCTTTTCAACTGATAAACCTGCTTTACCTCCGCTGCGGTCAACACGCGATTGAAGACACCCAAATCGTCCAGATAACCGACGTACGCAGCACCGAGCACCAACTGGACCTGAGCCGGGTTCCAGCCGAACGTCAGATCCCAATTCTCGATGCGACCCTGGGACTGACCATTCAGATACAGTTCGCCGGCCGGTTTTTTCGATTTGTCGTTGATGTTCTCCAAAGTGAACACGACGTGCGTCCACGCGTCTCGGGTGAACGGAGCACGTGCGACCTGAACCATCGGACGCTTTTCAAACGGGATGTCCGCCCATTGAATATTGGTCGGATTCCAGATGTGAAACAGTGGCCGGATGGCATAGCGGAAAAAACGTGGCGTCTCATCTTTCGACCACTCCAGGAAGATGAAGCCTTTCTTCAGATCGTCTCCGATGATTTGGACCGGATCGCAATAGCCCGGCTCAAGATCCTTGTCAGGATCGAGTCGCAGCCAAACGCTGACCGTCGTGCTCCAATTTTTGTCGTTGTAGCCCAGGACGCTTTCCCCGAAGAATTGAGGACGCAGGTTTCCTTTCTTCGTGAAATGCAGTGCACCACCGTAACGTCCCTCCGCCTTCGCGAATTGCACTTCATCATTGGCCACCGCAGGAACAAGCCCCGTATTGATCCGTGTCGAGCAGGCCTTGCTACCCTTCGAGAAATCGGCGTCGAAGGTCGTATCAAACGATGCATGAAGTGTCAGTGCCTGCGAAAGGGCGACGGTGTCATCAGCAACTCCCCACTGAGAAATCAGCAGGCAGCCAACAAGCGCGATCTGGGCGATGATTTTCATGGTGTGGCGAGACTTCCATCCGGTGGTGCGATATTGGTCTGGAACCAGGCAAGAAATAACGTGAGCTTCCGCATTCTGCGAAGGGACCACTCTTGTTGCAAGTTGGCATGCATGCAAGGAGAGACGCAGTTTGCCTATCGATCAACACCGTGAACGATTTATGGGGCGTTTTTTGTGTGTCACTGAATCGAGAAAAAGTAACTCAGCAAGCCGAGGAGCGTTCCGGTGTGTTGAAATAACGGGGACTGGCTCCGCAAGGTGCCAGTCCCCGTTATTTCAACACACCTGCGAATGGGAATGAAAAGATTCTTGGTCGTCACCACCCACGCACGGCGATTCAATCAACATGCCGGTTCGCGCTCGCGGCCGTATTCGTACGACCACTTCGTGCGATTTGCAGGACTCTCGGCATAAAAAACATGACACGTGTGATTGATAAATGCATCACTGACGGAACATCGAAGATCCGAGAGCGAACGCTTCTTGGCTCGCCTAAAATCCTTGGGCTTGAGTGGCGTCGGCCCTTCTGATGTCAACCTGCACCGAGAGAGCCGTTCGCTCGCTGGCTGGCTGCCTGTGCGATGAATGAAGTCACCGACTCAAGCAGTGATCCGTCTTTTGATTCGTCGATGACTGTGATGCTGCGAAGCGGCGATCGATCAAATTTCACCTGGCGACGCCGGGCAGTGACGTTCCGCGTGAATCGATGTTCGAGAAAGAATGCACCTGGCGAATCCATCAGGCGTTCAGCCAGCGACTCCTGAGTCAGCTCGATTCGCTCATCGGACGGCGCATCGTCTGCTGCGGCTGCGTCGGCCGTTCGGCGAAGCCAGCCCAGCACCTTTGGCGACGACGGTTGATCCCCGAACGGCCACCATTGATGGGCGCGTTGCGAAGTGACTTCCGTCCACGCGCCATTCAATCGGCGCCGTAGCCGTGGCAGAAACAGCAACCCCTGCGTGGTGACGACAAACGAACCATAATTGGGCAATGTACGTCGATCGACAGAGACCGGTCCCAGTACCGCCAGAGGATTGCCAAGAATTTCTGTTAGAAGTTCGAGCGCGGGATCGGGAAATTCCAGACAAACATCCGCACCGCACTCCGGACACAGGTCCGCGTGAGTTTCCACCCAGGTAAAACATCGCTGACAGAAAACGATGAGATTCTGCATACACACAATTTGCAACAGGAATAGGTAACCGTTCACAGGCCGGGGACTGGCTCATTTCCCCACGGTATAGGGAAGGATTACCCTAGTCGATGCACTGTGGATTCCAATTGAACCGGGAAAATGTGCCTGCCCCCCCTCTATTCTAAGCTGTGAACGGAATCGTACTGATCCCAAGACAGTATGCATCAAGTTGAGAAAATAATGAAGATCGATCGCCGAGTTCCCGCCGAAACAAATCGGGATGGATTCTCGTTCACGGATTCACATTCCCAACTGACGAGGCGGGTGAGTCACATTTTCCGAAAGGGGAAAACCGACCGCGAACGGGCGATGGGTAAATCCGTCTCAATGATCTGGATTCCACAACGATGTCGGCGCTTGACCTGTCACAGACGATCGTCGATCCTGCGTGGCATGAATCCTCCACAGACCATCATCATTGTCCATCCACGTGAACGGCGTGCGAAATGTACGGTCCATCCGCTGCGACAGCGACCTGGATTTCAGTTTTACAAGCACCCACGCGTCCCTCAAGAGCTGACTGGATACGTCCGGTTGGGCCTCGGAGGACCTCTATTGAGCGAAGCGGACAAGAACAGTGGATTGCTGGTTCTCGACGGAACTTGGCGCTGGGTCGAGCCAATGGAACGATTGACCGCGTCCGTCCCCGTTCGCAGCTTGCCCGCTTTGACCACCGCGTATCCCCGCTCGTCAAAGGTTAGCGAAGATCCCGACGGGGGGCTGGCCACGATCGAAGCGATTTATGCGGCCTACCGCCTGTTGGGACGCGAGACAACTTCGCTGTTCGATCACTATCGTTGGGGGCCGCAGTTTATTGAGCAAAACCAACAATTTTGGCCACCTGATTCAATCACTCCGATTTCGGATACGGTTCGAGCATGCGAATGACGCGTGCCCACAGTTCGTAAAGTGCGCGACGCTTTGAGCCGCCAAGACGATCCTGAAAATCCGGGGGATCATTCGGTTGTCAACAACCCCAGCTCCGCGGCAATTGGCTGCAGGGCAGCGATACAGAAACGGATATGCTCATCCAGATCGACACCCAGGTCAGCGGCACCGCGTGTAATGTCTTCACGATGAATCGACGCCGCAAACGACAACTGCTTTAGCTTTTTCTTGACACTCGATGCCGTCAATCCTTCCAGTCGTTGGGGTCTCACGAGGGCGCACGCGGTGATAAATCCGCAAAGCTCGTCGCAGGCATAAAGAGTCTTGTCGAGGTTCGACACCCGCGGGCAATCGGGTAGATAATCGGCATGTGACTTGATGGCATAGATTACGTCGTCGGGATAGCCGTGCTCTTTCAGAATCTCCGCCCCTCGCAGCGGATGATCCGGCGGATCGGGCCAGCGCTGATAGTCGAAATCGTGCAGCAGCCCGACGGTTCCCCATTTCGCTTCGTCTTCGCCGAATTTCCGAGCATACGCGCGGCACGCGGCCTCGACAGCCAGCATATGCTTCACCAGACTTTCGCTGTCGGTGTAACTCTTCAGGAGTGCAAGATCGTCCTCGCGCGACATGTGGTGGCTCCTGCTAGAACACGAAACTCGTTCAGGGGATCACCGGAAATTTTACGGCGACGCCCCAATCCCCGATAGTTCGGCCCACACCGTTCAAGCAGGTTCGCGAGAATTGTCCACAGGCCGGGGACTGGCTCATTTTCCCAAGACTAAGGACAGAGTTGCGATGGTCGAAGCACTGTGGATTCCAATGGTCTGGGGAAATGTGCCTGCCCCCCCTCTCTTCAGACTTTGAACGGTTGCAATCCGCCTTGTTGCTTGTCGAGATGTCCAGAGAATCTCTTGCAGATATGATGTTCTGCATGAGCAATGACAACAGCCTGCCTGCGAAAGACTCCGCCAACGGGACCGAGTGCCCCTGTTGCCATCAGCATTTTGTGTGCGACGTCCAACAAGGCAAAGACCATTGCTGGTGTATGACGCTGCCTCGGATCAAGTCAATCAGCGGACAGTGCCGCTGTTTTTGTCCTGCGTGTCTGGAGAAAGTGATTGCAGAGCGAGAATCAACAGCGACGCATTCGACACGGCCCTCGCCCTGAATCAGGGTGCTACCGCAGACTGAGAATGCGTTGTCAGCGCGAGAAATGGGAATTGGGGGCTGAGACTGGACGAGCGATCGCGCTGAATGCCGTGGGGTTTCGGCAAAGCCCTCCAACCCTGACCACTCCAAGATTCAGGTTTGACACTCCATCAGGTTGATCGAATCAGCAGGACAATTGCGTCGGCGTCGATCGCCTCTTGCCGTCCAATCGGTCCAACTTTCTCGCCAGTCTTGGCTTTGACGTTGACTTGGGCCACGTCGATTTCCAACAGTTCCGCAATGCGGTGTGCGATTGGCTGCTTGAAGGCGGAGAGTTTTGGTCGCTCGGCATGAACGGTGCAGTCCAAATTGGCAACTTCCCAACCGTGCCGTCGGACTTCTTGCACGGCATGCTGCAGAAACAGGGCTGAATCTGCATTGGCCCAGCGCGAATCCGTGTTTGGAAACCATTCGCCAATATCGCCCAACCCCGCCGCTCCTAGCAGAGCGTCTGTCACCGCGTGGAGCAAAACATCGGCATCGCTATGCCCGTCGAGACCGAGTTCAAATGGGATCGGCAAGCCGCCCAGAATCAAGGGGCGCCCCGCAACCAGGCGATGTCGGTCATGCCCCAATCCCACACGCATTCCCGGCGCGCTCATCAAAATTTGCTTTCTGAAAATCTCAAGAGTCGAACCCAATTCCGTCAGATTCCGGTTTTAACATAGAAGAATGAAGGAACACAGCGCGGGCGCCCTTCACAATCCCGCGAGAACTTTCACGGCCGCCGTCAACTTACCGCCGACACGCAATCTGCGCATATTATGCCGATTTCGCCGATTAGCACGGGTGGATGGGAACACAAAAACGACGAACAGTCATTGATCAGCATCTTTCGATGCTAAGATAGGAGATGGAGCGAGAGATTCGCCTAAGTCTCGATAGGACATGTTCATTCGTCCACAAAACTCCGGAACGCCGGATGATGTAACGAGTGTGTCGGAAATGACAGAGGCTTGACCTTCGAGAAGCGGCTTTGGTACGCTAACTCGACGTATCAACGAAGACTGAAGTAACGCGCTTGCCTACCTCCTGTGCGGTGTGTCGCTCACCATACAGATTCCCCACCCCAAAGCAGCGACATCGCGAAAGGACGGCCTCTATGCTGACACTTTTCGGAAAATCCGCGCGATATTGCGATGGACTCAGTCGACGTGGCTTTTTGAAGATTGGCGGTTTTGCATTTGGCTCCGCCGCTTCATTGTCGCTTGCCGATGTTCTGCGAGCAGAGCATGTGAGTGGCAAAAAAGCATCACAAAAGGCGGTCATCAATATTTTCCTGGGTGGCGGTCCGCCGCATCAGGACATGTGGGACATCAAAGTTGACGCGCCGCGCGAGATTCGCGGTGAATTTGATCCGATCCGTACCAACGTCCCGGGAATCGAAATCGGCGAATGCTTTCCCAAGATCGCCGCGATGATGGATAAGTTCGTCGCGATTCGAACCGTGGTCGGGAATGAAGGGGGACACGACGCATTCCAGTGCTATACCGGGTGGGGACGCCGAAGCATTGCTTCCGTTGGCGGTCGCCCCAGCATTGGAGCGGTGCTCGGTAAATTGTACGGCCCGACCGATCCAGGGGTCCCGGCCGCCGTGGCACTCGCGGAAAAGACACAGCACGTTCCCTGGTCCGACCCGGGTACACCCGGTTTTCTGGGCGCGGCGTATCAGGCGTTCAAACCGCAAGGTGAAGGCACGTCGGACATGCGATTGAATGGCATGTCGCTCGATCGCCTGCAAGATCGCAAGGCACTTCTGGGTGGTCTGGATTTGCTGAAGCGCGACGTAGACTCCACGGGCATGCTGCGTGGTATGGACGCATTCTCTGAGGCGGCATTTGGCGTACTTACGTCCAGCAAGCTGGTCGACGCCCTCGATATCAGCAAAGAAGATCCCAAGGTTCGCGAACGTTACGGCGACGGAAAGCCCTATAAGTTCCAATACGACGGTGCCCCCACCTGCAACGAACATCTGCTAATTGCTCGACGGCTGGTCGAAGTTGGTGTGCGCTGCGTGACCTTGTCCTATGGACGCTGGGACAGCCATGGTGACAACTTCAATCTGGTTCGCGATCACGGTTCGAAACTCGATCAAGCAGTCAGTGCTCTGGTTCAGGATCTCGACGAGCGTGGCATGCTGAAAGACGTCACGGTTGTGGTCTGGGGCGAGTTTGGACGAACCCCACGCATTAACCCCGGCGCAGGTCGCGATCACTGGCCTCAAGTCAGTTGTGCACTTCTCGCCGGTGGTGGAATGAGAACTGGGCAGGTGATCGGCTCGACCAACCGTCTGGGTGAATATGCCAAAGACCGGCCGGTCGACGTGCAAGAAGTCGTCGGAACGATCTACCGCAACTTGGGAGTCGACCCCATGTCGGTTACACTGAGGGACCCAACAGGTCGCCCACAATTCTTGGTTGACCGCCGCGATCCAATTACCGAATTGGTCTAAGTCGGAATACGGTCGCGATCGGCAGACTCCGTAAACTCAAATATCGAGGCCAATGCCACAAACGGTGGTGTTGGCCTCGATTTCTTTTTGGATACGTGCCCCACGAGCGACGACGACACGTCGCTGGCAACCCGCGTCTCTCGTGCGGGCCCCCAATTTCGGGCGACCGAATCTGCAAGATCTGCCGCTACGTGAGTTTCGCAATTTCTCGCTTTTTTTCCTGCGACGAGCACCCCGCCCGAACAACCGCAACACTTGACGCAGAAGCTTGAGTCGGACGAATTCTTTCGTCTCACATCGGCGTTTTACGCCGCACATCCATGCCAACTTGCGCAAGACGATCGCACTTACTCGTCCCACTTGAGTCAACTCGCGGGATGTCGGGCAGAAGTCGGAACTGACGTTCGAGTCAGTGGCATAGTTTCGCTGTTTTCCACTTCGTAGGAATGGGCAAGCTGTTCACGTCTAACGGGCTGGGTTTCAAGCGGTTTCAGGTGATTCGTCGATGCTGAAGCCTAACGGAGATGAAGGACCGTCCTCCGGAACGAATCGAGGGAGTGTGGCAGACGCTTTGTGAACATCAACCATTGTCCGACCTCAGCGCCCACGAGTAGACTTTTCATGACAAAACGTCTTTATATCTGCAAGCTGTGGAGTGCCATGTTCCTGCTCGCAGGAACGGCTGTGGTCTCTGCATCCGAGAGAATGACTCTGGAAGTCAAAGCCGTGCGTCGCGCGCTTCCTTCCGTAGGAAACATTCATACGGAAAAAGCCGCGACTCCGACGAACCATGTGTTCAACTCGGAAAAGGCTCGCAAGATCAATGGAATGGGTACCGGGATCATCATTGATGATCGTGGTTATATGGTGACGAATTACCACGTCATCGCCGATGTCGACACGATTCGAGTCGATATCGAAGACGAGAACCGGATGAAATCCAGCTATATCGCGAAACGAGTCGTGTTTGATCGCGAGCATGATCTGGCGATCATTAAGATTGACGGCAGCCCGTCGAAGCCGTTCAAGGTCATGCCTTGCGGAACATCGTCTGATCTGATGCTCAGCGAACGCGTCATCGCCATAGGAAATGCCTTTGGATATGACGGTACCGTTACACTGGGAATTATCAGCTACCTCGGCCGCGACGTCGAAGCGAACGAAACCGTCTCGTACAAGAACCTGATTCAGACCGATGCAGCAATCAATCCTGGCAACAGCGGCGGACCATTGATCAATATGGACGGCGAAGTGATCGGGATCAACGTCGCTATCCGCGCCAATTCGCAGAAGATTGGCTTCGCGATTCCCATCGATGACGCTCGCAAAGTCATTGCCAAGTTGATGAGTATCGAAAGCCTGGATCGCAATTCTCACGGTCTCGTCACCAAGGATGTCAAATCCGGGTCAGATCGCAAGCTGATTGTGGATGGATTCCAATCGAACAGTCCTGCGGCACTGGCCGGTTTCCGAGCCGGCGACATCATCACAAAAGCAGGATCCGTCGACGTTGTTGACGCCGTTGATCTGGAACGAGCTCTTCTTCATCGTCGTGTGGGTGAATCAGTCGAGATCACCATCCTGCGAAACGACAAACTCGAAAAGATGTCGCTCGGATTGGCTCAGTACACCGGTGGACGTGCTCAACTGAGCGGTGACGTCCAGGTGACCTCGCGAGCGAACAATGACGAGAGTGATCGGTTCTGGTCGCAGCTCGGACTGCGAATGGTCAATCTGCCAGCAAGCGAACAGAAGTCTCATCTATCAAATACGAAGTACCGTGGTGGAATGCGAATTCTCGAAGTGAAAGCTGACAGCCCGGCTGCAGCGAACGGAATTCGAAAGGGTGACGTCCTGGTCGGTTTGGATAAGTGGGAAACCATCAGCGTCGACAATATCACCTGGATCATGAACCACCTGAGTGGCCAGACGGTGTCCGCCGACTCACCACATCAAGTCAAGTTCTACGTGGTTCGTGCCCAGGAAACGCAATGGGGTTTCCTGCCGCTGACGCAAACGGCACAACAGCCCGTGCCACGAACAGCTTCGCTTGGAAACTGACAACGACTGATCACGATGAGATATTTCGCTTCGAGCAACTCGCTTGCTCGGAGCGTTTTCATTTTCCGGCGTCTGATTCACACCACGACGGAGGCGGTGCCTCAAATGTGACTCGCCGCCTCGTCAGCGGGTGCACAAGTGCGATTCGATGCGCGAACAAGCAGAGCGGTGCACTGCCCAACGCCGCGGTCTGGACCTCACCGAGACGGCGATTCGGCAGGTAGGTTGGATCGCCGCAAATGGCATAGTCCAGATGCCACAGATGAACGCGGATCTGATTCGTCCGTCCTGTGATCGGGACGGCTTCTAACAGTGAGGTCCCGTCGGGATACCGGTCGAGCACGCGAAACTCAGTTCGTGCAGGAAGCCCGTGCTCGAAGTCAATCGCTCTAGACCCCAGCTCGCTCGCTTCATCTTGAATTGGCAAGTCACAGTGAAACTGATCATGCGGTGGATGCCCCTGCACCCGCGCAAGATAGCGCTTTTCAATTCCCCCACCTTGATTAGGATCAAACTGTGCCTGCAATATTCGCGCGAAATGGCGCGTGCGACTGAATAGAACCAGGCCGGTGGTGTTTGCATCAAGGCGATGAGCAGGTCTTGGGCTTTGAGGATGATAAAGCTTGCCAAGGATGTGTTGCAGCGTGTTTCGGTTGAATCGGCCGCACGGGTGCATCGGAAGCGGTGCTGGCTTGTGAACCACCAGAATCGCCTCGTCTTCGTGGACAATTCGAATCTCCGCGTTCACATCGGGCTCTGGAGCAGCAGGCTGCACATGAAAGTACTGAGCGCCCGCACGCACAATCGCGTCCCCGGCGACAGGTGTCGATGATTCGTCCTCTAACGTGCGTCCTTGTCTGGGCACATGTCGTTTTCGCAGCCGACCTTCGTCGCACGCGCGTTTCCAGTCATCCGCTGGAATGTGACTGAAGATTGTGGACAGAAAATCGAGCATCGTCCGCCCGTCGAATTCGGCAGGAACATTCAGTGGACGATGGTTCTCGTAAGGCTGACTACCTGGCAACGGCGAAACAATTCGGCGAAGCAATTCATGCCGCTCGATCAACGACTGGTTGCGCAATTCGTCAGGTGGCTGAAAACAGAATGGGCACGATTTCCCTTCGATGAATCGAGCGTCGGCTCGATCGTCAGAACTGAGCGGCGACTGGCACACAAAGCACTGTGTGGTTTCAGTTTCGTGCAGACTGGGATCGACGCCGACACGCTGATCAAACACGAAGCATTCACCCGTGTAATGGTCCGCTCCGCATTCTTCGAAATATTTCAGGATGCCGCCATCGAGTTGAAAGATCTGTTCAAACCCCTCGCGCTGCATGAAAGGCCCGGCCTTCTCGCAGCGAATTCCGCCGGTGCAAAACATCACGATCGGCTGCTGCTTGAGAGAATCCGGAAGTTTTTGCACCGCCTGCGGAAAATCGCGGAAATGGTCGATCTTCAAATTGACCGAATTCTGGAACGTGCCCAGCTGAACTTCATAGTCGTTGCGCGTATCCAGCAGAACAACCGAACGCCCCTCGTCGAGCCAGCGTTTGAGTTCCTGGGCCTTCAATTTTGGCGAGGGATTGCGGGCGGGGTCGATACCTTCCACACCGAAAGCAATGATTTCGCGTTTGATTTTGACGAGCATACGTCGGAAGGGTTGCTCGTCACTTTCGCTGAATTTCACCTCAAGCTGCTCAAGTCCCGGAACCGAGCGCAACTCCTGAAGCAGCGAATCGATCGAGGCCCGAGTTCCGGCAACGAACAGATTGACCCCTTCGGTGCTGAGCAGAATTGTGCCCTTCAACCGCCACCCCTTGCACAGAGCGCTCAGTCGTTCACGTAACGCTTTCAACTCCTGTAGTGGAGCGAATTTGTAAGCGGCAATATTGGTGTAGGTCGACATAGGCGTTTCTAAACTCAAGTGGCAGGCATCCCGGTGTGTAACGTAGCGGCCGTCTTCCGCACGAGGAAGTCTGGCGTGAGAGCGCATTTCCACGGATCGCGAGCAACTCGTCCAACCGTCAGGAGCGACGCCAGCTCATAGGGCGTCAATCGAGCCAATTCCGCACTGCTAATCGCACTCAACAAACCCGCACAAGTGTTCCCGCCTCGATCGAATTTGCAGGCAATTGCTGCATTTCAGGCACTTCTGCAGTGACACTTTGTCGTGGCAAGCTATGACGATTGCGAAGCATCCACTACTTGTCCCGTACCATGTAGTGGACGCATTCGCCAACTGCCGAAAAACCAGCACGTCCTTTGACGTATATTCCCAATCGCGGATGACTTCATCAGCGATTGGTGCCGATTCCCGCAGTTCCTGGCCGTTCGAGAATGTCGCCGCAATCGCATCGGCTGAATTCCGAGCGGCGCAGTCTTGTGGCCTGCCTACGCTCGCGCTCGCCCGAATGCCGATATGAGATTAGACGACGAAGCGTCTGTATTGGTCAGGAGTTATTGTGCGAAAATTTGTTTTTCGGTCTGCCTTGAGGCCCGCACTGATTGCTGGGTTGCTCTGCGTCATGTCAGAGCCCGAGCATTCCATTGCGCAGGTAGGCCGTGCGAAGTCCGTCGCCCGACAGTTCTTGAACAATTCGGCGCCAGCCCCGGCACCTGCGCCCACCCCGTCGCTGGCCCCCGCACCGGTCCCGGCAACGGCGGCCACCGCGAACCAGCCGGGTACGACGGAATTGGGCGCCGCGGCGAAATCTCAACCCGTCGATCCGTTTCAGCAGATGCTGGATCGCGCGATCGAGGTCACCAGCAAACGCTATCTGACTGCAACAGGAAGCAACCCGCATTCGCCATGGCAGATTTTTCACTGCATCCTGGCCCTGCGGAATGAAACCCTGCTGAAGTCCGGTTCCGAAAAGATCAACGCCATCCAGTGGCTATCAACGACAGAGCCAAAGTTCGCTGGCGAACCTTGGCTGATGCTGACGCCGCACGGTGCGAAGTTCCATCCGTACACACAGAAGTATTACTTCGAAGGTCATCCGGGACAGTTCCTGGCTCTGCTTTCCCATTCGAACTTGCCACTGGATCACAAATTCCATGTGCAAGGAAAAGTGGTCACGCTGAATGACCTGCTCAATAACACGATGAAAGAAGTCAACACCAAGGAAGAAGTGACCTGGGTCCTGTGGACCCTGCAGCACTACCTCAAATCCGACGCGGTCTGGCTCAATAAGGACAATGAAACCTGGAGCATTGAACGGCTGGTTCAGATGGAATCAGACGCACCGGTCGTTGGAGCCCCCTGCGGTGGAAATCACCGCTTGTTTGCTTTGACGCGCGCCCGTGACAAGTACCTTCAAAACGGGGGGAAATTGCGTGGAGCCTGGTTGCAAGCCGACAGGAAAATTCGGCAGCACATCGAACTTGCACGCTCACTGCAGAATGAAGACGGCTCATTCTCGAGTGAATCGTACAAAGGGAAGATGCATACCAACGACGTCAACAATCGATTCAATACGACCGGACACACGATGGAGTTCCTGTCTATCAGCCTTCCGCAGGAACGCTTGAACGAAACGTGGGTTCGCAACGCGGTCTGGACGCTGTCTCGAGAACTGGTGGCTCATCAGAACACGATGATCGATTGCGGACCGCTGTTCCATTCGCTCGACGCGTTGATTCTGTATCGTGATCGCATTCGTCCCAAAGCACCTGTGGTGGAATCACCTAGCGAGCCGCCACAAATCGCCAATCCAAAGTCGGACATTCCGCTGTCAGCATCACCGAGCATCTTGACGCCTCCTGTCGCGGTCGCCCAGCCCTCACTGGTCGTGCCAAAAACCGCGACGGCGCTGTCTGAAGAAACAAAAGCGAATTTGCCTCAAGCAACAAGCATCCCAGTTCCTCCTACGGACACTGCACGACTCGAAAACTCTGTCAGCGAATCGAAACCAGAATTTACTCGACCAGCGCCACCGCCATCGCACGCCACCTCGGTGGTCGCACGACCGGCCTCTTCGAAAAACCCTCAATTCAAGATTGATGCGAACAGGTTCCGCGACGTCGGAAACCCCGCTCCACCGCAAAAAGTCCTGGATCGGAAACCCATGACGGGCCGAAGCGGCAACCGCGATCAGTTCCCTCTGGCGGCTCCCGCGCTGCTGCCAGATACGATTGCCACACCGCTGCAGATTTCCGCGTCCGCGGTCGAGAAAGCTCAAGCCGATTGTGGCGAGTCATCACCCGTCACTCGAAAATCTGCGTGGGTTCCGAGTGCAGAAAGTTCAAAACGCGATCCCTTGCCGCTCGATGAGATACCACATCCCCTGCGGGATCTGGTACCGATCGACCAGCTCGAGTCGATCGAATTCGATGATTCGGCATCAGCGCTTGAACCTGCCAACGGCTAAGTTGGTTTTGATGCAGTACTCGCTTCCCGGCGTACGTTACGACGCCGGGAAGATGATGCGAGGCTGAAGTCGTTCCGTCGCCGCATCCAGTTCGCCAACACCCACCAGTTGGCCCTCCGAATCAACGAGGGATGTACGGCGTTCAAACCGATTCAAATCGGAATCATTGGTGGCGGGGTCCGAAGCAGCGATGCTTTGCCCGCAGCGAACGGCGATCGCCTCGGCCTGCGTCAGCTCGCGTCTTGGCAGGTGTGACACAATTTCGAGCGGTGATCTTAGCATTTGACCAATCGATTCTGCCGTAATCTGGTCAGATTGGACGGCATTGGCGATCTCATAGTGGCCAACTGCAAGCCGCCGAAGGTCGGTCATTAGCGCGCCACATCCCAGCCTGGCACCCAAATCCCGGCCGATCGACCGAATGTACGTCCCGCCGCCACAGATGACGTCCAATTCAAATTCGGGAGGTTGAAACGCCGTCAGTTCCAGCGAAAAAATGTCGACGGGCCGAGCAGCCAGCTCAACCGTCACGCCGCGCCGTGCCAGATCGTAAGCCCGCTGGCCTTGAACGTGCACGGCCGAAAACTGCGGAGGCGTCTGATCAATGCGACCAACAAATTGCGTCAATTCGGCCTGAAGCTGCGCTTTGGTAATCCCACTCCAGTCACCCCCCGCCTGAAGATTTCCCGTCACATCATCGGTGTCACTGGTTTGGCCGAGTGCAAATCGGCCCAAGTATCGCTTACGTCCTTCCTGCACAAGATTGATGAGCCGTGTGGCGTGGCCGACACACACGACCAAAACGCCAGTCGCCAATGGATCAAGGGTACCGGCATGGCCGGCTTTGGCGGGACGAACCAATCGAACCACCTGATTCACAATGTCACGTGAGGTCACCCCGGCTGGCTTGTCAACATTGAGCACACCACAGTAGGTCATTTCTTCTTGGCCGATCTCTTCCATTAAAGCGTTTGCGATTTCGTCCGTTCACCAACAGACTTGCACGATCCGGTGCAGCATAAGTGGAATCGCAAACTTTCGGGAGTCATCACCAGCAGTCACCGTGGTGCGCTTGCTGTTCACCTTGTTTGGCGAGACACTGCTGTCACATCGCGGTCATCATTTGATTCCAGGCCCGTTGCACGCCGTCTGCGAGTTGACTTCGATTGAACCGGCCTTTGCGAGTTGGAATGACCGGCTGGTCTTGTCTGTTCGTTGAATCTGAACGTGATGCTGCCCTATGCCGCTTCCCTTACCGCCGATGATCTTACTTGCGATGGCAAGTCTGAACATGATCACAACGCGGTTGCTGAGGATCCCTGAAAAGTCGCTTCATGGGCCGTTTCTCTTGTTGGGACTCGTGCTGGCGTCCGGATTTCTGCTCTTCGAACGCCAGTCGCAGGGTGTACTTCCAGGCAATAGCGACACCGAATCGATCTGGGCGCAGGACACCCTGTCCGCGGCCGAGCAGTGGGTCGTGCTGTTATTTGGAGCTCTCGCGGGACTCGCAACCTGGGATCAGGCGACCGACGAACGGACCGAGCCAGGATCAAGCGGATACGTCTTGTTTTTGCTGGCCGGATTGATGTTCGCCGCATGCGCAAACGATTTCCTGACGATGGGCCTGTCGATCGAAATCGTGAGCCTTGCGTTGCGCGGGATAAGACTTCGGGAGCGCGACGCAACCCGACACCCGGGTGCCCAGACCGAACGTGTCGATGACCGCCTCCGCTGGCTGTCTTCGGCATTCATGTGGTATGGCATCGCGCTGATGGCGAATAGCACGGGCACAACTCAGTTGAATGCGACCCGACTGATCCTTGTCGACGCCTACGCCCCTGGTGGCGAGCAGACTTCGATTGGCGCGCCTTCGAAGATGATCTTACTTGCCGCGGGACTGATCATCGTCAGCCAACTGGCACGCATGGGACTGGTTCCGTTCCATTTCGGACTTGGCCTCAATCGCTCGGATCAACGGCTGAAGTTGACGGGGTTAACCATCCTGGCCCAGCAACTCGCAGGCTCAATTGTCCTCACGCGATTGTGCAGCGTCACGTTTGCAGGTTTTGATCAATCTCTCAGTACGCTGTTGACAGCAATCATCCTCGTAAACTTTGTCGTGGCGAGTGTGATGTCGTCACGAGCCGAATCACCGGGAGTTCGTTCGCTGCCACGCTGGCTGGGCGGATTGGTTCTGCTTCAAAATGGCTGGCTGAGCATCGGATGGATGCTGGCGGCGGCGGAATCCGGGCATCCGCAATTTCGTGCCGCAGCCACGCACCCGCTACCCGAAACAATGTCCGTGCTCGTGCTGACGCAATTGGCGGGACTACTTTCTTGCGGCGGAGTCTTCTGGGTCTTGTGTACATTGGCGAGAAAAGACCGTGACGTGGAGTTCATGGAAGATCTCAAGGGACTCGGCCGGACGGCACCGATCAGCGCCCTGTCGTTAACTGTGGCCCTCGCCAGCACGGTTGCGATCCCTTGGACTGCCGGTTTCTGGGTACGCTGGTTGACCCTGCTTGCGGTCCATAACTTGCATGCAAAACACGAATCGCCGGTCTTCTTGCCGGAACCGGCAATTCGCTTTGTCATCCTGATGGGAATCCTGGCCACTCTTTTTGTCGCCAGAATCGCCGTCCGATTGATGCGAGAAACGTATCTCGAAGCACCACACATGCGTCCGGTGATCTCAGGCACGCGAGGACCATTTCTCGCTGCCGCCATTGCTGCGACATTGACGATCATGCTGGGAATTGCCCCCCAATTGGTCTTGCGACCACTGGCTGGAATCCAACCACCGCACCGAGCCGTATCCAATGGAAAGATGATGGGGTCGGGCTTGACACCTGTCGGAATGAGGCCCGATCGATCGCCGTGAACGGCACGCCAGGGCTGCCCGGTCAAAAATCGTCATCGTCGTCGTCAGAATTCGAATACTCCCCACGCGCACCGGCTTCCAGAATCGCGCGACCGGCAGCGATCGTGCGTTCTTCAGGCGCCCGTGAGTCGGAATTCATTTCCAATTCCCAACAGCAGTGAAGGGCATAGACGTCTTCAGCCGCCATATCGAAATTCGTTTCATTGAACAGCGAATAGGTGATGCTGCCACACATTCCCAGGCCGCATTCATCCGACTCACCAGCCTCGTCAGCAACAAACCGGTATCGAAATAACCAAAGTTGTCGCACGTCATTGGTGGGTGGCCAAAAGATCTCGCGCGTGTCGTACAATTCGATCTCATCCGGCGGACGACCGAACTCTTGTGGATCAGACAGCCAATCGCACAGATCGGCGATCGCACGAAAGTCAGGTTCATTCGCGGCATCGGGAATGACATCCTCACGGCCAAGCTCTTCCAGATAAGCACATGCCGTCGTCGAGAAATTGCGATCGAGACAGAGCCTGACGAGAAACTTCAGCCCGGCTTCGCTGCCGAGATGCGCGGAAGCCCATGCCGCCTCCATCTGCACGGCGGAATCAGGATGGTCCATGGCGAGTGCCAGAAGCTGGACGCGCTGTGGTTCGCTAATGAAGGGCAGTGCACCCGCAGCGCTATGGGCAAAACTGAACTCGTCTTTATCGCTGCTCCTCAGCCAATAGCGAAGTTTCTGAGTGCCGTCGTGCGAATCGAATGGATGCCCCGTAATCAGCTCTTCGCGTGCCAATCGATTGACCCAGTCGAGAAAGGCGATACTGGCAAAGCCGTCGGGCAACGGATCGCTCAATCGCTCGATCAAATCGGGAACTGCCGGATCGAGATCGCCGAGTTGCTCGAAGATCACCGACCACAGATACCCTTCACGCAGGATGGGATGATACGCGGCCTGAACCAACCGATCGAAGCCTTCCTCCAATCCATAGCGTGCAAAGATTTTGATCGCGAACAGAAGTTCGTTCTGCTGGTCTTCAGACTGCGGCAAACGCGCATCATAGGCTTGAATGAGCAGCGGAATGCCGCGTCGCACCAGGTACTGAAATGGCGTCACACTGGTCACAGCCTGAAACAACGAAACAAGCTGATGAAAGGGCGCGTGGGTCCCAGGCGGCTCGACGGGCAACTGCACGTACGATTCCATCGCGTCGACCAACGCCTCGGCATCTTCTACGGATTCGATCTCGTAGTGCTCGAGTTCATTGAGCGACTCAAACAGGTTGCCTCCTTCAGCCAGCCCTTGTTCCAAAGCAACCTGCAATGGAGTTTTTTTCACCATCAGTATCTATCTCACTTGATTGCCGCAATTCCGGATTGATGCCACTCGCTGGACTGATTCAGTCGTCTTGCCGACGCAGCGCCTGTCGGATCTCGCGATTCGCATCGTGTTCCTTCAGTTTTTCACGCTTGTCGTGACGCTTCAGGCCCTTGCCGACGGCGATGGTCACTTTCACATTTCCGCGAATCAGATGAACATCAAGCGGAACGATCGCCAACCCCTTCTGACTGGCCACTTCGGCAAATTTGCGAATCTCACGGCGGTGCATCAAAAGCTTGCGTTGACGCTTCGGATCGTGATTCAAGTAGGTCGCCTGGGGATATTCGGCAATGTCGCAACCGACCAGCCAAACCTCGCCGCCTTGCACGCGAACCCACGCTTCTTCGATCGAGATCTTGTTGTTACGGACGCTCTTGACCTCGCTGCCGTGCAGCATGATCCCGCATTCGAGCGAGTCTGTGAGCTCGTATTCGTGTTTGGCCTTGCGATTACGGCAGACAACGCGTTCGAGCGAGTAGTCGGGTTTGGTTGGATCGGGCTTGGCCATATTTCATCTCGGGAAATCGCACCAGTGGTTCACTTGAACCGGGCGCAAATAAGTCCTCGTCGGACCTTTGATTCTTCTGTAACTGATTATCAAGCATCTTCTTAACAGAATCGATACTCGCGATTTCAGCGGTCCATTCTAGTCGTTGGCCGCCCGACAGTGATATGCGACAAGCCATCATTTCCCATGGGAATTCTGGGTCGCCAATTCCAGACAAACGAGTTCCACCCCCACATCCACCACGGTCGCAGGAACGACGAAGTGAGAATTTGCCCACCGTACGAACCTGGTTGCGGGCAACAATCAGCGCCATTTTGTCCTGAAGCGAGCTTCGGGTGCGAGTTACCCAAGAATCCAGCAGGCCCGACGAAACATTCACTACGATCGACACAATGCAACTCGACAGAGAAGACGGCAAAGTTCCTTTGGAGACCCTGTCGTTTTGTGAACGTTTCGCTTTTTCAACGGTGCAAGTCATGTCGTTGCGGAAAGCGAACTAGATTCGCGTGCGGGGCAAGTGGAATGCATCACGTTTGATGCGATCGAATCCCTGTTGGGGCATTTTGAACAGCGGAGTCTGCGAATGGGCCAGTCCATCTCGGCGATGTCGACAAGTTCAAACGTTGAAAAACTACTGGATGACATCGAACATGGATTCAGTTCGCTCACACAGGGCGGGGAAACTCGCTTTGGTGCGAAAGCGTTTCCACCTGCCGTCGACGCCGAAATCGCAGCCCAAACCAAGATTCTGATCGTCGATGACGAACCCATCAACGTCAAAGTTTGCCAGAAGTATCTGAACGAACTGGGCTACAAACGCTGTATTGGACTGTCGGATGCCACTCGCGCCGTCTCGCAAATTGCGGAAGAGATGCCAGATCTCGTCATTCTGGATGTGATGATGCCGGTCGTGTCGGGCGTAGACATTCTTCGCCAACTGCGATCGAAGCCGGAACTCAGTCATATTCCTGTCCTCATCTTGACGGCCTCAACCGACCGCAGCACGAAGCTGACGGTCCTCGAGTACGGGGCGTCCGATTTTCTCACGAAACCGATCGATCCGAGCGAACTGGCGCCGCGCGTCCGGAACGTGCTGACCGTCAAGCAGCATCAGGACAGTCTAAAAAATTACGCGCAAACGCTGGAAGCGGCTGTTCAGCAACGAACGCTGGAACTGGAAGCTTCGCGCCAAGACGTCATTTTCTGCCTGGCTCGCGCCGTCGAATATCGGGACGACGTGACCGGCCGACATGTCGAACGGGTTGGCCAGTACGCCGGTTTGATTGGACTCGCCTTGGGCTGGAGCGAACATGATGCACTGATGCTCGAGCAGGCGGCTCAGCTGCACGATGTCGGTAAGGTCGGCGTTCCGGACGAAGTTCTGCTGAAACCCGGCAAACTGACGCCGGAGGAATTTGAACAGATGCAGCGTCACACGCTGTTCGGAAAGCGAATCGTCGAACGCATGGGAGACCGCGAGTCGACGAGACTGCGCCAGCATGTATTGATTGGATCGCGCATTCTGGATGTTCCTCGCTCACCCCTGCTGACAATGGCAGCTCGGATCGCTCTAACGCACCACGAACGATGGGATGGAACGGGATATCCCCTGGGGCTTGCCGGTGAGGATATTCCGATCGAAGGTCGTATTACTGCGGTCGCCGATGTGTTCGACGCACTCAGCAGTCGCCGTCCCTACAAGCCGGCCTACCCCATCAGCAAGTGCTTCGAAATCATCACGAACGAGAGCGGCAGCCACTTCGACCCGAAGATCGTCGACACATTCATTTCCCAGCGCGATCTGATTGTTCAGACACAAATCGAACTAGCAGACCCCGAGTGACCCAGATTGCCGATGGCAGCAGCCTGATGAAACCAACTCAAACATCCCCACTGCAATGTGAACACGGCATCTGATGGCGGGTTGGATGTCACCAGCCTCCAGTTACTCCGCAGGATGGCAGGAACGGGCAATGCTTTGGATTCAGAATCTCGAACTCAAAAAGAAGCTGGTCCTGCTCGCCGCCGTTTCCGGCACGATGGCGCTCCTAATGGCCTGTACGGGGTTCATCTGGCATGACCTGAGGCTGTTGCGATCGGCTCAGATTGAAGAACTTCGATCGAAAGCAGAACTGCTGGCATTCGCCGGGCTTGCGACGGTTGAGAAACCCGGGAATGATGCCGCACGATCCATGCTGATGCTGGTCAAATCGCATCCGTCCGTGGCGACCGTAGGCTTGTTCTCCAACACAGGAACGCCGCTGACATCCGATCTGCCGGCAGGAACGCAGACGGATCCTATCGCACTTCCTATCGAACACGATTCGTATCGCTACACCGAATTTGGTGAACTCGAATTGTTCTATCCGATGATTGAGCGGGGCCGCGAAGTCGGCGTCGTTTATCTGAAAGCAAACATGCGCGAGTTCTACGAGCAGGCCCGTAGTCATGCGACAATGATCGTGATCCTGACGCTCTGCTCGCTGGCCGTCGCGCTGCTGTTCGGTTCGATGATGCAGTCGTTGATCTCGCGCCCCATCCTGCAACTGGCGGACGCCGCCCGAAACATCACAACCAATGGCGACTATACGATTCGTGTCACCACCGATTCGCGCGATGAACTGGCTGTTCTCTACAGGTCGTTCAACCAGATGGTTCAGAAGATTCAGACGTCGCAGTCGGAACTGAAACAAGCGCGCGATGAAATGGAAATTCGCGTCGAACAACGTACGCGTGAACTGCAAGACGAAATCTCGCAACGCGAAACAATTCAACAGGAACTGGTTCGCGCCAAGGAAGCCGCCGAGGCGGCCAGCCTGGCCAAAAGCCGGTTTCTGGCGAATATGAGCCACGAAATTCGTACGCCACTGAACGGGATTTTGGGCTTCGCCGACTACATCGTGATCCATGATCACAGCCTGAAGGAAGCGGATCGACGAGACTACCTTAGGACGATCAAACGATGTGGTGAGGGCTTGCTGGTCCTGATCAACGACATTCTGGACCTGTCGAAGATTGAGGCCGGCCAAATGGATTTTGAACGGGTCCGTTTTTCACCCCATGGCGTGATTTCCGACGCCATTTCGATCCTGCGCCCCAAAGCACGCGAAAAAAATCTCAGTCTCGAATACCGCTGGGATGGCGTCGTGCCCGAATCGATCGAAAGCGATCCCCTTCGCCTGCGACAACTGCTGATGAACCTGATTGGTAACGCAGTCAAGTTTTCCGAAACCGGGGGCGTCAACGTCGTCGCACGAATTGACCCCGCGTCGCGGACGCTCGCCATCGATGTCATTGATACCGGAGTGGGTATCCCCGAAGAAACACAGACCGCGCTGTTCAATCCGTTCACACAAGGTGACAGTTCGGTGACCCGCCGATTCGGAGGCACGGGCCTGGGCCTTTCCATCTGCAAGAGCATCGTCGAAGGATTGGGGGGCGAGATTCGATACAAGAGCGAACAGGGACAGGGCAGCACGTTTTCGTTCACTGTCGATACCGGTTCGATGGACAACGTGCGCATGTCTTCGTCTCCGCTCGAAGATATCGTGATGGACGAACCAAGCACCGCCGATTCAATCTTGAAGCAATCGATTCGTTCGAAGCGGATTCTGGTGGCCGAAGATGGCGAGACGAATCGTAAGCTGATTCGATTGTTACTCGTCCGATCAGGTGCCGATGTGGTTCTCGTCGAGAACGGCCTGGAAGCGGTTGTTGCAGTCCGCAACGAGCAGTTTGACCTGATTCTCATCGACATGCAAATGCCGATTATGGACGGCTACTCGGCCACCGCGCAGCTACGAGCAGAAGGATTCACCAATCCAATCGTCGCCTTGACGGCACACGCCATGCGCGGCGATGAAGAGCGTTGTCTGCAGGCAGGTTGTACGGAATATCTGTCGAAGCCGATTCGGCAAGAATTGCTCCTTGCCAGAATCATCGCGCTCCTCTCAGGAAAAAACGTTGATGTCGAGCCCGGCGACGTAACCGCGCCCCGGCCAAAAGATCACTCTGATTTGATCGTTTCGGAATTGCCCATCGAAGAACCACCGTTTGCGGAACTCGTGCGTGAGTTCGTCGAACGCGCACACGACAAAATGTTCGAGATGCAGAGCGCCTACCAATCAAACAACCGAACTCAGCTCAAAGAACTCGCGCACTGGATGAAAGGGTCCGGCGGAATGGCGGGATTCCCAATGCTGACCGACTGTGCCCGCGAACTCGAAGTGGTCGTCAAGAACTCACTCGACGACCGAATTGAAGAGAAACTCACGATGCTCGAATCGCTCGTTCACAGACTTCAATCACCGCAAGCCTAGTCAAACAGCCCCAATGGGCTCTGGCGGATGCGCGAGCGTCGCCCGCCAGAACGCCTCCTTGTCACAACCAAGCAGGCGATTCAAGCAAATCATCGGCGTGCTGACGTGATGCGATCTGCTTGAATCATCGCGTGTCAATTGAAATGGGCCTCACCAGGGGAAATTGGTGTTTCGGTTGTAGACCGCACGACCGGGGTAGTACCAGGGAGCCCGGTAGTTGTAGTACGGAAAGCGGTAGTGTCCGTGCAGATCTTGACGGTGAAACCCTGGACCAAAATGATCGTAGTAGGGATTTCCGGTGACGACATACTGCCCGCCCGCGGGATCGTGGTAGTACGCAGGCGATCCCACTCGCGGTTCGTAGCCCCCGGGTGCCCAGTGCGGACCGGCAGAGTTGTAGTCGTCATAGGCAGACGGGCCGGTGCCCACCGCCGTAGCCCCATACCCACCAGGTGAGCCAGCATAGCCAGGCGCACCGCCCCACGCAGCGGCGGAAGTGGGAGTGTAGGTGGAAACAACGGGTGAAGGAGGAACCGAGCAGTTACATCCTGCTTGCGACGCCGGTGCCATTACTGCGACCGCAGCCGCGGCCAAAAACATGCGACACGATTTCGAGATCAACATAGCGCGAGTGTCTCCACAGGGGAACATTGCCGGGGGATTATTTTGAGGGACTTGGGACCTCGGACTGGCCTCAATCGTCTCGTCGTTCTCTGTTGGCAGATTGCGTGTGAATTCAGATTCGAAGCTCCACTCGAAGGCTCTCAATATGAGGTGAATTCACGACACACCCCCTAAAGTTTGCCTAAGACACACAAACAAACCGCGACAGACTGCAGGTTTTGCGTTCGTCCGCGGCGAGCGTCATGTGGAGATAACCAAACCTAACCCCTGATGATGGAGCATCTGGAGGCAAACTGGACATCACGAGCGGAATCCCGTCCCGACCTGACGGCTTCTAGCGACATCGCGGTTCAATCTGTCAGTAGCGATCCCGAAACAATTAGCGTTCAGCCCAGAACTCAGGAAGATTCGCTCAAGGAGCGCCGATAGCGACAAGGTGATTTAGGAAATCAGCCGCAGAAACTCATCCAGAGACTGTGCTTGAGTGCTTCGATCGGCATCATGACCGATCGACCCATCAACCGATCAAGCGGCATGGCCGCGGAATAGACACGGAAGGATAGATCCATGCCGAACGGCCTCATCAATCTTGCGGTCGGACTTGCAATGCAGGTCGGTTCCCCCGGCCCATCGGAAATGCCAAACGCTCCTGTGCCAGCTCGTGCGTACGGGCAATACGGGTTTGAAGGTTCCGCAGAGCAGCACTACGCGTCCGATTCTCAGATGAGCTGGGTGCATGGCTACTTCCAAGAAATTCCCGCTTACGGCGGTCATGGCGTCTTCCGTCCGTACAATTACAAAGATGTGCTTTCTCAGTCGCAAACGGCGGCGGGTTGGGGAGAACGCCCCTCAATGCCGTACTCGCAACAGTTCTGGCACAAGTACCACGATCAGGCGACCATGCTGAAGGTGTCGCGGTATCAACCGGCCCATGTGCCCTACGGGTACGTTCAGCCCGTGGCTCAGCAGCATCCATCCTGGGTCGCCCAACCAACGGGACTGCACGTTCCAGCCCAACAAATGGCATATCCGCAGGTTCAGCAACCGGCGTTTCAGCACACCGTCACGGTCCCCGGCAACCTGCCAGAAACATTGCTGCCACCGACGATGCCCTCGACGGGTGAACTGAATCAGATTCAGTATCGCCGCTAGGAACCGGCATTCATCGACAGGGCGCTCAACGATACCCTGTGGGAACATTAGAACCGTGGTCACATAGGCTGAGACCGGCGCGGACGTAATCTCCGCGCACGTTTCGGCGCTGGGACTCGCGCATGGCCGCCCGGAATGTCCGCTCCTAGGCCCTGACTTGTGCCATCGATCACGGAACCGGTTCGAAGCCTTCGCTTTGTAATGACTCTGACTCGGGCGAAGACACGTGTCCTGCGGACTTCCATCCGTTCGAGCGTGTCTCGAGCCATTTCCTGAACAACGTCCCAAGTGTGACGTGCGCTTGGCTCATTGACGTAGCGGGTCATCAGCAACGCCACCCATCGCAGGGCGATGCTCGCCAGAAACATGATCTGAAACTGCCCCAGCGTCCAGCCGAGGACATTCCACTGCGTCCCTGAAAGCTGCTGCATCACCAGCCCGGCCAGAATGGAGGTTAACCCTCCAACAACCCCCGCCACGGCTTGAGTCGCGGCAATGTACATCGTGCGATTCTCGGACGGTGAATTCTTGATCATGAAGCCGTTATTGGCGATCAAGATTCCGGCATTCAGTGCGGCATCCAGCATGAAACACGGGGCCAGGACCCAAAAGGCAATGGACGGAGATGGGGGGATCAGAAGCAGCGCGAGCATATTGCTGGACTTGAGCGCAACACACATCACGAGCACCGGCTGCGAACCATGGGCATCGGCCCAACGACCTAGCGTCCGGGAAAACATGGCGCCGCCGACCCAGGAGATGGTCCAGAGCAGCAGCACATGAAACAGATCCATGCCGACTTCTGACAGAAGATAAAGGCTGATAAACGGAGCGCCCGCCATCGCGGCAAAGTTCCAGAAGCACATGAAGCCGATATAGCGACGAAATTCGCTGCTGTGAAAGGGCTCGGTCAATACTTTCATCAATCGCGGCGACGGCGCCTTCTGCACAGGTGGTTCCGCAACCTTGAAGAACAGCAACAGGTCAATCACGCCGCACAGCGTTCCGATGCAAGTCATGACGGCATAGCTGATATCAATGGGCAGCCCGGATTGGTGAACGAGAAACGCGGCGGCGCACAGCGATCCGGCCGCCGCAATTTGTGTCCACAACTGGCGTTGCCCCCAGAAACTGCTAAGCCCCTTATGAGGCAGATAATCGCCCATCCAGCTCAGCCATAATGGCGAACTGAAATGAAGCAATCCCTGATTGATTGCGGTGGTGATCAGCAACGTCCAAACCCAGAACTGATCGGACATTTCTGGAAAGAGCCAGGGCCCCAGCGCGGTCGGCAACAGCATCAAACGATGCGTCATCGCCGCCCAGAACCATAACCGACGACGATAGGCGAGGTGGTTCACCACGACGGCGGACACAAACTGCATGAACAACATCAGCGTTGGCATGGCGCCCAGGATGCCAATGTGAAACTCATTCGCACCCAGTGCTCGAATGTATTGGATCGTCGCCGGAGATGTTGTCAGTTGGGTATAGGCTGCGGCAAGACAGCCAGCGAAAATGATCGCTCGCTTCGCACCTTTCAATGACCACACAATGATTCATCCAGTGGTATGTCGACAACTCGCGAGGCAATGACCTCGCTCAGTCGATCGGCGGGAGGGGTATTCTAGGGGAGGACGGACTTCTACCACAGACCCGACTTTGGGCAAAGACCGATTTTGATCGGAAAACCGCAGTAAATAGGGCAATTTTCAGATGACAAAGTCGAGATGTCGAGCGGAATTTATGACGGGGTAAGCAGTTGCAAATCGAGACAAATCGTATGCCCGACGCGGCTCGACCAGTCCAGAAAGATCTGTCGCCCCGATTTCTGGGGCGGGATTCGATCCGCTCAGTGTCGCACACTCACAACTACTTTTCAGCCGCGGCCTTAAGTGGAACCATCCGCATCTCTGCGACGTATTCGTCCAGGCGATCAAGCGTGGCATCCTTCTTTTCGCGGCGCAGCCAGGTACCGTACGAGATCCGAACCGGCGCCGCCGGCAGTGGTTTCGACCATAGCAACCCATCGCCGCTAACCATCGCCGCGGTCTTCTTCCCGTTCATCCGAATTCGGATTTGAAGTTCGGCTTTCGCTTTATTGAATGTCGCCAGAACATAGTCGTTGCTCACCACACCGCCTTTTTCAAGCTTCCAGCCAAGCGGCGCGAGCGAGTTGGCGAACTGATCGGCAAGATCTGGCGGGCTAACGTCACTCAGCTCAAACAAGATCTGCTTCTGATCGACCTCGAACTTGACCGCGGTGGCGGCTTTCGGCAACGGCACGTCGGCGGCCTCAAGCCCACCTTTTCCTGCTCCGTCGTCCTTGTTCAGCTTCTCCAACTGCCACGACGAACGTTCGGCTTCACCGACGATGATGCGGGTACCGCCGTCCGGTTGAGCCACCAAGCGAATCAGCACGTCCTGCTGGCCACGAATGAACGGCATGAAGCCACGGTCCTCTTTGAAACCTCGCCCGGATTCTCGCGCAATCCATTCATCGGCGGCCATTTCCTTATCATAGAATTCGGCCGTTTGCTTCAGATCCATCTTGGTGTTCGCCACCAGTTGCAACTCGGTGGAATTGTCGAATTCAATCCAACCGGCATCGGAAGGAATCGGCAATGACTTGCTGGTGATCTGCGTGCTCACCTGAACGGAAAATTCATCCGGAGCGTCCGCCGGGCGGCTGATGAACAGCGTCAGAATGCTGCCTTCTTGAATGAACGACATCATCCGGCCTTCAGGGTCCTCTTGGCTTGCCGCCGCCAATCGAGAATAGGGTGTCCAGCCGGCGGTGTGCAGCAGTTTCAACAACCCCACTTCGACGTCAAGTAGTTCGGCTTTCGTGCGATACATGACTGACGAGAACGAGCTGAAGGTGCTTTGCGATGGAACCGGCTTGAAGGAAGGAACCTGTCGCACATCGAAGTTTCCCAAAAGTTGCAAGTTTATCTGCAACTGTTTGTCCTCCCCCGTCCCCGGTGTGAACGTCGCATTCAACTGACAGCTTTCTTTTTGAAACGTCACTCCAGGCGTGGAAGTGTTGGCCTGCACCACTTCCTTCCAGCCGGCGTTTCCGAGCGTGAAGCGATAGAACTGCTCAGCCTCCTCCGTCGTGACGGGCGCCGAGTATCCGAGAATCCCAACGTCACCCCATTGCGGTACGGCACCCGGCAATTTGGGAAACGAACGAAGATCGATGACACGCTGAAGCTGGGGAAAACTGAACGGCTTACGCGGGCTCACAGGATTCGATTGGGGAACCGGCTGCAGCATTGCGGTCAGACCAAGAGACGTCGCCTGCTCATCAGTACCCCAGATCCGAATGCGACCGATCTCGGACACGATGAACAGCGCGTGACTATTCGGAATCCATTGCAGTCCGGTGGTCCGACCGCCGTCCGCATCAATCACTTGAACAACCTGGCCCGTCGCAGCATCCCAGATACGAATGTTTGAATCTCGTGAATACGTCGCAATGAATTTTCCATCATGCGAAAAATCGATCAGGTGCGCCCCGGCGCCAATCAGTGGACGATCCGTCAGCGACGACGTCTTGACATCCCAGAATTGCACTTTGGATTCCTGGTCGCCGAACGCAATTCGTTGCCGATCAGGCGATAGCCCCAATGAAGGCCCGGTAATGTAGGCCGTCGTCAATACATTCTCTTTGGCCCCTTGCTCAACATTCCAAATACTTGTTTCACGGCCGGCCCCCACCAGTTGCGTTTCTGACAAGAACGCTATCCGGGCCAGTTCATGATCGCTGACCTTCCCGCTACCAACTTTCTTGCCGTCGGACACCTGCCAGAATCGGACTTCTCCAGAGTAACTGGTTGTTGCGAGCGTCTGTGAATTTGGAGAAAACGCCAACTGAAGTAGTCGTGCATCATGAGCGCGAACTTTCACGGCCTCTTTCAGATCGGCAAGGTTCCAGATGCGGAGAAACCCTTTCTGATCACCGGCTGCCAGCCAATTTCCATCCGGGGAAATCGCCACTGCGCGAATCGGTCGTTCGATTTCGATCCCCTTAATCTCCGCCAGTAAATCGACCGACGGCTCGCTGTCCGCGATGCTCCAAACCGTCAATTTGACGCCGCCCAGCACGAATCGTTTTCCATCTGGACTGATTGCCGCACTGTGCACAAAGGCATCGCCAAATCCGTCGTAACAGGTCAGCATCCGCAAAGGGGAATACGCCGGAATCGCCCATTTCGCAATTTGTTCCGCAGTGGGGACGGCCAACCGTTTGGAAGCCGCATTGGACTCCTTCGGGCTGACTGACTTCGGTGCCTGTGCCAATGCGTTTGACTTGGTCGAAGCCCCGTTCTCCTTCGTTGACGCCTGAGCATCTCCCGCTGGTGACTCCCCCCCCGATGACGCCGCGTGGACCTCGTGGGACGGCCTTGGTTCGGACTGCCCAGCGACAGCCGTGCTGGAAGACGTTTCCGTCGCAACAGCCGCCACAGGATCATCGGACTCGCCCATGTGCGACGTTGATTTCGCTGGCACCTTGGTTCCGCATCCCGCGGAAAATGCGATCACCAGCATCACGACCGGGCCCCAATTCAAACCCCGTCGAGTTGCCGTATGGAAAACGGTAGACTCAGCGACTTGATGGAGAAATCGCTTCAAAACACGCTGACCTAAGAGATCTGAAAGCCTGCGAGACATCCTGAGATCCTGACGGTTGATCGAGTTGATGGTGAGAAGAGAATGGAGCGAACCACGCTCAGAAAGCTTTGAGAATCGGAATGACGGAAGTCTGAAGCGTTCCTGCCGTCACATGGACTTGCCGTTGATGATCGACGAATACGTTGACTTCGCTACGAATCCCAAACTCAGGCAAGTAGATTCCCGGTTCAATCGAAAAGCAGCAACCGGGAAGAATGCGACGGGTCTCGTGCGTTTCCAGATTGTCGATGTTGGCCCCGTTCCCGTGGGTCTCCTGACCGATACTGTGACCCGTACGGTGGACAAAATATTGCCCATACCCCGCGTGCTCAATCACCCGCCGTGCGGCATCATCGACTTCGTATCCTTGCAGCGTTTCGTTCCGGGCGAATCGCTCTTTGACGAGCTGAATCGCCGCGTCTCGGGCCGCAGCCACGATCAAGAAGATCGCTTCGTACTTCTTTGGAACGGATTCCCCTACGAAACCGACTCGGGTTAAATCACTGTAGACGGCACGTGGCTGGTTAAGCTTCGCCCACAAATCAATCAGGACAAAATCGCCTGCTCGAATTGGTGCCTCGCCAGTTTCGTAGTGGGGGTCGCCACTGTGCGCATTGACCCCCACGATGGGCGGGTGATACGTCGTCAGGCCATGCTTGTCGAAATGTTCCATAATCGTGGCACTCACGGCCGATTCCGTGGTTTCGCCATTTGCACGGACTGCGGCCGCGATCATCGCCCATGCCGCCGCATACGCCGAATCGGTATGACGCCCCGCTTCGAGATGCATGGTCCACTGAGCGTCGTCCCAGACGGCTTCGAACATCTGAATCAAGTCGCCCGACGACACGACTTCGACACCAGATCTCCGAACGAGTTCCACCGTTCCCGCATCGACGCGCGAGATGTAGGGAATTCCATTCAGCGGTGAATACTCCATCGCGACCCGCGGACACCCGGAGACCAGGGCGGCGATCCCCGCTTCAAATTCCTGCCACTTGAGATAAACCCGTTTCTCTCCAGGCAGATGATCCAGCGCCCCGTCCTCGATCCGATGAACCAGTTTCTTCGGCGCACCCGTTTTCGGAATCAAATACGCCCATCGCCGCGAACCGTCTGGACCGTCTGGAAATTGAAGAATGCGACGAGCCAGCACGTTGCTCGCCCGAAAGTCGTAGAACAGCCAACCATCGAGTTGACTCTCTCGAAGTGCGGATTGGATGGCGGCGACATCAAACATGGTGCTCGTACCGATTGGAGAAACAGCAGAAATACGCCCCGTAGGGCAGGCAAGACCCCACACAACCGAATTATGGCGTTGCACGCGCCATTCGAACACATCGCCGCACTGAATCCCGCGAATATCGGTTGACCGCCTTCGAAAACGAGAACAGTGAATTCGTACCCGAGTGAGGCAATTATCCTGCTTCAGCCCCCTCACGAAAGTGCCACTCATCCAGCATTCCACTCTGCTGTCCACCCCCGCGCGAGATGACGACGATCCGTCCATCCCAGCGAAGCATCAAAGCAGAATTGATTCATCAATTAGCTCGTTTGCGAGCAGGCCCATAAACCTTCAGGTGTCGCTCACAAACCCGTCAGTGCAGATCGGGTGTGCCACTAGGGATTGTGGCTGAAACGCCACGTCCCACACCAGAGCCCTGACCGTGAGGCGACGCCTAGTACACCATTCAACGCAAACCCACAATGCAACGCAACATAATAACCCATAATACTTAGCAGCGCCATCAACATGCCATGTACACCACAGATTCACGCAAAGCGTTGCCGATCAGCAACACGGACCGTCATCAAAACCGGATCTTCCCTGCATTTGATGAATGAATTTGTAATTTTTTCACAAGTAAATTAAGTCGAAGTTCGACTTCAAGTTAAGCTTGTCGTCTTGATGGCGGGAACACATTGCCCGAATTGAGACTGTTGACTTTCGGAGTCGCGATTTTTATTGTGGCGACGTACCGTCCGTCACCAGATGTAGCGTCAATTTCACATCAGGACCGCTACCCGTAGTGCCGATGAGAGATAACAGTCACAACCTCGTTTTCTAATTTCTCCGGCTAAATTTCTTCACGCCATCTGCCAGGCTGTGGCAGTTTTTTGACTCTGGATATTGAGGAGCGTGCATGATGCACCAGTCCAATGGAATGACTTCTTCCGGCTCGTCTGCGGCCACGACTGCTCCCAGCGGTCAAAACCTTTCTGGTCGCCCCTTGCCCGAAACCCGCGCCATGTCGGTGCCCCCACGTTTTTGCCCGGCTGATACAGATCCGTTTACGACCGTCGAATGGGACTACCGAACGGCGGCGATTAAGGACGAAACCGGTAAGGTCCTATTCGAACAGACGAATTGCGAAATCCCCGCCACATGGAGCCCTTTGGCCACAAACGTTGTGGTTTCGAAGTACTTCTATGGCGAACACGGTACACCCGAACGAGAAACCAGCGTCAAGCAGGTGATCCATCGCGTGGCGCGAACCATCGCCGATTGGGGTATTGCCGGCGGATACTTCGCGAGCCTTGAAGACGGCGAAAACTTCTATCGCGATCTCGCCTGGATGTGTTTGCACCAATACGGCTCGTTCAATTCGCCCGTCTGGTTCAATGTCGGCCTGTACCACCAGTACGGCGTCACGGGTGCACGAGGCAACTACTACTTTAACCCGGCCACCCAGCAGGTCGAACGCCCAGAGACATCGTACGAGCGCCCACAAGCCTCGGCCTGCTTCATTCAGTCGGTCGATGACAACATGGAAGACATCATGCGTCTCGCGACCAGCGAGGCGATGCTGTTCAAGTTTGGTTCGGGAACCGGTACCGACCTGTCTACCATCCGTGGTTCACGCGAAAAGCTTTCGGGTGGGGGAACCCCCTCGGGCCCGCTTTCGTTCATGCGAGTCTACGATCAGATCGCAGCCGTCGTGAAATCCGGTGGAAAGACCCGTCGCGCCGCTAAGATGCAGTCGCTGAAAGACTGGCATCCCGACATCCTGGAATTCATCCAGTGCAAGAATAAAGAAGAGAAGAAAGCCCGCGTTCTGATCGATAGCGGTGAGTACGACGCCAATTTCAATGGCGAAGCCTATTCCTCGATCATGTTCCAGAATGCCAATCTGTCTGTTCGATTGAGCGATGAGTTCATGCGAGCGGGCGAAGAAGGCAAGACCTGGAAGACCCGCTGGGTGACCGATGCAACCAAATTTGGCCCCGAGTACGAAGCCAAGTATATTCTGCGTCAAATGGCCGAAGGGGCCTGGGCCTGTGGTGATCCTGGCGTCCAGTACGACACGACGATCAATCGCTGGCATACTTGCCCGAATTCGGGCCGGATTAATGCCTCGAACCCCTGTTCGGAATACATGTTCCTCGACGACACCGCATGTAACCTGTCGAGCCTCAACCTGCGAAAGTTCCAGCGTCCCGAGGGGACATTCGATGTCGAGCGGTTTCGTTCCGCAGCCTCGATCTTCATCACGGCACAGGAAATCCTGGTCGACAATGCCAGCTATCCCACGCCGACCATCGCCAAGAACAGCCACCTGTACCGCCCGCTGGGCTTGGGCTACGCCAACCTGGGCAGCCTGCTGATGTCGATGGGCATCCCCTACGACAGCGACGCCGGCCGCGGGATTGCGGGCGCCTTGACGGCCCTGCTGACGGGCCAAGGCTACTTGATGTCGAGCCGCATTGCGGGCTACCTGGGTCCCTTTGCAGGCTACAAAGAGAATGCCGATCCAATGCTTCGCGTCATGCGGATGCATCGTGACGCTGTCGATCGTATCGATACCTCGTGCCCCGAGTACCTGCGCGATGCCGCAGGAAAGGTCTGGGATGAATGTGTCGATTCCGGTCGGAAATTCGGGTACCGCAATGCCCAGGCGACGGTTCTCGCTCCGACGGGCACCATCGCGTTCATGATGGATTGTGACACGACCGGGATCGAGCCCGATATCGCGCTGGTGAAGTACAAGCAGCTCGCCGGTGGCGGAATGATGAAGATCGTGAACCGAACAGTTCCACTGTCCCTGAAAACACTGGGATATGATTCCCCGGAAATCGATCGCATCGTCAAGCACATCGAAGACACCGAAACGATTGAAGGCGCTGCCGATCTGAAGCCCGAACATGTCAGTGTCTTTGACTGTGCATTCAAAGCCAACAATGGTACACGCACGATCCACTGGAAGGCACACGTCAAGATGATGGCGGCTGCACAGCCGTTCTTGTCGGGCGCGATTTCCAAAACCGTGAATATGCCGAACGAAAGTACCGTCGAAGACATCGAAAAAGCCTACCTGGAAGGCTGGCGACTGGGCCTGAAAGCTCTCGCGATTTATCGCGACGGTTCGAAGCAAAGCCAGCCGCTGTCGACAACGAAAGAAGGTGACCGCAAGAAGGGCGGAGCCAACAGTGGCGATCGACCGGCACGTCGCCGACTGCCCGCCACGCGACATTCGCTCACCCATAAGTTCTCGGTCGGCGGACACGAAGGCTACATCACGGTGGGACTGTTCGAAGACGGCACCCCCGGTGAGTTGTTCATCAGTATGGCGAAAGAAGGAAGCACGATCGGCGGTCTGATGGACGTCATCGGCACCGAGACGTCCATGGGCCTGCAGTACGGGGTTCCGCTGGAAGTTCTGGTCGAAAAGTTCTCGCACTCGCGATTTGAGCCGAGTGGATGGACGCAAAACCCAGACATTCCAAACGCCAAGAGCGTCGTCGATTACATCTTCCGCTGGTTGGGAATTCAGTTCCTGCCAGGCTTCCGCGAAGCCAACGTGCCCAAGCGTCCTGACGCGTCCGGGCATGATGGCGAGAGCGAGGACGCCGCGGAAAGTCATCGTCCGGCCGAAGTCGCTTCGAACAAGGCAACGCCTGCGACTTCGGCCCCTGCAACCAATGGCCATGCGACGAATGGTCAGACCAGCAATGGTCATGCAGGTTCGAATGGCCGCTCAGCAAAGGGCCACGGTGGAAACGGCCACAGTTCAAATGGCCAGGCAAACGGAAAGACACCAGTGGCGATTGCCCAGCGACTAACATCGTCACTGAAAGTGCTGCAGCCAAGTGGGGCGGACACGACCGTGAATCGCAATCAGCAGTTCGCCAAGTTCCAGTCCGACGCGCCCAGTTGCAGCAACTGTGGAGCCATCACGGTCCGCAACGGCAATTGCTACCTTTGCCACAACTGCGGCACCAGCCATGGTTGTAGCTGAATTGAACTGACCGGAACGGCCGTCCCTGTCGAGATCTCAATCGACAGGTGTGCGGGGTTCCTGAACAGAAGTGAAACGCGAAACACCGACCGCCGACGGCTGATGGAACGGTTGATGACGCGGTACTCGGGACGCCCCGGTTCATTGGATATTGAACCGGGGCGTTTTTGTTGCCTTTGCCTTACTCTGTCTGGCACAGATAACGAAGTGCGTAAGAACATTAAAGCAAAAGACTTACAAACCAGAAGAACTCGATTCGTCAAAGTTTCAGCAGAGGGGCATCCGGCGAATCCTGCCGACTTTCGTCAAAATCAAAAAAACTGAGGATCAACCGGGAATCCCCACCCGACTTCATCTTGACGAGATTTCGGCGCTGTGCAGAATACCCAAGCGATTTTATCCATCCTTCGCGAACCGGGGACACGGTTTCGGTGGTGGATACGACAACACAAGACGAGTCCCATCCCTTCGGCCACGCAAAGGAGTGCATCCGCCGTGAAGAAAGTCATCGTTTCCGCATCCGCAATCGCCTTATTGGCTGGATTTCTTACGTTGACTCGGGACGCTTGGAGCGAGCCGAGCAAACCCGCAGCGGGCGCCGTCGAACCTCACAAGGTTGCGCTGATCGACATGGCCTATGTTTTCAAGAACTACACGAAGTTCGAAACTCTTCGTGAAGAACTGAAGGCAGAAATCCAGTCGAGCGAAGAGAAGGCCAAGGCCACTCAGCAAGAAACGGCCCGGATGCAACAAGAGATGAAGACCTTTACTGAAGGCAGCCCAGAATACACGAAGGCCGAAAAAGCTCTCGTGAAGATGGCTGCTGAATTCGAAGGTTTTCGCCGTGAAAAATCGCGCGAGTTCCTGAAGAAGGAATCGCAGATTTACTTGCAGGTCTACAACGAAGTTTCGGAAATGGTGAAGAACTATGCCCAACACTTCGGCTACACCTTGGTCATGCGATTCAACCGCGATGACCTGGACACCGAAAACCCACAGCAAATTCTGCAGAACATGAACCGCCAAGTTGTCTACTACCGTGAAGACGACGATATCACGCAGAAGATTCTGGCCGCACTAAACAAGAAGTTGAACAAGGACACCCCAGCCGCAACGAAGCCTGCTCGTGCGACAGACGAAGCCAAGCGTCCTGCCCCAACAACCAAGAAGTAATCGAGCCATTCGGACAAAGGTCCGATGACTGCGATCAGATCGTGAGTTGTCGGACCGGCCGAAGTCTTCTCGCGGATGTGCGATTGAACGAGTTCTCGCTCGTCAAAACTCCTGACCACACTGCGAAAGCGTTGACCTGACCGACCCTGGAATGACTCCAGGGTCGACTTATATCCCCTCTGCTCTTGTTCGCAATTCGACAAGACCGTGATTGCTCGTCACGGCGCGCTGACAACAGCCACTTGCTCGTGACGACTCGCAGGGACCGAACATGATTCAAAGAAACCAGCGCACACTCAATCGTCCCGCGAAATACTGTGGCGTCGGATTCTTAACGGGCGCCGATGTCACGTTGAATTTGCTACCCGCCGACGAAAATGATGGAATCCGTTTTCAACGTCTGGATTTACCGGGAACCGAGCCAATTCCCGCAACGCTCGATCATGTCATTCCACGCCAGAGGCGAACGGCGATTTCCAACGGTGCCGCGACCGTCGAACTTGTCGAACATGTCATGGCGGCATTGGCCGGACTGCAGATCGACAACTGCCTGGTCCAATTGAACGCCCCTGAACCACCGGGTGCCGACGGATCATGCCTGCCGTTTGTTCACGCCATTCTGGATGCAGGGATTGCCGAACAATCCGCTCCACGTGACGTGTTGGTGCTCAGCGGCGAATCGCGGATTCAGTCTCCATCAGATGGCACCGAGATTTCTGCGGCGCCCGTCTTCCGACGAACGCTGGTGGTCACCTACGAACTGGACTACGGCCCTCGATCTCCGATCAAACCGCAACTGCTGACATTCGAGTATTCCCCCGAAAGCTTTGTGGCCAACATCGCCTACGCCCGGACATTCGTCCTGGAAAGCGAAGTCGCGGCGCTCAAGTCACAGGGCTACGGCTCACGCGTCACTGAAAAAGACCTGCTGATCTTCGGCCCCCACGGCGTCATCGGCAACGCGCTTCGCGCGACCGATGAATGCGCACGACACAAAATCCTGGACTGCATCGGCGACTTTGCGCTACTGGGCTGTGATCTCCACGGCCACTTCCGTGCCTACCGAACCGGCCATAACCACAACCATGCGATTTGCGAACAGGTTCGCCTGCCACGACAACAGAAAGCGACCCCACTTCGCAGGGCGGCATAATGTGATTTCGATCGCCGCTGAATCGAGACAAGACAACGAACGCGAACTGCCAATTCACATCAAAACTCGATTCACGAGAATTGTTTTCTCAAGGACCACACCATGACGCGAAACATCTCACCACTCTCACAAGTGGACCCCAAAGCCGCGATCGGCGATGACGTCGAAATTGGTCCGTTTTGTGTCGTCGGCCCGCATGTGACGATCGGAGCTGGCTGCAAACTGGACAGCCACGTGGCGATCGTCGGGCATACCTCGATCGGTGAACGCAATCGTTTCTTTCCTGGTGCCGTCATCGGCGGCGAACCCCAGGACATCGGCTACAGCGGCTCTGATACCCGCGTCGTCATCGGTGATGACAACCTGTTTCGCGAAGGTGTCACCGTGAATCGTGGCGCCGACAAAGAGGACGGAATCACGCGCGTCGGCAATCGCAATTTTCTCATGGCGAACACACACGTCGCACACAACTGCCATGTTCACAATAACGTGATCCTGTGTAACGGCAGCCTGCTCGGTGGACATGTTCACGTTCACGACTTCTCGATCGTGTCCGGGAACTCCGTCGTCCATCACTTTGCGACACTGGGAACCGGGTGTTTTCTGGCCGGCGGCTGCCGTGCCCCCCAAGATATCCCTCCTTACATGCTCGCCGCAGGCAGTGACAGCCCGGAAATCGTGACCGTGAATGTCGTCGGCATGCGTCGGCGCGGTATTTCCGAAAACGCGATTTCGCTCGTCCGTCAGGCCCACAAGCTTATCTTCCGCGAACATCTGAAACTGGAAGAAGTTCGCACCAGACTGCTCGACAAAACCGAAGGCGTCCTGCCGATCGAACTGTTGACACTGCTCAATTTCTGCGAACTGTCTGCCAAAGGAAAAAATGGGCGTGCACGCGAAGCGGTTCGCAGCAGCAAGCCCGTTGCGAATGAAGAACAACGAGCGGCGTGAGACAACTTTGATTTGAGCTGCGGGCCTGTCCATGGAGCGTGACGGCAACCCAGACAGCGAAACCTCAAGAGGTGCCTGCTCCTCATTCCCAGCAGGTTGCGAAGGAACAACGATGGATCGGCTGCGTGTGGCGGTGGTTGGGGTGGGGGCTCTCGGACGACATCATGCACGGATTCTGAGCGAGCTTGAGGGCGTCGATCTGGTCGCCGTGGCCGACAGTCAGGCCGAGCGTGGGCAAGAGATTGCCGCCAAGCACCAGACGCAATGGGTCGCCGACTATCACGAACTGCTGCAAGACAATCGGATCGATGCCGTTTCGGTCGTCGTTCCGACGATCGCACACCGAAAAGTTGCTGGCGCATTTCTCGAACAGGGCATCCCCGTGCTGGTGGAAAAACCACTCGCGGGAAATGTCGCTGAGGCTCGAGAGCTGGTTGAACTCGCAAAACGACATCAGACGCTGTTGCAGGTCGGACATATCGAGCGATTCAATCCTGCTTTCATGGCCGCGGAAAAAGTCATCGCCGAGCCGAAATACTTGCGATGCGAACGCACCAGCACCTACACCTTCCGCTCAACCGATATTGGTGTCGTGCTGGATCTGATGATCCACGATATTGATCTCGTGCTCTCGTTGGTGAAAAGCCCGCTACGCGGCTGTGAAGCCTTCGGAATTGGCGTCATGGGGCAACACGAAGACGCCGCCCAAGCGCGTCTCTACTTTGCAAACGGATGCATCGCCGACATTACGGCCAGCCGGATCAGCCCGGTCGCCTCACGCTCAATGACGGCGTGGTCCGCCGCCGGCTGTGTCACTGTCGACATGCACCAGCGCGAAGTCAAGTGCTTTGCACCGAGCCACGCGTTGCGACATGGAACACCACCATTGCAGATGGCCGCTCAGCCGGGTGCTGACCTGGAAACACTGAAGAAAGGTGTCTTCGGACATTTCATCACGAATGACGCCATCCCTGTCGACAACACCGGCCCCGATGCGTTGACACAGGAACTCGCAGAATTTGTTCAGTGTGTGAAAACAGGATGCCGGCCACACGTCGGGGGTGATCAAGCTCTCGCGGCAATGATCGTCGCCGATCGGATCTTGCGTCAGGTCAAGACCCATCAATGGGACGGAACCCCCGCGGGGGCCGTCGGTGCGTATCCACACGCGACGGTTCCGCAGCGTAAAGTGGCTTGATCTCGTCCCTGATTCAGTTTCGCGCCGATTGCAGCACTCGCAGTTCACGCGGCAGCGGGAACGCGACGTGCTCTTCGCGCGTGGTCACTTCTTCGATCGTTGCACCGAATTCGCGCGACAGCCATGCGATACAATCCTGAACGACCACCTCCGGTGCACTGGCGCCAGCGGTGATTAGGACCGTATCCGCGTCGCTGAACCATTCACGTTGCAGCTCTTCCGCCCCATCCACGAGAAATGAACGTTTCTCGAACGATGCGCCGATTTCCTGCAACCGCCGACTGTTTGAACTGTTCTGGCTGCCCAGCACGATCACCACATCCGAGTTCTTGGCCAGTTGCTTGACGGCATCCTGGCGATTGGTCGTCGCGTAGCAGATGTCTTCTTTCGGCGGACTTTCAATCTTTGGAAACCGTGATTTGAGCGAGGCGATGACGCGTCCCGCTTCTTCGACACTCAGCGTCGTTTGAGTCAGGTACGCGACCTTCGCATCGAGAGGAAATGACAACTTCGCGACGTCTTCTGGATCTTCGACCAGCGTGATGCTCGCCGGCGCTTCGCCCATGGTGCCAATCACTTCGTCATGCCCCTCATGACCGATCAGAACGATGTGATATCCTTCGCGGGCATACTTGACCGCCTCGAGATGCACCTTCGTCACCAGCGGGCATGTGGCATCAATCGTCTGCAGTTTTCGAGCTCGCGACTGCTCACGAATCTCTGGCGAAACCCCATGCGCCGAATAGAGCAGAATCGATTGCTCGGGTACTTCGCTGATCGCATTGACGAACGTGACGCCCTTCTGCGTGAATCGTTCGACAACGTACTTATTATGGACGATCTCATGGTAAACGTAGATATTCGAACCGAACATTCGAATCGCCTCGTCAAGGCATTCAATCGCCATGTTCACACCGGCGCAGAAGCCGCGCGGATTGGCCACCAGGATCTTCATTGAAAACGTCTCTCCACAAGTTCACCTCGAATTGTTCATTGGGATTCTAGCATCGCGCACCAAGGTTGCGGGAGGGATGTCCGAAGAACGAAACGTGAGGCTTACGCGATCGAGGGATGGACAAGCGGTCGTGGATTGGTCAGGAATTCCATTTCGTCCGATCTGGATTCCGCACAACGACGGTATCGGCAGCAAGATCACCCAGACGCTGCCAATGCTTTGTCAGGCCGATCAAGATCATCCCGGGTTGCCACGCCAGCAGGAAAACACTGTCGAGATAAACGAGCAACTCGCGCGCGAGCGCCCGGACAACTCCGCACGGACGCAGGGTCGTCCGTAGTGTCCGTATCCCACATAACCATTTTCCCGGGGTCACGCCCCAGCAGCCTTCGATCACGCTAACGGCAAAAATCGAGAGACTCCAAATTCCGAACGTGGCAAGAACCGCAAGCACAATCGCGTCCGAAACTCGCTCTGAAGTGGCTGCCAGCGTACGGGAATCAAGACTGAGGGCTCGCGTGAATCCAAGATATGCGGGGTAAACCAGCATGACAGTGTCGATCATCCGTGCCACCCCGCGACGTAGAATCGATGCATGTGTCGCATGGCGGTGGCCGTAGACATATTGCGGTGATCGGTACTTTCTCATCAGCCACGACGCGCCCAAAGCGAGGACCGCCGCGGCCAGGACGTACCGCGATAGCCAGCCAATTAATACCCGCGACTGCAATCGTCGCACCGCAACCGCGGCCGCCTGTCCGATCAACCGCGGGTTGACGGGGTCATCGAACACAAACAGCCGGAGATTGTCTGTCACAAGATAGTTTGTTGGCCCGGTCACGACGCTGAACGACGTGAGAACGAGACCGGCCGGCATAATCTTCAAGACCCAGCCACCATCTTCGAATTTGTAAAGCAACAGCCCGGTATTCGTCGCGGGGACGCAGGCCGCCCAAAGGTCCTCTTTAATCAACATTTCCTGGGACGGTACCTGCGTGCTGAAGCCACTTGGCATCCCTCGCCATCCCTGCAACATCCTTGGGCTGAGGGGCTGTGACACTGTTCGGTCGTCATAGACCGGCCTTCGATTGACGGGATGTAACGCAGAAACTGCATCTTGAACGGGCTCAATCACAAGACCTTCACGCTGATGTGTCGCGGCCCAATTCGAAAAGAACACAAACGACTTCCCTTCGGCAATGACGACACTGACCTCGGAGTAGTCCGGCGCCCCCAGTACCGATTCCGAAATCGTACCGGGGAGCTGTGTCTGCCCCATCACCTCCCATTCGCCCTCGTTCCAGGTAAGAAGCAGGTGTTCACCATCGCGGCTTCGCTCGAGAACAGCGAGTCGCCCCTCGTAGACAAACGGAGCCGTCGGGCGATTGAGACTGCGGCGCGGACTTCGCGGAATCGCCTGGCTGCCGTCAATTCGATAAACCACGGACGGGGTGACGGCGTACAAGATATTGTCGACGACCAACATTCCGACCGGTGCTGGCGAAAGCACAAGGCCCGTATCTTTGACAGTGCCTGTCGTCAGATCGATGGTCAACAGGCGCGATGACGGAGAATTCCGCCCAGCGGGCCATGCACCGGGCATGCTGGAGGGTGTTGCGGAAACCCAGACCTGACCTTGCCAAACCGCCGTCGACCCTGGCCGAAGTGAATACGATTGACTTGAGCCGGTGAACGTCGGTGCCACCGTTGGCTGTGACCGAAGGGCGTCGCTGACATTGACGTCAACCGCAAAGCCGACAAGCAGTTGAATTCCCGCTGATAAAACGACCAGTGCCATGAAGCCACCCAGATAACGGCGACTGTAGTCGGTCGAAGCAGGATCGATGCCAGAAGATTCCACAGGACTTTCCACCATGGTGTGCGTCGCCGCTCGGAAAACAGTTGAATTGAAATCAATCTGACGGCATTTTGCCGACATGCGTGATTCGATTCGTTGACGACGATCAAACCACGCCACAATTCAGGCATTCTGACTGACTGAAATCATGCGAAATTGATGACAGGGACGCAATTCGAAGCCTCGAAAATCACGCATTGAGAATCAAAACACAGGGACGATCGTCCCCGGTTCTCTGGTGGAAAAGATCGTCTTTCCCTGGCCGACGAATTGTGTGACCCATTGGCGTTTCCAACTACCAGCCGATAACCTAAGCTCTGCCGGAGGAATTGTCCGTCAAAACCCATTTCCTGTCGGCAACGCGACAAGCAAGTAAGACTTGGCGCCTGGCCGCTAAGTTGGCGTTTTTTGACAAGACAGTGTTAACCTTCGCAAGTCGATTGCGGTTTCTCTTTCGTTCCATGGGATCGAAGCAGAGTTTCCGGTTTGAAGTCACGGTGCGAAATGACCCATCAGATAGCAGGCGACGCGGTAATGCAGCAGGGTGTTCCGGTGCTGACGGCTGTTGAACAAGCCATCGGAAAAGAATTGTTGGAGGCCGAACAAGTTCTGGCAGAAGAACTCGGCAGCGACAATCCGTATGTCAGCGACATTCTGCAGCATTCGACTCGCTTTCGTGGCAAGCGTTTGCGCCCCATGTTGCTCCTCCTGACAGCCAAAGCCGCGGGCGGAATTCAGCACGATCACAAAGTGCTCGCAGCCGTGGTCGAAATGATTCATCTGGCCACGCTTGTTCACGACGACGTGCTCGACGAAGCCGAGACGCGTCGCCATGTTGCGACGGTGAATGCCCGCTGGAACAACGAAACGAGCGTGCTGTTCGGCGACTATCTGTTCACGCATTCTTTCCATCTCGCAAGCAGTCTCGACACGACGTACGCCTGCCGACGCATCGGCCGGGCCACAAACGTCGTGTGCGAAGGCGAATTGTCGCAGATCAAAGAACGTGGCAATCTCGATCTGACCGAAGAAACGTATTTCAAGATCATCGACGGAAAGACCGCAGAATTGACGGCGCTGTGCGGCCATCTTGGTGCCCGCTACGCTCAGGCCGACCAGACCATCATCACCGCCATGGAACAATACGGCCGATCACTCGGACTGGCATTCCAGATCGCAGACGACGTACTTGATCTGACAGGAAACGAACGAAAAACCGGCAAGTCGCTGGGCAGTGACCTGCAGAAGCAGAAATTGACCCTGCCATTGATTCGACTGCTCAGCACATCGCGAGACGAAGATGCGGTCAAGATTCGACAACTGCTCGCACGGCCGAATGAAACGACACGCGAACAACTGACGCCGTACCTGGAACGAAGTGACGCGTTCGATTACACAAACCAGCGCGCAAAGACTCTCGCCCAAGACGCACGACGGCAACTCGAACTGCTCCCGAGCACACCCGCACGACGCATTCTGGCCGAGATCGCCGACTTCGCCGTCCAACGCTCGTTCTGAGCCGTGACCATTCAAGACCGCATCAGATAATCCCGGCACCAAACTTTTCTTCGTCGTCGCGAAGAGTCCGCTGTGCCACGGCGAATTGGTTTGATGACGCCTCAATACCATTCAGATGCGGGGCCGTCTGGTGGCTCTCTCTGTTGTCACGGCGATGAAATGCGTCGCCGCCTCGATGAAGGCGACTGGATTCAAAGTCACCAATGTCGTCCTCACACAGACGTGCGAAGTTGTCCTCGCCGTAGTCGTCATAGATGCAGACATAACCCGGCTGCTTGGAACGCTCGAGCTCGCTGACATAAGCGATCAGCACCTGCTCTTGAATCATCTCGCGGCATTCGGAATTAATCGGGTGTGCGATGTCCGCATACAACTTGGCGCGGCCATCGTCCGACTTGGCGGCCCGATCGTGGTGCAGACGGACACCACATTCATTGCAGAACTGTGCTCGCAAATGATTCTTCGCTGAACATCGTGGACAATGATCAGTCAGCTTGCGGCTGGGCATCGCGACGAACGAGCCCTTGGTGCCCTGGATAATCTTGAGGTCGCGGATCACAAAACTGCCATCGAAGGTCAGCGAACAAAACGCCTGCAATCGCTCGTTTGGATCGCTCATCAATTTGATGCGAATCTCGGTGATTTCCACAACAGTTCTCCTTAACCGGTCTTCAATCGCGGCGAATTCTCCGCATCGAAGAGAAGGTTCCTGACGTCCATAACCACTTCCCAAAACCCATGTAGCGCCATGAGAAAATACCCAATTCAGCCATTCCGCCCTCTTACCGCAACTTGGCCAGGCACCGAGAATCGCGAACGTTGCCTGCTATCCAATGCCGCGTGCATCATCCGAATGAAGATAGTGCTAAAAAATCTGTTTCGTTTTTGAATGTCGACGAATGAAACGATTCTGACCTGACATTTGACGCCCGAATTATGGGCAGCTTCGTGCGATGTGAACCCAAGGAACGCCCGACGCCCGCAAACGCGCCGCAACTGTTTGAGCGTGACGCGCCGAAGCGCAGATCCCGAAATATGATGTACCACTTCCGCTCATTTGATGCCCCAGAACTGGTAGCGAACAGAAGCGTTCACGCAGTTCTTGAACCTCGTGATTCAATGATTCGGCGGGTCCCTGTAATCCGTTGTGCAACAATCGCACCAGGCGCGATGAGTTCGACTGTTTCATCGACTCAACAAACGACTCTAAATCGGGACCTTGATCATCGGGACGGCAGTGCTTGAAGACTTGAGGAGTCGATAGACCGGTCGCCGGTCGCGCGACCACAAAATGCAGTCCGGCAGAGTGCGACAGTGGCTCGACAATTTCACCACGTCCGCGACAAACCGCCGTCGAGCCCCCTCCCAGGAAAAAACCGATGTCACTTCCCAGTTGCGCGGCCAGATCCAGCAACTCGGCCCGCGACAATGAGAGGTTCCAGAGACGATTTAATCCCGACAACGTTGCTGCCGCGTCACTCGAACCACCACCCATCCCGGCCGCAGCAGGAATTCGTTTGGTGAGAGTGATCTGCACGCCATGACTGACACCCGCATATTGCCTGATCAACTGCGCCGCGCGCCCGACGAGATTATCGAGCCCCGTTGGAATCGGCTGTGAAGGGGATGTAAGGGAATTCCGTGTGCCCGCCATGATCACACGAAGCTGGATCTCTGACGAGTCACAGGAGTCAAACCGCAACGTATCAAACAGATTGATGGCGGTCATCACGGTTTCAAGCTCGTGAAACCCATCGTCTCGACGCCGCACAATGCGCAGGAAAAGATTGAGCTTCGCTGGGGCCAGCACAGTCAGAGAACGAATTGCTGGTTGGCAGAGCATGCTGGTCACATCCTGTGGACCCGCCCAACCTGCGTGAGTTGATTCTATCATGTGGAGACCGCGCACGTCTCCGACCAATCAACGAACGAAGGAATGACTACACTCTTATGCACAAATCGAAACAGCTAAGCGTTGGGATCGTATGACCGGTATTCCAACCCGTCAATACCGCTTTGGACGGACGGTTCCTCATCTCTTGAAGGTCGCCCTGAAATCGCGATCTCCAAATTCAAATTGGCATAAACTGTGCATAACTCTCTCGATGCCAGTCGTAGTTGCCATTCGATCGGATTTTGAACTGACTCGTCTTCGTGGGATGCGGTGACCGTCAGTTCAGTATGATCGAAACAACTCAATACGGAACAGGCACTTCGGCCATGGATGGCTCGAATCTGTCCGAATTGTAAAAATGACCGTCGCAAGACGGCCTCGATTGGAAAATTTACAAAAAGGCACGGAGGCCGAGTTCATGCAGGATCGAGTTCCCAACTCGCCGGACACTTTGTCACGGTTGACCGCCACCTCTTCAGGGACCGACCGAAACTTCTCTCAAAGCGCGCATGATCGACGATCACACGCCACGAATGGATCGCGATCGCGATCTCCGTTGGGGTTCTGGAATGGACTTTTCCTCTGCGGCACTTTCCTCTTCGCCATCGCGGGCGGAATGATGGTGACGACAACCATCTCGGCCCAGGCGATTGACCAAAACAACATTCTGCTCGACTTCTCTGCCACCTGGTGCGGTCCGTGCCAGCAAATGAGCCCCCTGGTTTCCAAACTGGAACGAGAAGGACTGCCGATCCGCAAAGTCGACATCGATCGCGAAGCCGAGTTGGCCCGACAGTACAACGTCACATCGATTCCCTGCTTTGTATTGGTCTCCAACGGCCGGGAACTCAACCGAATCGTCGGCCCCACGAGTGAGAAAAATCTGCGGCAGATGATGACGATGCTGCAAAAGAGTCGAAACGACGATTCCACCGCCAAGCCTTCGCGGACGGGTGGCCAACTGATTTCCACCGCGGACGCAGGCAAATCCGCCACCAAGGAAAAGAAGCAGACGCCAAAGCTGCCGTCGCTGTTCGCCAAGAATCCCGAAACCAAACTGACGCCCACCGACGGACAGGACACGATTCGCGGCCAAAACCCAGGAGAAGGGCTCGTTGCCACGGGATTGGTGGAATTGCCGATGGCCGCCAGCACACGGATCCGCGTCACGGATGGCTCGCGAGTCCACTTTGGTTCGGGAACCATTATCGACGCACAGGACGATCATGCAGTGATCCTGACCTGCGGTCACATTTTCCGAAAACTGGGCAAGGACGCGGTCATCGAAGTGAACTACTACGTCGACGGGCAATCCCATCCGAAGACGGCCATCGGAACCATTCTGAAATTCGATCCGTCGGGCGCCGACCTGGGATTGCTTGAGATTCCATGCTCCGAACGCCTGACTTCGATCAAACTCGGCTTCGCTCATAGCCCACTCTCTGTCGACGACCGCGTCATCAGCATTGGTTGCGGCCGCGGTGATCCCCCCAGCGTCCAACAGCACTCCATTACCGCCATCAATCGATATGACGGCCCAGACAACATCGAATGCAATGGAATCCCTCAACTGGGACGTTCGGGCGGCGGATTGTTCCGTGGTGCGGAAATCGTCGGCGTCTGCATCGCCGCAGATCCCAAGGATCAACGCGGGATCTACACCGGATTGAAACCCGTGGCGGAGCTCCTCGGCCGATGTAAACTGGACCACTTGCTGCCATCAATCCCCGGCTCTGATCGGGGCGGAGCCCTGGTGGAAGCAACGCCACCCCCGTCTGCCCCAGATTTCAATTCGGCAAACAACGCCTTGGCCACCGCGAACCAACAACGCCTTGATGAGGAAGTCGTCAGCCTTTTGAACGAAGCATCGCGATCAGGCGGGACCGCAAACTCATCCATTTCCGACTATGTCGGCGCGGAAGTTGTCTGCATCATTCGCCCCCGAACACCGGGTGCGATGAGTCGCATTGTCATCGTGAATGAAGCCACCGAACGATTCACCCACGACCTGCTGCATGAATCCGACAGCCGTTCAAAATCAGCCCCTGTCGACACCGCGCAAAAGGCTCCTCGAAAGAAGTCGGCGACCCATCGATCCAACGGCCTTGCGGCGAACGACACACAAATGGATTTGCAAAAGCCGAACATGACCAACGCGGCTGCGAAAGAAGCCCACCGAACGGTGGAAACGTCGTTTGAGCCACAGCGGTATCGTCGCAAACGCGACTGATTTTTCGCGATGGCCATCACGTCCGAAATCAAAAAGACGAGGTGCGAGCCGCCATTGGCTGCTCGCATCTCGTCTTTTTCGCTCTTTGATCTGTCGCGAATCGCCGAGAGATCGGCCCGCCGGTTCGTGGAGCACGGCGAATTCGTCGTGTGAGCGACGCGACGGCCGGCGACATCCCGTTAAAAGCAACCCTTTCTTGATTGGGTTCGGTCCGTACGTTGTGGTACTCTTGAGCAAAACAGTCTCTGACGATGATTGACCTTGCTGAGATCGCACAATGTCTGATTCTGGCTACTCCCCCGAAGAGATCCGTAAACGCAAACTCGCGTCCGATTGCTTCAAACGCGCCACGGAAGCGATGGCAAAGCAGAATTGGGACTACGCGGTCGAAATGCTTTTGACCTGTGCCAAAGTCCAGCCGGAAAATCTCGTTTATCGCCAGTCGCTGACCGGTTGCCTCCGGAAGAAATACAAAGACAACAAAACCGGCGCCAGCATGACGTTCATGAAGCTGCCGGGGATTCGTTCGCGGCTCAAGAAAGCGCGCAGTGCCAAGAATTGGTCGGAAATGGATATCGCGGCGCTCGAAGGCCACGCTCTGAACCCTTGGGATGGACAGTTCAACGCAGACCTGGGTGACGCCGCACGCCAACGCGATTTTCTCGAAATCTCGGTCTTCTATTACGAACTGGCTGTCGGACCCGACGGTGCTCCGAAAAACGTCGAATTCCTCACAGCCCTCGCCGATGTCCACGAACTGCGACGCAACTACTCCGCCGCCATCGCCACCCTGGAACGAATTGGCAAGCTCGATCCACTGAATGGTTCCATCCGTTCAAAAATCATGGGACTTGGCGCCGACCAAACGATCAATCGTGGTCGGTATGACGAGGCGAAATCGACTCAGGATGTGAAAGAAGTCAAAAACGAAGCCCCCAAACAGGGCTACGAAGAATCCGTCAAAGGCAACGTCAAAACCACGAAAGAAGTCCTGGCACCAGGTGAATCAGAAGAAGCCGACCTGCTGCGAATGACTCGTAAAGAACCCGCGAACGTTGCTCACTATTTGAAATTGGCCGATTTCTATCGCCGTAACGGAAAGCTGGAAGACTCCGCGAACACCTTCAAACTGGCGTTGAACGTCAGCAATGACCCCAACATTCGCGAACAGATGGAGGACGTTGAGCTGGATATGGTCCGGCGGAATCTGAACTTCGCCAAGGAATCGGCCTCGAAAGATCCATCAAACGAACAATCGCGGCTGGATGTCGCCGAACTGGCGACCGAACTTTTGCAACAAGAGATTGAAATCTTCAGCCGACGCGTCGATCGATATCCGAACGACCTGCGACTCAAACACGAACTGGCCAAGCGGTACATGCGTGCCAAGAAGTTTGACAAGGCGATCCCCTTGTTGCAGGCCGCTTCGAAGGACATCCGCATCGAAGCTCAGGTGCTCGCCAGTTTGGGATCGTGCTTCCTGGCAAAGAAGCAGAACAGCCTTGCGAAGCGCCAGTTCGAAAAAGCCCTCGAAAAACTGAATGCAAACGACAACCCGATTCCGTTCAAGGAATGTCACTACTACCTGGGACGCCTGTCCGAAGAAGCGGGCGATAAGGCGGATGCCGAAAAGCATTACACCGAAATCCTCGCCATCGACTACGACTACCGCGATACCGTCGATCGGATGACAAGAATCCAGGGTGGCGACGAAGAGTCCAATCAGATCGACACCGGCGAACACGAATAGGTGCCTGACAGGTCAGTGCACTCTGATTTTCACCGTTGAGCGTCGCTTCCTTCGCCACATCATCGCGAGAGAACGAATTCCGCGGCAGCAGGGCTGACATGCGTTGACGAAACTGACACAATCGTCAACCTGTTGCAAATTGCGCTAACTCATCGCTCATGACGCTGTCCGCCCCACGCGAATTGGCTCAGTCAGGACGATTTGTTTCTCAATCCTGACGTTCGGAGTACCGGTCAACGATGCTCGCCAAACTGACGACTTATTCGTTGCTGGGAATCGATGCGCTTCCGGTTGAAGTTGAGGTCGATATTTCGCCGGGAGCCATCCCGAAAACCATCCTGGTCGGATTGGCCGAGGCTGCGGTTCGTGAGAGCACCCATCGCATCGAACGGGCCCTCGTGAATGGCGGGTATGTCCGACCATCCGATCGGATTGTGATCAACCTGTCTCCGGCCGACTTGCCGAAAGAAGCGGCGTCGTTCGACCTGCCGATCGCCTTGGGACAACTCATCGCCAGTGGACAATTGACGTCCGATGTGCTGACTCAGTACGCCGCGATTGGTGAGTTGGCTCTGGACGGTTCCATCCGCCCCGCAAAAGGGGCTCTTTCCATGGCATTGGCCGCGAAAGAGCAGGGCCTGCGCGGCTTCGTTGTCCCCGCCACAAATGCGATTGAAGCGGCCGTTGTGGAAGGAATCGATGTAATCCCCGTCGGCTCATTGACCGAAGCAGTCGGCTTTTTCAGCGGCCAACTCGAAATTGCCCCCCAGCCATTCAGTTGGACCGACGCGTTCGTCGCATTTGGCCAGTACGGAGTCGATTTTTCCGACGTCCGCGGACAAGAATCCGCCAAACGTGCCGTCACCGTTGCCGCCGCAGGTGCGCACCACCTGCTCATGCTGGGAAGCCCCGGAACAGGCAAAACGTTGCTGGCATCCCGACTGGGAACGATCCTGCCTGAGCTGGCACCCGAGGAAAGTCTGCAGACAACACGAATTTACAGCGCGGTGGGTCGCCTGCAGCCGGGCCAGCCACTGATGCTGCAACGCCCCTTTCGTGCTCCGCATCACACGATCAGCGAAGCCGGCCTGGTCGGCGGGGGGAGTGTGCCATCGCCGGGGGAGATCAGCCTGGCGCATAATGGCGTGCTGTTTCTCGACGAACTTCCCGAGTTCAACCGACGCACATTGGAGGTGTTACGGCAACCGCTGGAAGACGGGATGGTGACGATCAGTCGCGCCATGGGCAGCCTGACGTTCCCCGCCAATCTGATGCTGGTGGCGGCCATGAATCCCTGCCCCTGCGGGTATCACGGCGATCCGAGACGCCAATGCAACTGCACACCGATGCAGATCGAGCGGTACATGTCACGCATCAGCGGCCCCTTGCTCGACCGTCTTGATATCCACATCGAAGTTCCGCCGGTTCCGTTTCGTGAACTTTCCAATGATTCCGCTGCCGGGACCAACAGCGAAACGATGAAAGCTCAAGTGATCGCCGCTCGGGAAATCCAACATCGTCGATTTGGGAAAGGATCATTACGCCTGAACGGACGAATGCTGCCGTCACAGATTCGCAAGTACTGCAAGCTCGAATCCGATGCCGAGTCCCTATTGAAGAACGCCATGGAAGAGATGGGCCTTTCGGCTCGGGCTCACGACAAGATCCTGCGAATCAGCCGAACCATCGCCGATCTTGAAGCGTCCGAAAACATCTCCGCCGTCCATCTCAGCGAAGCGATTAACTATCGCACGCTAGACCGTTCATTTTGGAAATGACGCTGGAAATATCTGAAGACAAGGCACAAGGACTCACGCGATAGGGGCAAAGACACAAACTAATTCGAAAAGAAATTAACGCCAAGCCGCAAAGGCGCGGAGACACAAAGAATGAGAAGACAATAACCCCCGCCGCATTTACCCTTTGCGACTTGGCGTTAAATTGCCTTTCTGAACTCATTCCATTGGCCACGTGATCAGCGGGAATGCAAGTCGATGACCGAGAATGAAATCGCGAATCAAATTGTGAACGCCGCGATTGAAGTACATCGCACTTTAGGTGGACCGGGCTTGCTGGAGTCGGTGTATGAAGAGGCATAGGCTTGGGAACTGACTCAACGCGGCCTCAATGTTGCGAGGCAGGTCAGCCTACCCCTCCAATACAAGGGGAAACTTCTCGCCACACCCCTAAAAGTCGATCTGATCGTAGGCGATCTGGTCATTGTCGAGTGCAAAGCGACGAGCAAATACCACGAAGTCTTCGAAGCGCAGACGCTCACATACTTGCGCCTGACCAATCTCAAACTCGCTCTTGTCATCAACTTTGGCGAACGGCTTGTAAAAGACGGAATTCATCGCGTTGCAAATCGACTCTGACGGGCGAATCCAAGATGAGGGAATTGATTTCAATGTCCAAACGGATTCGGAAAGAAAAGAAGGAAACGCAAAGGCGCGGAGACGCAAAGAATGTGAAGCCAATAGCCGCCGCCGCATTTCCTCTTGGCGCCTCCGCTTCTTTGCGACTTGGCGTTAAATTGCCTTTCTGAACTCATCCCAGAGAACCCATGCGATCAATAAGGAAGCAGGTCGAAGACCGAAAAACCCCGACTGCATCCGCGCATGCACTCCTGGATTCTCGGGCTCTAGTCCCGAACACAACCAATAATGCAACACCCATAAGCACGCACGCTCAGTACACCGAAGCAATTCGCAGTGAAATGGCGAATCGTCGTAGTTGAAATGCAATACGGTTTTGCAACTGATCAAACATTCTCCGCATCCTGAAAAATGGCTGAAACTTCCGAATCTGCCGCAAGGTAAACATAAGTACCTTCATAGGATGCGGGCCAGAGGTGTGGGTATTTCTGTCCAATGTTCATGAAGAATTCACCCATCCCAGTCGATTTGGAACCCGACTTGCTCTAACGCAAGTCCTTTGCAAATAAAACGTTCTGACTGACACGATTTTCCTTGGCGCACGATTTCCCGAGCCACTATAAAAGTTGACTGAGCCGTAAAACCGGAATTCGACTTGTCTCAAGACGATTGATTCACATCGCCCTTCCGCTTCAACTGACTGAGCCCAAATCTCATTAGATTTTGGATTTTTACCTTAGTTCCTCGGTTGTTTTTCTGGAGACGAGACCATGGCAAGACAGGTTAGTGCAGCGCGTAAACGCGGGTTTACGTTGATCGAACTGCTGGTGGTGATTGCGATCATCGCCGTCCTCATCGCATTGCTGCTTCCAGCAGTGCAACAAGCTCGTGAAGCTGCCCGGCGCACGCAATGCAAAAACAATCTCAAGCAACTGGGATTGGCGCTTCACAATTACCTCGACGTGAATCTGCGATTCCCACTGCCAGCCCTGATGAACTCGAATGCTGGTGGTAGCGGTGGCGGTGTCGGCGGGGTGATGACGACAAACGTCTGGTCGCTGGCTATCCTCCCGATGCTCGATCAGGGCAATGTCTACAATCTGTATAACTTCAATATGTCGGCTTACGACCCGGTGAATGCGGCCGCTGGTCAGACGAAATTGCCCGCATTCCTTTGCCCGTCTACGCCACGTGCCTCGAACAGCATTACCTACACAATCCCTTCTGCACTGCTGACGTCAGTCGGCCTGAGCACCGCGAACTGGACCCTGACAAACGCCGGTGCGACGGATTATGTCTGTACGAACCGCGTCCGGGACAAATTCCTGAATGTCGTCAACAATGTGACGAACAGCCAAGTTCTTGATGGTTGGGCGATGGGCGGAACCATGAACGCGAACTTCCCCGTTTCATCATGGAACATCCCAAGTGGTGGTCGCATCTCGGATATGACCGATGGCACATCAAACACGATGATGGTGGGCGAGCTTGCAGGCCGGAATCAGCTTTATCACGCCCAACGACAGGTGATTGCCCCAGCATCGGCATCCGATGAAGCCGCCTACCAGTCTTTGATTGGCGGCGGTGCCTGGATCTGCCCATTTGGTGGTAATTGGGAACTGTCGGGTCGTCCTTATGACGGCGGTACGAACACGGATCGCGGCCCATGCGCAATCAATTGCTCGAACGCTAAGATGAGCACTTCACGCCCATTGCAAGATGCCGCAGGATTGTATTCGTGGCATGTCGGTGGCGCACATGGCCTGATGGGCGACGGAGCCGTTCGCTTTCTCAATCAGAACATGAGTGGAATCACCATGGCCGCTCTGGTCTCGCGAAGTGGTGGCGAAGTTGTCGGCGAATTCTAATCGCCGATTCAAAAACAATGGCGAACAGATGCGGGCAAGAACCCCCTGCATCTGTTCGCATTTTTGCTGACGAATTCTGCGCTTCAATCCGCGTTTAAACCAAGTCAAGTACTGGCTTTTCAATAACCGCTGATATCAACGAATGATGAAGGACCTTAAGAGATGACGGGTATCAAGCACGGACTAATGCTCCTCGTGACGGGGCTTCTGATTGGTTGCCACCAGCCTCCTACAGGTGGGCCTCGATTACCAACATCGCCTGTCACAGGCATCGTCTTTGTTGACGGAAACCCTGCGGAAATGGTTGAAGTCACTTGCCAGTCCGATGGTGAATCATCGGCGATCAAATACCCGCTGACGACGACAACAGACAAAGATGGCAAGTTCTCGCTGACAACATACCAGACCGGCGATGGACTCCCCGAAGGAACTTATGTGCTCGCCTTCAAGTGGCTTGAGCCGTCCCTGGTTCCCGTTGATAAATTCAAGGGCGCGTACGCTGATCTGAAAAAGTCGACTTTTAAGGTCACCGTTATCAAAGGTCAAAAGTGTGACGCAGGAACGATTGAATTGTCCTCTAAGGGTCCTGGAAAGTAATTTGTAAATATCCCCCGAACTGGCAGAGTCAGAAAGCCTCTCACTTCCAGGGACGGCGCACCAGGACGAGGCGACTTCGCGCTGGGGGGGGCGCAATTCAGGATTCAAACGCCCCAGAAATATGAAGCACAGGCGGCAAGCAGGCTGACAAAGCATTAAGCGGCTTGCTCCGTTCGTGATTCCCTCTTCGCAACGCACTGAATCGTTCACACTGCAATTCTTCGTGCATCTTCGCGGTGCATTTGCAATGTTTGAAACCTTTTCGACATTCGTGTGCGGAATCGTGTAGGACGCGGGATCACCCCCGCCGTCCTCCGACACTCCCCGCGCACTTAGCGTATCCGGCGGGTATCCTGGATGCCTTATCAGTTGCCGGTCGAAGCGCATTCCGGGACTAACCCGGATGCCCCCAGCGCAAAGTAAACGAGACAGCTATTTTCGCGTAAAGTGTAGTCACCACGCAACATTTTACCCGTGGAAACGGCGGTCTCGTCATCTGGCAGAGTGTACACAACAGAGGCTTCTTTTTAGTCTCACGCTCGTCGAGACATTGTCGTGGATTTCAAGGGGGAATGGTCACATGAGACGCGGGAGGTCTTCTGTTTCAAGAAGTCGAACAGCGGCTTGAGATCGTGCGACAGTTTGCCCGATGTTTTACCGGCCATCGAGATGAGGAATTGATTGAATTCTCGGTCGAGGAACCTCGTCTGCAACGCGTCATGGGGTTGGCTCTGGGATACGAGAATCTCAACGATCATGAACGACTGCGGCATGCCCCTTTGCTGGCACCTCTCTGTGGACGCAAGGACTTCACGGGAGCCGACCGACTCAATCCCGACGACCAGGGCAAGCCATTGGTGGGTAGACGTACGCTCAATCGGCTGGAGCTCACCCCAGCGAGAGTCGGGGCCAAAAGCCGTTACAAGAAGTTTGTCGCCGCGATCGGCCAATTGCAGGACACGCTGGTGGACCCTTTCATCCACATGCGCGCCAAGCAAAGTGTCCCGGAAGAATTGGTGATCGATTTCGACGCCACGGATGATCCCATCCATGGCGACCAACTCGGTAATTTCTTTCATGGCTATTATCGGAATGATTGCCACCTGCCGTTGTACGATTTTTGCGATGGCTGCCCACTACTGGCGTTGTGACGGCCTTCCAACCTCGATGCCAGCGAGGGAACTGTGGAACCGCTCAAACGGATTGTGGCCAAGCTCAGTCAGGCCTGGCCCGACGTGCGGATCATCGTCCGAAGAGACAGTGGATTCTGCCGGGAACCGATTATGCGGTGGTGCGAGCAAAACCGGGCGGATTGCCTGTTTGGCCTCGCCAAAAACAAACGCTTGCTCAAGATCTCGGGAAAAGAATTGCATGACGCTCAGGTGCTGTTCGAGCAGAACGGGACCGCCTCGCGGGTCTATAAAGATTTCGTCGACACCACGAAAACGAGCTGGTCGAGCCCGTGCCGCGTCATTGGTAAGGCAAAACATTTGGCCAAGGACAGCAATCCGCGTTTCATCGTGAACTATCTCCCGGATGGTGGTCGCTGGCGTGCCCAACCCTTTACGACGATCTCTACTGTGCGCGGGGTGAGCTGGAGAATCGGATCAAAGAACAGCAGTTGTACCTGTTCGCCGACCGGACCAGCACTCACTAACTCAAATCCAATCAATTGCGAGTTTTGTTCTTCACAATGGCGTATGCGCTGCATATCGCGCTGCGGAAATTCGGCCTCAAGGGAGCCGCGTTAGCCGACGCGCAGATTTCAACGATCCGAAACCAGCTGTTGAAAAAATCGGAGGCAGCATTCAGGTCAGAGTGCGGCGAATCGTCCTCTCATTTTCACAGGCGTACCCGCACCAAGAATTGTTTCAGCAAATCTTGACGAACTTGAAGCATCCCGGCTGGATGCCGTTAAATGTGTCGTTATCCAAGCCGACTTCCTCTTGCTTTTTGACTCACCGCGATGACGGCCATGGGATCGGTTCGCGCGCCCGGGACTCAACCACAAAAATCCGTCGCCTGAGCCCTCAAAGACTTCTCAAATTCACAAAATCCACCCTGAACTCAGCCGCCCAGACACCAACTACGGATTACATCCCGAAAATCGATTCACCAGAACAGGACCTGTGTCACATCCGGGCTAAGCAGACACGCCTACGCACTCGCCACGACAGAGTGGACGCGCCACTCACTTTCGTGACGACGCCTTCGCGACTCCGAGCGACGCATCCCCCGATTCGTCGTTACCACGATTCACCATGGCGACGACGCACGCATCTTGAAACGAAGCCCCTGACCCAACAACATTCCTTGGGCACCACATCCGCGACAACAGCCGCAGGGCATTTGCGCGCTGTACAAACACGGCTCCACGCCAAGCATTTTCCCGAGACGACTCAACCGACTTCCGTGAAGCCTCTCACCAGACTCAATACACCCATTTACGCGTCACAAGCGGGACACGATTGCCTGCTGATACCCGAGCATATGAGCTGTCATTGACTCGCCACGACTCCGCCCAGGCAATTGACTCTAAATCGGCGATCAGCCGTACTCGCCGCGCACCGCGAGACAGACACAACCAGAGCGCCAACACGAATTGACAGTCCGTACTCTTATCTCGTCATGTGCGAAAAGGTGATACCTGCCGACGATCTCACAGCCTGCTGAAATAAAAAAATGACTTACTACAGAACAAAACTCGTACTGACACCAGGAGACCTGGCCTCATTTTTTGAACGGGCCGCCAAGGCTGGTAACAATCAGTAGCCAACACACATGCACATCCGTATCAATCACGACACAACCGCAACTGAACACACAACAGCTATTGCAAGAGAATCAAAAATGATCCCGTCTTCGCTGACAAGCAATAGACACTCTTTGCAACGGACAACCGCTCGTTTGTCCACTCCAACAGCAGCATTCCTCACAATAAACTTATTGCACCAGACACAATCACATCTTCTGTACACTACACAAAGACGCGCACACCAAATTTGTACACACCAGCAGCCTTCAAACGCCGCGCATCGCCTGATTTTCAGTCAATACAAAAAGTCTTCGACAATCAACTTCCGCCCCCTGACACCATGCATTGACTTCAAGGGTAGCTTGTGCGTAAACCAGCTTCGTCGATGTGGAACAGCTCCGTCGGCAATCCAAGGCAGGTAGTTCATTCGGAAAAAAAGTTGCCTTGAAGATCTTTATTGTTTTTGCCAATTGAGTAGATGTTTATTCCTTGACTCATGATTCTCGCTTGAATTAATTAAGCCGCGTGAAAGATTCACAATCGGCCCTGGTATTCAAAATCAGATAATCATGATGGCATATTTTTATTTTGCTTGAACCAGTGGGCTCGATTCTCAGTTCCTGGTTTTTATTGTTGGTTTGGTGGATTTTCTGGAGACGGTTACGTGGCAAGACAAAATGGGATTTTGCGTAAACATGGATTTACGCTGATCGAACTGCTGGTGGTGATTGCGATCATCGCTGTCCTGATCGCGCTGTTACTTCCCGCTGTGCAGCAGGCCCGCGAGGCCGCTCGCCGAACGCAATGCAAGAACAATTTGAAGCAGCTTGGTCTGGCGATTCACAACTATCACGACACCAACCTCGTGTTCCCGCCGGCCTACGTCAATGCGGTTGCGGCTGGTGATTTGAACGTCTCAGGGTTTGCTGTGCGATTGCTCCCGTACATTGATCAAGGACCGCTGTACAACCTCTACAACAGCTCTGTCCCCGTGACAGACCAGCCCGGCAGCTATGATGCCGCAGCATGCGCCGCCAATTTGGTCGTCGTCCGCACGCAGTTGGCCGCCTGGAAATGTCCTTCGAGCGCCGCTCCCGAGCTGAGCACCCCGGTGATTCCGGCCGGTGCATTGGCCACAGGCTTCCCTGCCACGACGTTGACCGTTCCGTATGCTCGAGGCGATTATTGCCTCACATCGGGAGTTCGCAAGGCTTACTCGTTGTACACCTACAATGGCGGCATCTCCGGCAAACGAAATGGTGCGTTTGCCGTCGCTGGCTCGGGCGGAAGCGTCAGAAGCTTCAAGGATATCACGGATGGGTCTTCGAATACCATCTGCGTCGGTGAGCGCACCGGGAGCACCACGATGTATGTGAAGCAAACCCCGACAACCAATCCGGCGATCGTTGGCCCAAGCAATATCAATGCCGTCACCAACGGAGTTGGCTGGGGCGATTTTCTGATTGGCGAAAACTGGACCATGGGCACGAACAACGATGCGACAACATCGACCGTGACCGTGAGCGGAGTCACTGATGATGGTGGTCCTTGTGCCATCAATTGCACCAATGCTCGAGGTAGCTATCACTCATTTCATGTGGGTGGCGCTCACTTCTTGATGGTTGACGGCGCCGTGCGATTCGTCAGTGAAAACGTCGCGGCTCCGAACTTCGGTGGGTCCTTGACCGCGTTCATGGGCGAAACGACGTCCGTCGTCGACTAGTGACACAGCGGTCTGTGCAGACAGGTTCGTGAAGCAGCGAGCAGGCCCATTCGCTTGCTCGCTGCAAGTTCATCAACGTGTCGGCTCGGGCTTGAAGTTCAACTAGCGTCCATCGCCGAATGATTCGGTCGATGATTCTTGATTTGGTCGCGGGATGCGATCGTCCGTGCGTTACTGCACCGTCAGAGTTCATAAGGTGTTTCGATGGTTTTCAGGCAGTTGGGTTCAGCTCTGGTGGGGAGCCTTTTGATTTCCGCCCTGTGCGTGGGGTGTGGTCCCGGTATCAAACTGGAGCCAAACCAGAAGCCGACGTTTAAGGTGACTGGATCGGTCGTGGTCGATGGCCAAACACCCACCCCGCCGGTTCGCCTGGTTTGCTTTTTGAAGAATTCCGCGGGAACGGAGATCGAGAAGGCGCCGTCTTGCGAATCCAAGCCGGACGGAACCTTCGAACTCGTGACCTATCGGGACGGTGATGGCGCTCCTGCCGGTGACTATCTCGTCACAGTGGAGTGGCGAGAGTACGACGTCCTGAATCGCGAGTACAAGAAGCTTGACAAACTGAAGGGCCGTTACAGCGACCCAAAGAAATCGCAGATCGAGTTTACGGTCGTGAACAAGGCCGTGGATCTGGGAACAATTGAGCTCACCACAAAGTGAGTAGGATCAGCCCAGAACGAAGCTGATAACGTGAATGTCGCAAAGAGTTCCCTTTGAGTTGTCAAAGGGAACTCTTTGCCTTTCTCCGTCGGACTTCACCCTGTTGTTGACGACTTCCGTCGTTTTCATTGACGATCTTTGAACTTCAATATCCAGTCATGCCCTATGCCGAGCTCTATTTTTATCGCCCCATCGCGAAATCGATTGATTGTCTTGGCCTTGCTGACAATCTCGATCCTTCCATTGACTTCACCGGCCTGGGGCCAACCCATTCCAGTCCGCAGTACGAGTGACACGACTTCGAAGCCTGATTTCCAATACAAGGTCGTTGGAAGCTCCAACACGGGGCCTTATACGTATGCCCCTGAAACATGGGGTGATTTGCGAATCAACCTGGTCAACGCCCGGTCAGAATCACGCGAAGTTCTCTGCACGACGTACTTCGATCAAGATCCGAGTTTGCAATATGGTCGGCAAGTCTGGCTTCCGAAACAGTCGATCCTGCGCACCTCGCACCCGATTCTCGTTCCGAAGTGCGATCCCGCACCAGGCCGGAATCTCAACCTCCGCTCTCTGATCCTCGACGCCTCAGAGTCCAATGAAGTCATGATCCGAAACGAATCGGGCCAGCGATTTCATGATGCCGCAATCCTGGTTGCACAGGCAGGACGCAACACAGCCGTCTTTGGCGATTCGGCAATTGCATCCACGGAGCCGGGAAATGAGATTGCGGACTTAATCGTAGCAGGCCGAGTCGGACAGCAGCTCACCAACAGATTTACGATCCTCAACGATCCCTTTCTGCCCGCGGATGAAAGCGTACTTAAAACCTTTGATCACCTTATCCTCGCCGACGGCCGAATCACGGACGACTTCGCAGCAACGACAGCCCTGCGTGCCTGGCTGCATGCAGGCGGCAATCTGTGGGTCATGCTCGATCAAGTCGACCCCGTCGTCTTGAAGCGGCTGCTGGGTGATGATTTTTCTGGCCATGTCGTGGATCGCGTCGGACTCACTTCCGTTCGCATCGACAAGGCTTCAGCTCTGACCGATACCGAAATGACCGAAGCCGAAACGGTCGACTACGATGATCCCGTCGACTTGGTTCGAATCGTAAATCCAAGTTTCACGGCCAGCTATTCGGTCAACGGATGGCCCGTTGCAATGACGAAAGCGTGCGGTGATGGAAAGCTGCTGCTCACGACACTTGGGGCGCGGGCATGGGTACGACCGCGACCCGAAAGTATGGAGCAGCCGACCGACCCGCTGAAGACATCGAACGTCATTGCCGCGTCGCCGCTCACCACCATCGCCCGCGACTTCTTCAGTCCGCGAAACCCGCCACTGCTTCCACTCAACACGATTGAACCACAAGTCCGGGAATACATCGGCTACACCATCCCTTCGTGGGGTGCGATTGTGGGAACTTTGCTGGGGTTTTCCCTGTGTATCCTCGCGCTGGGAACCTGGCTCAATCTTTCGGGGCGCCTGGAACATGTCAGCTGGATGGGCTCAATTCTGGCCATCATTGTCAGCGCTGGATTGATCATGATCGGCCGAACGAGTCGCCAAGCCATTCCTCCGACACTGGCGAGTGTGCAATTCATCCAGGGCATCCGAGGAACCGACGAGATTCGGACGGAGGGCCTACTTTCGATTTTCCAGCCAGAAGGAAGCCAGGCCACAATTGAAGTCACGAATGGTGGCCGGATGATTCCCGACATGACTGGCCTGGAGGGGACGTCGCGCCGCATGATCACCACCGATCTGGGCACCTGTCATTGGGAAAACCTGCCACAAGCGGCGGGGCTTCGTTCAACTTCGTTCACTCAGTCCCAGACCGTGATCGACCGCCTGCAGGCCCATGCCACGTTTAATTCCAACGGCGTCGTGGGGAAATACTCGGGACAATTGCCCGTCGGATCTGATGCGATCCTGGCAACCCGCAATGGGCGAATGGGGGTGGCATTGAAGGCCGACGGCACATTCATCGGCCGCGCAGAGGACATTTTCGAACGTGATCAATTCCTGAGTGCCGGACTTTTAAGTGACGAGCAGAATCGACGTCGCCGGACCTTGGAGTCGCTACTGACGAACCCAAAACGCAAAGACTATCCCGACCGGCCGCAACTCATGTTCTGGTCCGAGCCTTGGGACAACGGTTTCCGGTTCGGAGAAGGGCTGGCACGGCGGGGAACGTCGCTTGTCGCCTTGCCGCTGGTGCTTGAACGTCCCGCGAGCGGCACAGAGATCTTTATTCCATCGCCGTTTTTGAACTACTTCAATCGCCGAAATCCAGATGGATCATTGCCATCAACGATGTGGGACGCAACGCGCAATGAATGGCAGGAACGTTCGACACCTGGCTTGAGCTGGTTGAACTTCATGATCCCGCGCGAACTGCTCCCTCTGACCCTGCGTCGGGCGAGAATCGATCTCAAGGTGGCCGGCCCCGTGGGGCGTGTTGAAATTTTCGGCCTGAAGGATGGGTCCGTGATCAGCCTGAAGACGGTCATGGATCCTGTCGGTTCGTTGTCGATTGAAATTTCCGATGCCGACTCTCTGACGTTGGACGACGAAGGACGCCTCTCTCTCGGCTTGAGCGCCGGAGACCCCAATCGTCCCGAATTGACTCACTCCGCTGCCGATCAAAACCGGACCGACGAACAACGCCTCGCTCCGACGCAAATCAATCAGAGTGCCAAAGTGAACTACTGGCGAATCGAATCTCTGGCACTACAGCTTTGGGCCAGTACGGCGAAAACTCCGCTCACGGACTGATTCGTCCCTTTGCAGCCCTCTCGCGCGTCACTGTCACGAACGCGCCGCATGCCGCGGCCACACCGAACACCTACTCCGTCGAGACGTCTTTTCTCGGAAAAACTTCAGCCATGTTGCATTGCACTCGAGCCTGGGCGATCGCAGCCCTGTTATTCACTGTGGCATCGACGGGAAACGCGGAACTTGTCCCTGACTTCCTGATGGAGTCCAATCCGGAATTTCATCCCCCCGCGCCGGTGAAACGATTCCATCGCGATTTCAAGAGTCTCTGGCTCGAGGCACTGCAAAGGCCAGAGATCGATCTGCAACGAATGACCGCCGAGACGGTCGCTCGGGCCCACTTGCATGGGATTCCGGACTTGATCGACTTGGCCCCGGTTTTGGAAACGATTTTAACGGCGCCTTCCTCGCACCCAGCGGCACGCTATGCCGCGGCCCGCGCGCTGATCGTGCTCGAATCGCGACACTCTGCGTCGAAATTGTTTGAGGCAGGATTGTCACACGGTGCGGATCTGCGATTGCTCGTCGAACCTGCAATTGCTCGCTGGGACTTTGCCCCGGCACACGCCGTCTGGATCAGACGGCTGGAGTCCTCCGAGGCACTTCCCACCGACATCTCTCTGGCCATCAGCGGACTGGGGCTGACCCGCCACGCAGCCGCTCGTCCGTTGCTGATGAAGATCATCATGGACCCAACTCGACGAAGTTCGATTCGACTCGAAGCCGCACAATCCGCCGGAGCCATGGTCGAGTCGGGGCTTGAATCGGAAGCTCGCCGCTTGAGTGGCGGACGGCCCCCATCCAAATTCATCGATCAACTTTGTGCCATTCGCTTGCTTGCCCGACATTCATCTCCAGATGCTTGTCAGTTGCTGCACAACCTGGCGAGCGACCCCGAGGCATCGATCGCCGCTGCGGCTCTCAAGCGGCTGAATGAGATCAATCCAGAACTCGTTCTTCCCCTGGCAGAGACCGCCATGCGCCACGCAGATCAGCATGTTCGCGAAGAAGGAGCCGTGGCGTATCTCCGCCAGCCAACAATTCCGCACATCGAACGGCTCGCGATGCTGTTGAACGATCCCCATCCATCCGTCCGCACATTGGTCACCAGCAACCTGGGTGAGCTGGCATTGAAACCTGAATTTGACGAAGCCGTTCGGTCCGCCGCCATGAACATCTTGAATGGTGATCGCTGGCAAGGGCAATCGCATGCGGCTTTAATCCTGGGCTCGCTCCAGCACAAACCCGCGGCAGACCGACTTGTCGCACTTCTGGAATCGACACGACCAGAAGTCATGATCAATACTGCATGGGCACTTCGAAAACTTGCGGAACCTCTTTCTGCGCCCCAAATTGTCGACAAAATTCGACGCCAGACGGACGAACGCAAGCAGCGATCCATACGAGGCGTCGACGAGCAGATCGCCCATCTGTTCGAAGCGTGCGGAGTGATGAACGTTCAGGCCGCCGAATCATTGATGCTCGACTACATCCCGAAAGATTTGACGATGACACGTTCCCGAGGTGCGGCCATCTGGGCACTCGGAATGTTACACGCCGGAACCTCGAACGATGCAATCTGCAGTCGCCTGATCGGGCGATTCCTGGAAAACTCGGACAAGGATCCCGAACCCTTACTGATCAAACGGTTGTGTGTCGTCTCCATTGCCCGAATGAACGGCAAGGATCAGGCCCCCGCGATGCGGCAAACGATTTCGAATGGGACACCTCCGACGCCGTTGGGTCTTGCGACTCGCTGGGCCGTTCGAGAGCTCACCGGTGAACAGCTTCCCGAGCCCGAACCAGAAAGCTATCCAGAAGGCGAGTGGTTTCTCGAACCACTCAACCTCACCGCGCCCCTTTCAACCATACCCCTTTCGCAATAGTCGATCAGATCGATCAATATGCTGATGAGATTGCATTGCTCGATCAGGCTCACGTTCGGTGAGGAATCGATTCGCCGCTCGATCTTGCTGTTTCGTAACTGTTCACAACCCGAAGAGCGGGGGACAGGCACATTTTCCCGGTTCAATTGGAATCCCGAGTGGATCGACTCGAGTAGTCCTTTCCTTGACCGCGGGAAAATGAGCCAGTCCCGGCCTGTGAACGATTACATCTGTTTCACCAACACGATCGATGTGTGACGAATTCAGGCTTCACATTTTCACATTGTGCTGAATTTGTCTGAAACCTGATACATGTGAGAAAGGTAACAGCTCATACATTTCATCAAAGCGTGTCAGTCCTAGTTGAAATGACAAACGTGTAAGTTCTCACGCGCTATCCTTTTCAGATTTCATTCTTTTTCCTTGGCGCGGGAATCTCATTAAGACTATAACGTCTTAAGTTCCCTCTCTTTTGTACCTCGATATGTCTTCAGTCTGCGTGATTTTTGCGTAGCGTCCGGTTCCGCTTTTGACGACCCCAACTCTTATTCAGATTTGGTTTTCCGTTGTTTCGCGGTTTTCTTCTGGAGACAAACCCATGACGAGACAGGCTGTCACGCCGCGCACGCGCGGATTTACGTTGATTGAGTTGCTGGTGGTGATTGCCATTATCGCCGTACTCATCGCGCTTCTATTACCTGCCGTTCAACAAGCTCGTGAAGCCGCGCGTCGGACGCAGTGTAAGAACAATCTCAAACAAATGGGATTGGGGATGGCCAATTACGAGAGTACTTACTCTCGATACCCGATTCCCACTTGGATTACTCTTGGAGCTGGTTCTGCAGGATATGGTGGATTGCTCACGAGCAACTGTTGGTCATTGGCAATCCTGCCATATATTGACCAGGCAAACGCCTACAATCTCTACAATTTCAATTTGTCGGCATTTGATCCTGCCAATGCTGCGGCGGGCCGAGTCGTCATCACAAGCTTCCTCTGTCCATCGACGCCACGAGCGTCCAACACAATCACTTACACAGTTGACCCCACATTCAATGCCGCACTCCACGTCACTGCGGCGACGGGGCTGACAAACGCAGGTGCGATCGATTACATCTCCACGAATCAAGTCATGGGGACTTTTCAGGATTTTGCATACAAAAGCCCGCCAGGCACCTACTCGACTCTGAATGGCTGGGGGGTGGGTGGAAACACCTTCTTGGCCGGCAGCGGAACCAACAATGTGCCGATCAATGGCCGCATCGGGGACATTACCGATGGATTGTCGAACACGACCATGATTGGCGAACTTGCGGGCCGAAACGTGCTTTATCGTCTCGGTAAGCCAATCACCCCCACGGGAAGCCCGCTCGCAGATGAGGCAGGTTTTAACGTCTTCGAAGGTGGTGGTGCGTGGATCGATGGAAATAACGGACAGTGGAAGCTTTCAGGACGCCTTGTGGACGGCACAGGAGCGGCGGGCCCCTGTGCGATCAACTGCTCGAATGCGCGCGTCATCGCTCCTGATCCGACACAGTATTCTGCGGGCTTGTACGCGTTTCATACTGGTGGCGCACATGTGGCACTCTGCGATGGAAGTGTTCGTTTTCTGAATCAGAACATGAGCGGTGTCACGCTTGTGTCACTTGTGACCGCAAGTGCAGGCGACATTACAGGTGAATTCTAAGAACACGGCGTCAATCCAACTGGATTGATCGAGTGCGATCCACAAACAGATGCGTTCCAAAGGGCTCGCATCTGTTTGTGTTTTCAATGTCGATGTCACAACACTGTGTTGTGACATCCCAGTGATGAGACACCCCAGTCGGTAAATACACCTGCTTGAAGGCGATCAATGATGTCTCAATCTCGATGCTGGGCGGCAATCCTGATCGCCGTGTTGTGCTGTGGTTGCCGTCCCGAAGCGCCGCGTGGAGAAGCACGCCTCAAAACCACACCCGTGAAAGGGATTGTGGAAGTCGATGGAAAGCCCGCATTGAACGTAAGCGTGAAGTTCATCGCAGATGGTTCGTCGTCAGACATCGCGCGTCCAGCTTTGGCTACAACCAACGAAAAGGGAGCCTTCGCGGTGTCGACATACGTAGCCGAGGATGGCCTGCCCGACGGAGACTATGTACTGACCTTTGTCTGGGAAGAGGCGATCTCACTGAATCCCACCAAGAAAGATCAGTTAAAGGGTGCGTATAGCGATCCTAAGAAATCCAAGCACAAAGTGACGGTGATTCAAGGAACTCCGATCGATATGGGTGTCATCGCGTTGTCGACCACGGGCGCTGGCAAGTAGCAATTTGGCGAAACCGTAACCATTCGCGGGTTGGGGACCCACGCACTTTCATCACATGCGACGTGCGACAAGGCATGGAGCGTTGTCATCAGCAACGCATCGCCGCTTAAAATGCGGGCTGTCCCCTGCGTTCCAACGGGCGGCCAAATCGCACGCGTTCGTCGCTCTGGCACCCGCCCCGCTCGATTCAGTCTTCGAGGACGGGCTCCAGAAACCATTCACCTTGATCTGCCAGCATCGGAATCGGTTCTGGTAGCACTTCGCCCGTCAGCTCTTTGATCGCCCATCGCTTCGCCAAACCCATCGCCGTCGGCGGGACGTTCGTCGCAATCGATTGCCGTAATGCAGGGGCATGTTCGATCGCCTTCATTCTCGCCAATGCAATGACGCAATGCTGCTTGACAAGCACACTTTCATCTGGCGGTGAATCATCTTCGATCCGCTTCATGAGCGCGTCTGCCGCGGTCTCGTTGGGATTGCCATTCAGCAACACGCCGATCGCCCAAATGGCCGCCGAGCGTGAACGCTCACCCATACTGGAATTCTTGGGGACGTATCGAATGATCATCGGGGTGACCTCGGCCGCACGCATCACGGCACACGCTTCAAACAGGTGAGCCACCTGCGGATCAATCGGAGGATGAAACCGTTTCAAGCGGACCTCCGTCTGCCGACGAATCTTGTCGATAATGGCCGGAATCGATTCGACGTCAGCGACCTTCCGAAGCGCCCACGCAGAAGCGATCATCACTTCGGGGCGCGACGACTCGAGCAGTTCAATCAGTCGTTTGGAGGCGGGTTTGTGCTGAAGAGACCCCAGCAACAGGCAGGCCTGTTCTTGTCCCTGCCACGTCTCGCCAGCAAGCACTTCCATTGCGCGGGCACGGATGGTTTCATTCAGCTCGGGATTCTGCGACAGACGAACCAGGTTCTCGCTAACGTTCGCCCGAATTTGAGGATGCGGATCGCTCAAGCGCTGGCTCAATGACTCGATCCGCTCGACGGTGGGATATCGCATGTATGCGAGGGCGCCTTGCTCACGAACGCGCTGATCGGCATTTTTCATCGCGTTCGCGGCCAGTGGCAACACCAATCGCGAGTCGATGGCATTCAATCGCTCCAGTGCCGGCGTGACAATGACAGGTTGCTTGTCCGCCGCCACGAGTTCAATCAAGAGCTGTCTGGCGGATTCGCTGTTGTGACGATCGAGCAGACGAATGGCACAAAGTCGATTCAATGTTGGCGATGTTCGCGTTTCATCAACAAGGCGTCTGGCGTCCGCCTCGAGACCGGTTTCGGTCAATTGGCCCGCCGCCGCTGCTGCCGCCAAACGAACTTCCGGGCCCCTCACGAGATCAAGCGCCATCGCCAATAGGACTGGCAGAACCTTGGCTTCACGAACCTCACCCAGGCCACGAACGGCGAGCAGCAGATCACGCGGCCGAGTTTCCGCCGATTCCAATCGCTTGATCCAGATTTCTCGTGCGGAAATCACGTCCCATTTTGCCATCACAGGCTCAATCAGATGCCGAAGGTCAGCCCCAAACAACTGTGATGCGTGCAAGAGTTTCTCGGCGGAAGGGCGTGATTCCAGCACGATCAGAGCGCGTGCCGCCGCGAATCGCGTCGCGGGATGGGTCTGGTCCGCGATCAGCATACTTTCCAGGATTGGCACGGACTCGATCAGATCAGGAATACCATGTTGATGCGCAAGGGAAATCGTTTCGGCGGCCATCCGCTGCATGTCGGTTTCAGGACGATTCAGTGCTTCAATCCACAGTGTTTTCAAACGCGGACTGAACTTCTTCAGGCGATCCGGATCGCGAAATCCGGGATCAGAATCCATCAGGAAATCGGGTTCAATCGCCGCGTTCAGAATGCTGACGCCAGCGAACAGAGAGATGATGCAACATACGAGACGGAAACGCGGCATTCGACTTCGTCGCATCGAAGACGTGTCACCGAGTGCAATCGCGCGTGAATTCAAAGACATGGCTTCAGTCATTCGCAATCGGTTCCGTCGTTTTCGCCCAAAGCTGTAAGGTAAGGGATTCAATCTTCCAATAGTTCACTTTCGTGCCCGCGTTGACATTGGTGACGGCCGACGACGCTTGTGCCTCAGCACCAGACTGCGTTGCCGTACCGGCCACGGTCATGGTCAGTCCGGGGCGTGACGAATCACCCATCTGCAACCCCAGCGACAACTGCCCATCATCGGAAATGGAAAGGGCACTGATATCATCCAGCTCGATTTGCACCGTTCCAACAGGATCGACGACGGTGTGAAGAGAAACGACGTCGTGGCGCCGTAACCCCAGGATCTCAATGCGCCCGACTGGCCCCGTGACCATGATCGAAAGACGTGCGCGCCTGGCGACAATCGGAAGCAATTCCCTGGGAACCTGAAAGCTAAGCCACGTCACCCCGGGTGTCGAACGTTCCAGCCACTTCTCTCGAAATTCATCCCAAATTGAAGAACCTTTCGAACCATCGGGATTGATGCGATTTCGATACGCCAGGAGAGCAGGGGGAATCAGGATCTCTGTTCCATTTGCGGGCCGCTGAATCACGAGCGGAACCGAGATCAATGTGCTGCCCTGTGGCTTCAAGTCGTCTCCAAAGTGGAACCCATGCTCCCATTTCTCCGACCAGAACAAGAGTTGCGGACGTAGAGCAAACCCTTTCTCTTTATGACTTTTGAAAAGTGTCTCGAGCGTCCGGCGGCGGCGAATTTGCTCATCGCTCAGCAACCTTGCGCTCAAGTATTGCGACGCCTCAAATGCGCTGTCAGCACGGGCGGCAAACGTGCCATCGCCTTTCAGCGTCACGCCTAACCGGCCGAATCGTGTCGCAAGAACGGAATCATCCCCGGGTGGCAGACGTCCCGAGTACCGCCCCGAGATGCCATTGGCGTCCAGCGTCGCCACCGCCTCGATTCGAGCAACAACGGTCTCGGCCCGAGCAAACGAGTACACTCGTAACCCCGCGGACTGGACCAGATTTTCCCAGCGCCAGGCGCCCAGATCTGTTGTGACCATCCTGCGCGTGGCATTCTCAAGTCCGGACATGTCGGGAAACATCAGGCCGCCGCAAGTCGTCTGGATTTCAGACGCACTTCCCTCGGGATGATAGACGGCAATGCAACCCTGGCTGCGGACTTCGTCAGTTCCCGGGATCGCTTGTGCCATTTGAATCGAGGCAATCGTCCCCGGCACACCGTGACGATAGGAGATGCCGATCAACAACAAGACAAGACTGATCGCAACCGCGAACGAAGTACCGATCCAGCCCAGGTGTTCGAGCCGTTCGGTTCGCATCAACCAGACACCCAGGGCGACCTGCGACACGAGAAAGCACGTCAATAGACCGACAATCAACGAGAATGAGGGGATGTGATATCCGATGTATTCTCGCACCTGAGGCTCGAGATCGCTTGGGGACAAGAGTTCTGCAGCGGGAATTCGAAAGAATTCCGAACTCAGATTCATCATCTCGGGCCCTGCTACGAAGTCGGAAATCATCATCGGGTCAACGGCTTTTGCAGAGTCCTTTTTTTCAGGATCGCTTTTTCGGGGTTTCATCCACCCCGATGCCCCCAGAGTCGTCAGCATGATCCGCCCCTCGCCATACGAGCGAGACATGGCTGCAGGCCAGCCGTTCACAGTGTATGACACCTCCATATTCGAAGGAATCATCCGCACCAGTTCGACCGGTTCCTCATGCTCGACAGTTTCACCTTCGATTTCAACAGGATCAATCAACATCGCCGGTCGATCCATCCGAACCGTGGTCAGGCCCACCCGGTCAATGATGCCGCTTGTGAAATCATCCCCAAACAACCGCTCGAGGAATAACGGTTTCACTCGATCGACCATCACCCACAGGTGACCACCCGCACTGACCCAATCGCGCAGAGCCGACATTGCGGCAAAGTCATCCGCCAATCGATCTTCGGCAATCACGATGTGATCAAGACGACTCAGCCCCGCTTCATCCGAGGGCAGAAATTGATCGCCAAGTATGGTGACTTTGTTGTTCAATCGTTGGTCGACGCGGCACGCGACGATCAGATTCATGACATCCGAAGGTACCCATTCGCTTGCGCGTGACCCGGCAATGACGGCCGTATTTCGTCGCGAATGAGTCACCAACATCGACGTTTCGTGAAGCAGTTGCCCCGACTCGCTTTTGACGAGAATCTCTTCTCCTGACGATTTCTCAATCACGAGGGAATGCAGATTGATCGCGCGTCCCTTCGATTCACTGTATTTGGGAATCAGAACCGGATGCGTGATCCGCAGCTTGGAACGTGCAGGCAACCACACGTCACGTCCAAACTGCAGTGTCGGGTCGTCATCGAAATAGGTTGCACACAACAACTCTCGAGACGCGTCGACGGAATTTTGCACCGCCAGATGAAGGTCCGCCCACTTCTCGGGGACGTACGTAAAATTCCCAAACCTCGAATTCCAAACAACGTTCAATCGAAACTTGGACTTCGAGTTCGCCTCGTGAACGGTAGAACTCGTGCCGGATGTCGCGATGCCTTGACCGTAGACAAGCTGACCACAGTCCAAGATCAGGACCAAGAGCAATAACACGTCAAACAGTCGATGCCAGCATGGTCTGCGAGACATTCCGAATAACATGTTCACGACTTGCGAGCTTGAATTGTCAGATCGCCCCGACAGAACGAGATTCGCAACGACGTGCGATGAATTACTCGTAACTGAAGTCGCTAACGTACTCTGTGCGCGAACGCGATGCTACTCTCCGTTCAATACGAAGATTGTTAGAATCGTCCAACGTCGGCTCGGCACTCGTCATTGCTCGAAACAACAACGTTTCTAAGTCAACAAACGAGAGTCACATTTTCGGCACCGACAAGACTGGTTTCCAAGCAGCCATTTGCACGACGGCTGCTCGTTGCCGCCCCTTAGCTGTTTACGATTTCAGAAACCACGCGTGCAGTACGACCGTCGGTGATCTGCTGTTCGCGACCATTGAACTGGTACAACAGTTTCGAGTGATCAATCCCCAGTTGCCGCAAGATTGTTGCCTGGAAATCATTCGGTGTGACAACATTCACGGCGGCACGATGGCCGACTTCGTCGGTTTCTCCATACGTCATCCCCGGCTTAAAACCGCCACCCGCCATCCAGATCGAGAATCCCTGTCCATTGTGATCGCGGCCGCCATTTTCCGTCAGATCACCTTCGCTGACCGGCAACCGGCCAATCTCACCACCCCAGTGGACGATCGTCGAATCCAGCATCCCGCGCTGCTTCAAATCCGTGACCAACGCGGCAGCCGGCTGATCGGTCTTTTTACAGATGTCCGGCAACCCTGTCCGAATCCCCGTATGGTTGTCCCAGGGTTGCCCACCCAGGAAGAGTTGCACGAACCGCACGCCACGCTCTACCAATCGACGCGCGATCAAGCACCGCGTTCCGTACTCGCGCGAATGCGGCTGATCGAGACCGTACAGTTTATGGATATGTTCGGGTTCCTGAGAAATATCGAGAGCTTCTTTCGCCGATGATTGCATGGCCGCGGCCAACTCATAACTGGCAATACGTGCTTCAAGATCGGATTCACCCGGGTGCCGATCCAGATGCCGCTGATTCAGCCGTGCCAGCAGATCCAGATTCTGCTTCTGCAAGGGACCACGCAGGTGAGGTGGAGCATCCAGATTGAAGATGCGCGGTTCCTCGGCCCGAAGCACCGTACCTTGGAACAGCGGCGGCATGAATCCACTCGACCAGTTGACCGTTCCATCGACAGGATGCCCCCCTGGATCGGCCAAGACCAGATAGGCTGGAAGGTTTTGATTCTCACTTCCCAAACCGTAAACGATCCAGCTTCCCAGCGTCGGGCGACCGGTGACCGCCGGAATGCCGCTATGAAAATAACGAATCGACACTTCGTGGCCATTGTGCCCCGTGTGCATCGATCGAATCACGCAAATGTCGTCGACGATTCCGGCGGTGTGCGGCAACAGTTCCGAGACTTCGGTCCCACATTCACCATGGGCCGAGAATTTCCACGGACTGCCGAACAGCTTCTTGCTGGCCCGGTTCACAAAGCTGAAGACCACTTCGCCGTTATAATCCTGGCCGTGATGCTTCGTCAGTTCAGGCTTCGGATCAAGCAGGTCCATGTGTGACGGACCGCCATGCATGAACATCGAGATCATCGCGTTGGCACGCGGCGCGAACTGCGGCTGACGCCATTTGAGATCGTTCGACTGCAGATCCTTCGGCTTGCCCGGAGGAGCGGCCAGCAGCCCTTCTTCCTTCAGCAGCGACGCCAGGGCAAAGCTGCCAATACCAAACGCGTTCGTCGCCAGAAACTGACGTCGAGAGTGACAGCCATCGCAAGAGAGATCTGGATGATTCATTGCGTTCAATCTCTTTGAGTTGAATCTCGTCGAGCTTAATCCGGTGACAAACACAGGCCCGCGACAAATTCAGTCGAGGTACAAAAACTCATTGCTGCTCATGATCTGCTGACACAAGCTCGACAGCGAAATCAGATCGTGATCGCCGGGGGCGCCCACAGATCGAAGCGTACGCGTCTGCTGATCGAAGAACTGGCAAGCGATCTCCAACTCTTCAACGGTAATTGGTCGGCAATAGGCCAATCGCCAGGCAAACGCAATTTGCTCGGGAACGGTTGTCGTCAACGGTCCATGGAAGTTTCCGGCCGAGTCCCAGCGTTCCAGTTCCTGCCCTTGGTCATTCACTGATCGCAGCGACACAATCCACTCGAAAGAATCGCTGGTCACGTTTTCCAGGCAATCGGTCACGAAGTCGAGCGTGTCGCCCGGCTGAACTTCGATCTTGGCAATGTTTGTTTCGATACGATTCTTCTTCGATGTCCATTCACCAAGCTGACCCCCACGGCTCAAGATCACGCGCGACCGAACTCCGTCGCCATTCTCTGACAGGTGATTCAATGCACCCGTCATGACGATCGTTCCCGGCTTGGAAGCGACCCACCGACGAATGACCGCACGCTGCTGGTCGTCGCCCGGATGGCCACCCGCCGCATGCAACAGCGCCCATCCGGCACCGGCGTCGGGTAGCGACGCACTGGCTTGCCACGTCGTCCCCGTCCAATGACCCAGCGGCTGAAAACGGGTGACGACCTGTGTCAGGTTTGCGTCCGCCGATGGTCGTTCGACGCTTCCATAACCATACTGCCAGGCCATCTGCGAGCTCGGGAACCGGCTATTGAACGCCTGTGTCATGTCACGATCCAGGTCATTTGTCTCGGCCCTCAACCGTTTCGCCAGATGCTCGGCTTGCTTCAGCGTGAAATCTCCATTCATCAACATCAGCGATTGCGGCGCAACGGTGCTTGTCGTCCGTCGATCGCAATTCACGGCCATCACCGGGGCATCGAACGCGGTCAGCAATGAGACCGGTTTGCTGCGACGCGACTGGATGTAGACGCTACGACGCGCGGAGTCGTCTTTGACGTGCACCTGCCCCGCAAAGTCTTCGATCACTTCCACGGGCGGACCAAACTGCGTGCGGTCCAGGCGAGCGCACGTGGCCAGCATGCGATCGCGAACGATTTCCGCTTCAAGCCGCCTGACGCTGAATCGCGAATAGAGCGATCCATCCGAATCAACCATCGCCGCATCCGATCGCTGGGACGACTGGCGATAGACCGAGGACACCATCAGCAATTTATGCATCCGCTTCATGCTCCAGCCCTGCTGAGGCAATTCCGCAGCGAGCCAGTCGAGCAGTTCAGGGTGTGTCGGACGCGTTCCAAGAATTCCAAATTCACCAGGCGTATCGACGATTCCACGACCAAAGTGGTGCAACCAGATGCGATTGGCCAGCACTCGCCCCAACAGGGGATGTTGTCCGTCGACAAGATGCTTCGCCCACGCCAGTCGGCGCCCGGTTGAGGGCAGCGTCGCGTCGTGATTGGGAATCTCAAACCGCTGCCCAGGCGGCGAGGCAATCGTCAGATCACCGGGCTTCACCGGAGTCGTTGGTTCCCGATGATCGCCACGATGAAAGATCGACGTGACCGGTGGTTCGCCTGCAGGCTCCGCTAGCACACTGATAAAATCTTCGACCGGCTTTTCACCGCGTTTGGCCTGAATGACGGCCATATCCTTGGTCAGTTCCTTCGCGGCAGCATCGTTGAACTGGTAAAGCACGCCTGGATCCACTTTGAGGCCCGGGTTCGTCGCGACCAGTTGCTTCTGCTCATCTGTCTTCTTGTCGTCCGGCGTTTTGAAGGCCGTCCGCAACGTTCCCCGTTGATCTTCAGGAAACTTTTCGAGCGCCTTCTCAAACGCTTCTTCTACAAGTTTGGCCTGCTTCTCGTTGTAGGCCGCTTGCAGCTTGCCCGCTTCGGCTTCCACTTCCGTCGCTTTCGCCCGCTGTGCTTCCGTGTACAACGAGATCACGCGATCGCGAGGAATCACCCAAGACTTCACATTTAGAGCCGGTTCAAACACCGCCCGCATCCGATAGTAGTCGGCCTGTGGGATGGGATCGTAGCGATGGTCATGGCATTGCGCGCAACCGACGCTCAGTCCTAACAGAGACGATGAAACGATCTTGATGGTGTCAGCCACGACGAGATTGCGCGAGGTCTCGGGATCGCCTTGACCACTGGCCGTTGGGTCCGCCGCCATGCGCAGGAAGCCGGTCGCAATCAAAAGCTCCGTCGTTTCGGGACTCATGTCCTTATATGGTGGCTTGGTCAATTCATCACCGGCCAGTTGCTCGATCAAAAACTGATTGAGTGGTTTGTCGGCATTCAACGACCGGATCACATAATCGCGATACTTATAGATGTAAGGCCGAACGGTATCGACGTTGCCATCGCCTTCCGAGTCGGCATACCCGGCAACATCCAGCCAATGCCGGCCCCATCGCTCGCCATAGTGTTTCGATTCGAGCAATCGATCGATCATGGCTTCGTAGGCGTTGGGCGATTGGTCATTCAAATACGCTTGTGTTTCCGCGGGCGAGGGTGGCAATCCGATCAGATCGAAGTAGGCTCGCTTGAGCAGCGTGAAGCGGTCAGCATCGGCGTTGATGGTCAGCCCGGCACCTTCAAGCTTGGCGAGCACAAACGCGTCGACTGGAGTCCGGACGCGGTCCGCGGCTTTTACGATGGGAACATCAGGACGGCGAATCGGCTGGAAGGCCCAATACGCGCGTTCTTCGTTGGTGATCCCGATCCCTGGATCAATCGTCAACGGCTCGTCTTTGGCGGTCGGTGCTCCGGCGGCGATCCAGCGTTCAATCATCCGAATCTTTTCGGCCGGAACTTTCTTTTCCCCCGGTGGCATTTCGCCATCGATCATCCGGCGAATCAGAACGCTGTCGGCAGGAGCTCCCGGCTGGATCGAGGCGCCACTATCGCCCCCGGCCGCCATGAAACGGCGCAACCGCAGATCCAATCCCCCTGATGGCTTCTCGGCCCCGCCATGGCAGTCCAGGCAGTAGGCTTTCAGGATGGGCCGAATATCCGCTTCGAACGTCAGGACGTCTGACGCCAAACTGGAACTCGGATTCGACTCGGCCTGAACCACGACGCGGTCAAGACTTCCGAAGAGAGCCAGACCCAGGAAAGCGCGTGAGAGAAATGGTCTCAGCGTGAATCGGTTTGCAATCATACGGCACTCGGCGAGTAAGTGGCGGGCACCAATCGGGCGGGAGTCAAACGTCGAGGATGTCTTGGCAAGCGCGGTCAGCAGGCGTTGTCAGCAATCAGGCAGGGCCGTTCATCGAATCTCGGCTTGTTTTCAGAGGGCAAGCGGTTGATCACCAGTCGCGTGCTCAACAGTCATTCAGCGGTGCATCGGCAGTGATTGATATCTTCGGCAAATCAAGCGGTCAAAGCAAGTGGGAAACGGAAATCCCCTCCAAACCACAATGATCGTCACATGCAGAAGATTCTCGCATTCAGGTAACCGAAGCGACAATTGGCGATTGTGTAAACACTTGGACAGTCTTCGTACGGGAAGTATTACGCCTCTGCGGCATTGGCAAATTGCAACCCCTCTGACGGCCAGCTATCAGAATCGCGTGCGCACACTGCGAATTCGCACCAGAGAACTCGTTGACAGTGTCTGAGCGCGGTCTAGAATAATCCCGCCGTTGTGCAGGGAAGCGGTACGGAGACCTGAATTTTTAGTGACGGGAGTCGCCCTATGTCCCTGCGTGTATTAACGGCATTGCCAGTCTTCAATGAAGAACGTCACGTCGTTGACGTCATTGCCGAAGTGAAGAAGTACTCGGACGAGATTCTTGTCGTTGACGACGGTTCAAGCGATGGAACTGCGGAACTGCTGAAGACAATCCCTGGAATTCACATTGTCCGTCACGAGCAAAACCAGGGTTACGGTGCCGGCCTTCGCACCGCATTCACCTACGCCCTGGCAGGACAATACGACGTGCTGGTCACGATCGATTGTGACGGCCAGCACCAGCCAGCACTGATCCCCGAGATGGCGGCTGCAGTCTACGATTGCCCCGATCATCCCGCCGATATCATCTCGGGAAGTCGCTATCTGAAAGTCTTTCCGGGCGCCAGTGAACCGCCGATCGAACGACGGCGCATCAATCTGCAAATCACGGAATGGCTGAATCACCAGTTCTCCCTGAACCTGACGGACGCCTTCTGCGGATTCAAAGCGTATCGCGTCGATTGTCTGGCGCGGCTGCGGATTACGGAACTCGGTTACGCCATGCCGCTGCAACTGTGGGTGCAGGCCGCAGCCCAGAAAATGAAAATCGTCGAATTCCCCGTTCCGCTGATCTATCTGGAAGAAGAACGCTCATTCGGCGGTTCGTTAGACATCGCCGCCAAGCGACTGGCCTATTACCAGGAAGTCCTCGACAGGGAAATGTCATCTCTGCAACTCGCCCAGACCAAGAAGTGCGAATCGACACCGGCATCCGGCCATCGACCACTGGCGTGTTGTCCGAATTGAGAGGCATTGATTTCTAGTGTCTGTGTATGTGTGCTGCAGACACAATCTAGGGGCTCGTCTTAGCGATTGTGAGTCAGTGATCACACTGCGCCGAGACTTGACCTTGATCGCGTATCACTACACACTGCGTAGGAATTGACCTCCCTGGACTCTGTCATCGGGAAAAATCTATGTTCCGACGCGAATACTACCCTTCCGACACAATCAAGCTCATCAATCAATCCGAGGGCAAACTCGGAGTCAGCGGCAAAGCGGCACATGCCATCGCCGAACACCTCATGAAAGGATCTCCCGGGGCCGTTCTGTGGAACAATGTGACGCTCGATCGCCAGAGCGTTGGAATTTCGAAAGACGGCTTCCGAGATCGGTTCAAGGAGAGTCCCGGTACCGCCAACAGTGGCTGGCTCGGTAAGGGAGACATGACGATTCTTTTGTGCGAACTCCTCAACTCCGACGTGGGACAGGAAGCATTGGGAGCGTTGGACGGCGGCGTGAAACGGGTCGAGATCCATTACTTGAACCTCAAGAAGCTGGCCAAACTTTTCGGCGGACTGGCCGACGTGAATATGAATCTGAGCAACTGGTTGGTGACACCCGCACGCGAAGACATGGTGGATAAGACGTTCACTAACGGCAAAGGAGAATCGATCACGCGCAAGGTGAAAGTGAAAACAGCGAAAGTCGTCACATCTGTCGTAAAGGCCGTCGACCTGGCGTCCGTCCACGCCGTACTCGACGTCATGGGCACTCGCTTACACCTGCAAACGCTCTTCCCGGACAACTCAACGATTGAGAGCCGAGCCAACTGGACCGTCGGACAGGTCAACGTGACCGTCACGATCAATGCCTCTGGGAACCCCGTCAAGATCGTGCAAGCGAGAACGTAACGAAGAGCCAATCAAAACATCGTGAAACCCGCGTGTCTGTCCCGATTGGCATGGTCCAAAACGACACGCGAGGCTTCGCGACGATGATGCGCCCAAGCGCCAGGTCTCAATCACGATCAACCTGACGCGCGCCGTGCGTTACGCCCGGCTTGGAAGCGGTCGTGGCGGCGGTCGAAACCCATTCGAGTCGCCGCCCTGCGCACTCGTACGTGATCGGGCCGCCTGGTGCCAGCCCCATAAACCGACGGCAAGTGGAACCCCGGCCTGTAGTAGCCGAGCCGGCCATACCTGAAACCCAAACTCGGGCCCGCAGCAGACCATCAGATTGTACTGGTCATCCGGTTCACGAAGATGAATATGGACAAACAAAGCAAAGACCGCCACGAAGCCGCAAGCCAACAGAGACCACCCTCGACGATTGGCACGTCGTCCGAGACTCGTAAACAGCCACGCCATCAAGAGGAATGGCAGAAATCGAACGACGTACATCGAGGCGTACGCGACACCCCATTCAAACAGAGTCGGTGGATCGCACTTGACGGGCAGCAGCGGTGTGACGAGCGATTTGCCCAAACCACACACGATCATCGTCGCGATCCAGGTCACGGTGACGGCCGGGAGCGGCAACAGCGCGAACATCAGAACCGGATGACGCCCTGCAAACGTTCGCTTCCGATATTCTTTTTCAGCCGCCTGCGCCAACAAGGCGGGTGCGCCCAACCGTTCTTCGGCAGATGTCAGAGCATCCATGCTCAAATCCTCCTGTTCGATGTCTGTAAAGTGGTCCGTCAATTCCTCGAAAAGACGCGCTGCGTAGAACGCTGGCAAGTTTCGCTGAGACAGTTCCATCCAAAGCCGATCACGCCATTCCTGGTTCGCCATGGACGCCTCCTTGCTGCACAGTGCTGACGCCGACGTCTGACAGCGGCCCGGGGTCAGGCACTTGCCGAGAGCAGGTGCGCCCCGTGGATTTACAATGACGTTGTGGCTGGCCCCATCGGAGATATGACATTGTCCAATCGAAGCCAAATGGAACGAGGCAAGCGGATAAACCCACACACGCCAATCGCAATTGGAACGATGGCTTGGATCAATCTGTCGCTGTCCCTCTCGACACTATTAACAAGCCAAAACAACAAGCCTTCACTGTCTTGGGGACCGAATGTGAGTGCCACGACAAGGTTATGTTGTTCATTCGGCATCACAACCATGACATGAAACAAGAAGGCGAATCCGGCAACAAGGACGCAGGCCAACACCCCCCATCCAGGGCGACGCGCTCTTCTCCCGACGCTCATGAACAGCAACGCCGTCACCGCGAAGGGCAAGAAACGACTGAAATACATGCAGCCGTACGCCATGAACCATTCAAACATCGTTGGCTTCTCCAGATGTGCTGGATACGTGGGCGTGAATTCATACTGGCATCGAAACAGCAAATAGATCATGACGACTGACGTAATGGCCACGACAGGAATCGGCAGGAAAAGAAATGTGAGAATCGGATGACGGCCGGAAAAGGTTCGCTTCAGATATTCTCTTTCTGCTGCGGCGGCCAGCGACTCAGGTGTGCCCAACTTTGCTTCTGCGGATTTGACAGCCTCCATATTGGGACTCACTTCCTGAAGATCCGTCAGATGGTCAGTAAACTCTTCTATCAGACGTGCCGAATACGAAGGTGGCAGCTTCCGTTTGTTCAATTCTTCATGCAATCGATCACGCCATTCCTGGTTCGCCATGGACGCCTCCTTGCAAGACCGCATTCACCGCCGTGACCACGTGCTGCCAGGTCGCCCGTGAGTCCGCAAGTTTCTGCTGCCCCAGTTTGGTCAAGCGATAGACGATCCGATTCCGGCCTCCCACGAGTTCACGCTTGCTTGCGAGAAGCTTCTGTTCCTCCATCCTGTGCAAGACCGGATAGACGCAACCTTCCCCAAAGTCCAGCTTCCTGTCCGACGCTTCACGAATCGCCTGCACCAAGTCGTAGCCGTGCATCGATCGTCGATCGAGTAACTGCAGAATCAGCAGCTCCGGGACACCGTTCAGAAAATCGGGATTTGTTTTCTTCGCCATGATCGCCGCCTTATACCTCGAATAGTCAGGTATCGTCAAGGCGGCATGTCTGACATGACGAAAGCACCCCGCCATTCTTTTTTCTGGATTGCGATACCTAACAGCACGGCCTGCTTAAGCCGTTCAGCGACGAGTACGAACCAGTTCCGAGCGCTGCCACAACTCAGTGGCCAGAACCAGCCTCGCCCGCCGTCGCAGCTTTCGCCTCGTGAAGCTCGATCAACTTTCCATCTGGATCGCGCAGATAGGCGGATCGCCCCCAGTCGTAGGACTTCGGAGGTATCTGCACGGCAACGCCCCGCATCTCGAGATCAACCACCGCCTGATCCAGGTGACTGACGGCGAATGCGAAATGATTCTCGCAGGGCAATTCACCAGGACCTGGCTCGTACTTGGCATGAATCAGAATGTGTGTCTCGCCAATCTGGAAGATCGCAATCCCCGGCCCGCGATACGCTGGTTTGGCGTTCAGCAATCGTTCATAGAAATCACAGGCCGAATCGACGTCTTCTGTAAAAAACGCGAGCTCGTGAAATTTCACTTCAGACCTCCGCCGAAAGAGACTATCTGTCTATACTCAACCCTGTCGCGGCTGCCCACAACATCCGACCATCAGTCGCGATCCCATCCATTTATCATTTTCAAGCCCCGAGCGAAATGCTCGAACTGCTGTGACCAAGTCACGAGGATGCAAAGTTGACATTTATCGGAGCGTGATTGTGTTCGCATATTTCCGTGGCTGGAAACGCAAGTTAGGCATCTTGACATTGGCCATCGCCTGCCTGCTGACCGTGGGTTGGGTCAGGAGCCGTAGCGTCGCCGACACCCTGTACATTCATCACAATCGAGGAATGGACGACATCTATGTCTCATGCGCCCAAGGCATGATCTGGATGAGGAACATGTCCGCTGATCCAAGACACAAAGTGACACCCAGGCGCGGCAGCGTCTCCTGGTTTTCTGACACCGATCAATCGAACTTTGATTCAACAGATTGGAAAAGCATTTCGAACTGCTGGTTTGCTCGCATCCGTTCGTACGGAACGAAACAGCAACAGGCAGGGATCGTGTTGATCCGCTACTGGCTGATCGTCGTCCCGCTGACGCTACTCACCGCGTATCTGCTTCTCAGCAAACCGGTGCCAACGCTCCCAACAACAACTCCAAAGAATGGAGCGTAAAGCTGCCGCAATGAATTCTAAAGAAATACAGAGCATGTCGTTGGCAACCAGGAAGACTTGCAACGTTTTTCAATTCGCCACAAGTTCTGGATCGCGTTCGATCCTGTGAGATGAAGATTGCGATGAAATCCCGAAACTATCGAACTTCAATCCCCAGTGCTGCGCACGAACAGGTCGATCAGCGATTTGAGGACGGAACGAAGAAATCGGCCTATTACGATCTCGACGGCGAACCTGTGGGATTCAGAGAATGGGACGAACATGGCGTCCTGTTCTTCGAATATTCAATGAAGCGTGGCCAGAAGCATGGAAGGGCGTATCGGTTCTTTGCAAATGGCGAGCCGATGGATCTGGATACGTTTCGCGATGGTCAGCTCCATGGACCAGGGAAGCAATGGAACGAGAAGGGCGAATTGCTGATCACGTACACGTTGGTCAATGGCACGGGGCTTGACCTTTGGTGCGACGACACAAAACAAACACTCTCCGAAGAACATTACTGGCCCAAAGAAGGCGAGTTAGGCTACCGACGCAATTGGAACGATGATGACGTGTCGGTACACGAAGAATACTTTTTCGTGAACAGCCATGGCTACCACGGAATTTGGAGGAAATGGGCCTCAAAGGGAACATTGCGGCGCGGCTATCCGCAGTATTATGTCCGCGGCAATCGAGTGACCAAAGCCCAATACGTTCGTGCGGCGGCCCAAGATATCCTTCTTCCCGCCTGCAGGAAGAAGGATGATCAGCCAATTCGAGATTTGCCACATGAGTACATCTCACAGAGAAAATCTTTCGATGACATTAACCAACAACGATTCAATTCATCTCAATGAAACAACTGCCTCTGTCGATGACCAGACCTCCCTCTCGACGGTTGTGGCCTATTTGTTTGGTTCTCGCGCCGCCATCCTGAATCTCGCTTCAAATCGGGGCACGATCTGGCTGAGTCTGTTGCTGGTGATCTCCGCGGGGTTTGCACGCGAATACGATGGTGAGGATCTTCTGCACCAACCCGCGCATCTGTTTCTGCCACTCATTGCGTCACTTGCCACGTCAATGCTTCTGTTTAGTTTGATTTATCTGCTGTCGCTCCGCCGCCAGGCGGGCACGGGCAATTTTCTAGGTGCCTATCTCATCTTTTTAGGCCTCTACTGGATGACCGCGCCGCTTGCATGGCTTTATGCGATCCCGTTTGAACGTTTCATGAATGCCGCAGATGCGGTCTCGATGAACCTCAACTTATTGGGACTGGTTTCGATCTGGCGCGTCTTGCTGATCACTCGCGTGATCGCTGTGATCTTCAATGCTCGTCTCGAAACATTTTTTCCAGTGATGCTCTTCGCCGACACCGTCGCGTTGTTCCTCACCTCACTCGTGCCAGTGCCGTTGATGGCCACGATGGGGGGAATTCGGCTCACCGAGAGTGAAAGCATCATTTCGAACCGGACGATGGAAGTTGTCATTTTGGGGATGCTTTCGTACCCGGTCTGGCTGCTTGGTACCTGCGTTGTCTTTAGCCTCTCAACACCAGTATGGACCTGGATGGTGACCGATCGTCAATCGATCGACCGGATTCGTCGATCGGTCTGGGTTGTGGCCACTCTGATGATTCTTGGCTGGATCGTCGTGCTGCCGATCACTTAACGAGAACAGCAACTACGATTTCAGGCCGAGCGACTCATACGTGAGGCACGTTTCACGGACGCGGTCAACCTGATGTCCGCTCATCGGCAGTATGAATTCCCGCCGCACTGGGATCCGCTGCCCCATCGGTTTCGTAGAAACGCGAAACCTTCGATCGTCGACCTGATGTCGATCGTTGCGGATCGTGAAAATAACTGGGTGCGCGAACTGATCGTCGAGAAATTTCAACGTGAGTTTGCAAACCATACATTCAAATCTCGAGTGGAATCGATGGAGAACCAGGACCGCTTGAAATTCCTGGGTCTCCTGGAACAGATGGTCCAACGCGGAGAAGTCTTGCTCCAGCTCAGACCGAAGGAACCGCCGTTTTTTCCGGAACGCACGAACAGCAGGCAGCCCGATGGTATGGGCGTCATCTCTCCTACAATCAACGACATCACTCCTGATGAACCGCCCCGAACGCGACTTGAGGAAGCACTTGGTGAGATCCTCGCGGTCACAAAACGGCATCCGGAAGTCTATCACCTCTCAGACGAGGTCCGAGACAAAATCAATCATCTGATTGAAGTTCTGCAGTCGGCACGGACGAGCCGTTCACCGCCCGAGCGATGATGGCCAACATCGCTGCGACGAAACAGCTTGGCGTGGCTATTGGCCAGGTCAGAATCAAATGTCACCGTCGCCGTTGGTTGCGACTTAAACCAAGTGATTTCGGGTTCAACGAAATCGTATTACACCTTCGTAAAGACGGAATCGCGGACCACGCCCGAACTGTCTGAGAATGACGCTTCTTCGATCTGCATCGACCGCAGAATGCTGAGGTACACATTCGACATTGGCGTGTGTTGTGCAACCCAGTACTTGCCATGACTCAGTCCCATGTTGGCGCCGCCAGCGATCAGTGTCGGCAGATTCAAAGGGTTGTGCGTGGTGCTCGCACCGCTGCCATATAGCACAATGGTGTTGTCCAACACGCTGCCGTTCACATCACGAAACTGGGTCAGTCGATTCATGAAATATGCAATCTGCTCACTGAGGAACAGATCATACTTCGCAAATTCAATCTGGCCCTCTTTGTCCTCGGCGTGTGACAGATTGTGATGCGTCCGGCTAAGACCCATCTTCAGCGGGAACGTATCGCTGATCCCCATCCCGTCTTCTCGATTCAGCATGAAGGTGACTGAGCGTGTGATGTCCGCATCAAACGCCAGCGCGATCAGGTCGAACATATTGCGATAGTACTCGCGCGGTTCGCCCTCGGTTGTCGCATCAAGATTCAGGTGACTGTAATCCTGTGGCTTGAGCGGAATATCGATCCACTTCTCGGATGCGACGAGCCGCCCCTCGATCTCGTCGAGCGACGTCAGATACTGATCCATCTTTTCACGGTCAGATTGGCCAAGTTGCCGATTCAGTGATCGGGCATTGTCGGCCACGGCGTCCACCAATCGGATTCGCCGCTTGAGCTGTTCGCGCTGAACGGCTTGAGACGATCGATCTCCGCGAAACAGTCGATCGAACACACGACGCGGATTGTTCTCGGCGGGGATCGGCTTCCCGTCGAGGTTGTAAGAAATTGTGCCGGTTCGCGACAAAAAGCCCACGCCAGCATCAATCGACAACACCAACGAAGGCTGACGACAATATTGCTTCGTATGAAGTGCGACGATCTGATCGAGCCCTACCGAATTGAACGCCCCCGGCTTCGGATTGTGCAGCGGGGCACCGGTCAGCCACATGTCGGAACACATGTGCGGATCGGCCTTTGTTCCGTTCGGATGATGGAGTCCTCCCAGAAAACTTAGTTGTTCACGAAACGGTCGAAGTGGCTCGGTCGATTTGCCGAACTCAAACTCGGCTCCTTCTTTTTTGGGAAACCAGCTCCATTCATCGATCTCGTGCTTCGGGTTCGGCAACGACATTCCATTCGCCGTGTACATCGCACAGAACCGACGCGGCGGCTTCTCCGCGACGTCCTTGCCCATTGCGTCGAGCAACGGCAACGACACGGTGACGCCGGCCAAACCCTTCAGCAACGTGCGACGATCGAGTTTCGGTCGAGTGATCATGAAATCGTTCCGACAAATGTAGGGCTTTTACGGCCGGTTGCAGTAACGGGGACTGGCTCCGACCAGATTCAACAATGCCATGACATCGTGAATGCCAAGGTGCTTGTCCCCCGTACTTCAACAGGCTTGATAACAAGTGGATAATCCGTCAGTGAAATCTTTCAAGGCCAAATAGTGTAATTGTTCACAGTCCGACGAGAGTGGGACAGGCACATTTTCCCGGTTCAATTGGAATCCACTGTGCATCGACTATGCGTGAGCCTCCCCTTGACCGCGGGAAACTGAGCCAGTCCCCGGCCTGTTAACTGTTACCCAAGCAGCGTATCGCAATCCGTGGGCTATTTTTTCAAGAACAACTCGCTATGAACAACGAACCGGATCAAGTCTCGAGTCAGATACTCGCTCGACTTCATCGCGCGTGCCTCTTCCCGCAAATTTTGCATCTCGATATACCCAAGACTTCGACCGATGGCGTAACAGGTCACATGTTTCAGGAAGCTGTACGCGACTTGGTCCATTCGATCGTTGGCCAGATAGACCTTTAAAGCGTTGAGGTCGTTGATCTCGGTCCCATCGGGAAGCGTAGAACGACTGACCTCATAGACCGACGCTTTCAGCAAACCTCCTGCATCGTACGACTCAAACGGCAGTCCCCACGGATCGATTCCCGCATGACATTTCGCGCATCCTTTCTGATTCCGGTGCCGCTCAAGTTTCTCACGCAGGGTCAGCGTCGTGCCATCATCCTCTTTGATCTGCGGCACATTCGGCGGCGGATCTTCGGGCGGTTCAGCGATGATCTTGCGTGCCAACCAGGCTCCTCGTTTGATCGGATTCGACTCGCGACCGTCCGAGAGCCCCGACAGAATTCCAGCCTGTGTTAACACGCCTCCCAGCCTGGGGCGATCGAGCTTGATCGGAATAAATTGAAATCCGCTTTCGGTTCGGTCAGCCAATGCGTAATAGTTCGCCACGACCTCGTTTGCGACAATGAAATCCGCCTGCACCAGATTCCGGAGCGACAGATTCTGATCGATCAAATATCGCAAGAACTGAACCGGTTCTTTTCGCAACTGCGTTTTCGCATCGCGCGTCAGTCGTGGATACCGCTTCGCATCGACCGCGACCACATCGAACTTGTCCAAGCTGAACCACTGCGAGGCGAATTCGCTGACGAAGTTCCCAAACCGGGAATCGCTCAACATTCGCGTCACTTCGTGATCGAGTGATTCGTGAAGAACGTTCTGCGCGGCGAGATCCAGCAATCGCTGATCAGGGGCCGTATTCCACAGGAAGTACGAAAGTTTCGAGGCCAGTTCGTACGGATCGACGTCTTCGGATTCCGGACCGCTGCTATTCTCGATGAGGAATAGGAACTGCGGCGACGTGAGAACGGAGAACAGCGCGTCCTTCATGCTCGCCCGGAAATCGTGGCTTTCCGCGAACGAACGGCGCCAGACGTCTCGCAACGCATCCAGTTCCTCCTGCGAGATCGGACGACGAAACGCGCGTGTGGCAAACGTACGAATCACATCGGTCGCATAAGATTCGTCGGCATGTTCACGATGCGGTGAATCGACAAAAATTTGGCGATGTGAAGCGGGCGGCCAACTTTTGTAGAAGGGCCCCTCAAACTCGACAGAGCGTACGAGCAGGCGCGGCATGTCGCGACCATCGGTGAATTCGCTGCGAACACCAATCTCGCGAATCCCCGCCAGATAGTTCACATTGTCAGTCTCAACGTCAGGACTGGGGTAGTTGTTGATGGCCCCTTCAAACAGATACTCGCCGAGATCGTTGGATTCGACTCGTTGCGGCGCCCCCACCGGGGCCAACGTACTGCCACAGTCACGTCGCAACCCGACAAAGACACTCAGCGATGGCGAACGCCGTTCAAACGTCTCGAACCGACGTGTCAACTCACTGTCGTCCGCCAGTCGAGTGAACATCAACCCGCGCAGCCGCGGTTGATCAGCGAAACGGACTTTCAACTCGATCGGTCCGGCCGGCAGCCTGACCAGCAGAAACGCGGTTGAGACTTCGGCGTTCACGGCATCCCCCGTGGTTCCCGCAGCAGGCGGCTTCGCTTCAAACAAACGTCCTGTAAAAGACTGCTTGCCCAGTTCAACCGACAACAGACCTTGAGCTCCCCCCGGTGTGCATGCGACATCCAGTTGGTAGACGCCCGCGCGTTCAAGGGTGATCGTCGCAAGAGCGTTCCCGGCCAATTGGGCTGCGGGGACTGCGACGGAATCGTGTGCCGTCTGCGTTTTCTCTCCCGCGTTGAGCAACAGCCCATCGTTGTAGCGGGCCGCTTTGACCTTCACGCGAAAGTGGCCATGATTGGGCAGCTCGCGAAGTGAGATCTTGAAATTCGCCATCGGACCATAGGTATCCGACTGGCCGAAAATTTCAGCACTCGGTATGGCGGGGCGTAGTAGCAACCCCTCGGCCACGACCTGATTCGGCTCACCTTTGGGGTAGCCGGGCGTCCCTCGGACGCAGGCAAACACGGAATGATAAATACTGTCGAACTTCCGCCAGCCGCGAACGGTGTCGTTGCCGGCATAACCTTCGATGAACTCATAGGCCGTACGCATCGCGAATGGTTGGTAGTCAAACGGTTTAAGGGGCTTCTGTTCCGTGACAAGAAAGTCGGCATTGTTCAGCAGCGCGTTGTTCGCCCCCAGAATCAGGTTATCCGGACACGGCTGCGAGTTGATCGACGCGCCGAGTTCCATGCGGAAGGTTTGAACTACAGGTCGGACACGTTCATCGACAATGCAAAGATCGAGTGCCTTTTCGGCGATCTCAAAGCACGCTTCCAGTTGCAGCGGCGACAGCACCATCGCCTGCGCGTTATTCACGAATCCATCTTTGGAAATCGGATCGGGAGGCAGCGATTTCGTCAAATCCTCTTCGATCCCCAGCAGATCGCGTAGGGTATTTCGATACTGCGAAACGGTCAGCCGCCGGACCGCGCCGTTCTTTTGCTGCTTTCGTTGATAAGCCGAGACGATGGCTCGTTCGATCCAATCGACGAGCGTCTTCCGCTCGTCAACGGACAATGCCGGCTCATCCTCTGGGGGCATCGAACTCTCTTCAACCTGCCGCTGAATTCCCTTGAGCAGTGAGAGATGCCGATCTTCCGGCACGGCCGCCAACTGATCGACACGCACGCCCGATTGTGCATCGTCCGCGTTGTGACAGCGGTGGCAATACTTCTGGAGTACTGGTCGAACACTCTGCTCGAACAACGCCTGTTCAATTTTCGAATCGTCGACGCCAGGTCCCTCGGCTGCCCACCCGCATGGGATCGTCGTCGCGAGCAACAATCCAACAGCGCGCGTCACAAGCAAAGCGATTCGAGGATGCGTCGTACGTCCGACAATTCGTACAGCCATTGGGATGACATCCGAATTCGTTAAGGTGGGATGAGGCACGAGGGCAGGATCAACAGGCATCGCATCATTGCGGGTCTATAGAATACCGATCTCGCCGGGAAAGAAGTAACCATCCGGCCAGTACGGGATCCCGAACAGACAATTTCGAGATCCGCGGAACGACGAGAACGGAGAGCGAACTCAAGCCACGCGTCATCAATTCGTCGTGACGAACCGACGAAATTGAACGCATCGGCGGCAACCACGAGATCACCACCTGTTCAACGCTTCGATTCATCCGTCTTGCTGCTCGTGCGTACCGGAAACAGGCCGGGGCCGGGCGCCATCTTGCGTGGATCGAATGCCTCAATGAATTGGCGGAAGGCGTCGTCCAATTCTGGCAGGGCGACGAAACGAACCTTGGGATCGTTGACGCTTCCGGTCACCTTAACGGCCATCGGTCCTTTGAACGGATTGGGGATCATTTGACGCAGACGCAGACCAAAATCAAGCTGCATGGCACCATCGAATCGGATATAGCCGCGTCCTCGCATATTCAACGATTCGCCGACCATCTCGATCGAATTGAAGTCGAATTGGGAATTGGCCACGGTGAAATTCGCAGTGGCTTGATCAAACATCGCGCTTTGCGTGCTTTGGAATTTAAACAATTCGAAAAGTCGCGCGAAGAGCGGCGAATCGTAGAGCGCCGCCGGAGCGATGATCATCTTTCCCTCGCCGACGATCTGCTCAACACCATTCCCCTTGCCGCGGAAATTGATCCAACCGTTCATCACCCCAGCCAGCTTGGATTGACCACGCAGATACTGCTGGGCATATCGTTCCAAGCGTCCCTTCTGTAGTTCCACAAACGCGCGATAGCTCGGTTCAGCCCCCAGCGTCACCACGGAATCGAGAAAGATCTGGCCATCGAAGACCGATCCTCGAACGCGTTTTTCGGGATCGGGTGAGTCAGACTCTCGCGGTGGAATCGCCGCGTCCGTCCCGGCGACAAACGTGTCACCCTGAAACGAAATCGGACCATGAATCTGCGTAATGCGATAGGCCAATCCCGTTTGCTGGTGGCGGAAGACCGAGATCGAATCGAGATCGAGTTCACCCTTTAGTTTTGCTCGATGACCATCCCACTGCCCATTTAAATGCACTTCGCCATTGATGTCCTCGACGGGAACGCCAGCGTAGATCCCACAACGCGACAGAACAGCTTTCAGATTCCAAGTTGCGTTGAGCGTTCGGTCACCTGACTTCGATCCGAAAAACTCGACGGGACCATAAAACGAATAGAAACCCGTGGGACGCAGGAAATCGAACGTCTTCTGCAGCGACGCGGGCAATGCATCGCGGAAGGTCGCATTGGGAATCAAATTGTCGACACTAAATTCTTTGAATTCGAGTCGCCACGGGGCTCCCTCGGAAAACGATCCTTGTCCGCTCGCGCTCAGTTCAACGGCATCGTGCTTCGCCACGACGTCGTTGATGACCAGCTTGCCTGGCTCCATATTGTACGAGAAATCACCGCTCAGATCGTGCAGAGCCCACGGGAAACTCTTCACGACAACAACACCATCGCGAACCTTGACGCTCGGCACCCGAATCTGGCAACGCGAACCGGGAGACCACGCCATCTCCGTCGTCATGTTGAAGTAGCCTTGAGGATTGAACTCCTTCCAGACGTTCCTTAACGACGGCGGCAATGCGTCTTCGAGCGATCGATCGAACGCCGCGTCGGTTGCCTGAACACTTAAATCCAATCGTCCCGGTCCTGGCCGAATGCGATACGTGCCATTCCCTGAGATCTTGGCTCCATCGTGAACACCTTCCAGGTCGAGGAATTCAACTAGATCACCCTTCCATTTCACAAGACCCGTCAACTGCTGGATCGCAAAGGGGAACTCTGTGAAACGCATCGCTCCGTCGTGGATGCGAACCACCAGTTGCGGTTCGTACTTCACGTTCAGACCGGGTTCGCGTTTCAGCCGCAGGAGCAAATCGTGACGACCTCGTAGCCGGAGCGCCTCAATCGCCTTCCGCAGGGAAGGAGGACATGCTGCCAGGGATTCATCATCAATGGGAAGATTGGCACTTTTGACACGGACATCGGCGGAATGCGCCCGACCAGGATTGAGGATCGTTCCTTCGGCGGTGACCTCCTGCCCTGCATACTTGCCCTTCGCAGTGAACTCCGCCGTATTCTTTTCCAGATGAAGTTCACCCACCACATCGCGAACGGTCACCGGAAAATTCTTATGCGTCACCGTTCCTTGTGAGAGCATCAGGTCGATCTTCGGAACCCATCGACTGCCTTCTTGCGTCAACGTGGCGTCGAGATCGCAGATTCCGCTCAACCCCAGCGACTGAACTGTCGGCCGAAGCAACTCAGGCAGCCGCGCCTTCAGCGTGTCATTCAGTTCGACGTGGCGAAACTTCAATCCGAGGGTGATCGGGGTACTCGGAAGAATTTCTCCCTGTACTTCAACTTGTGTGGCTCCATTTATTCCGTGAAGCCGATCGACTTTGATGTGGCGATTATCGAAATAGATTTCACCGCCAATATCGTGCAGCGGCAATGGCAACAGTTCATTGCGGATCACTCCCTCTGACACATCGACGTGAACCTGTACGGTCGGCGTCTTTTCGGCGGATTCCTTTTGAACTCGGAAGGTCAAACCGCATTGGCAACGAACGCCGAAATCGGGAACAACCATCTGCGTGGCGGAAAATTGCGAAGCCAGCTTCATGGGTGACGATGGCAGTTCACCGTTCGCGTTCAAAGTCGTCGCCTCTTGACGGGCTTTCAGCGATTCCATCCATTCCCCGGCGGATACGACTTTCTCGGCAATGTCTGGCGAAAGGTCGCACAGCAACTGCAGCAGCTTTTCATCGACGGGAACCTTCCAAGGCTCGTGCGATCGACAAGTCCATTTGGAACCATCCAGAGCGGCATCGATATCGAGCGTGAGTGGTCCAGCCGGTTCAATCTGGGTGGCGACAATAATCGCCATCCGCCGTGCGTCTCGAGGTCGGGCTGACACATTGAGATTTCGAAGCTTCAACTGACGTCGTCGCTGATCGGCCAACTGGAACTCGAGTTGAACCAGGGCATGCTCGATCTCGAGATCGGGCAACGTCGAACTCGGATTCGGCGGAGGCACGAACGCGGGCAAATTCCAATTGCCGTCCGCCGCCCGCGACAGCCGTAGCGTCGGCTTCACAAGATACAGCTTCTGCACAACGACATCTTCGAAATCCGTTAGAGCCGTGGACTCGAGCGTCGCAATGATCTCAGGAATTTCGAGCGACGGATTGTCATCGTTGTCCTCGGGGCGAAACATTCGCAGGTCGTACAGGTAAACTCGGCCAAAGATATAGTCGAAATGTGCCCGCCCCAGTTCGATCTTCAACGTCGGTGCGGCGGTCTGCAGCTGCCCCAGCACATACGCGCGCAACCCCTCATCACTGCGGGAATACATCCAATAGGCCGCGCCGCCCCCGGCCACTGTGGTCAGCAGGGTCAGGACGAACATCCATCTCAGGATGGCTGCCAAGGTTGAACTCACTCACAACAAGGGACAGGGGACCCTATGGACTTTTTACAAGCGGGGGACTGGTAACGGCCGCCGCGGAACCACTTGAACCTGACCAGCAATACACGATGCCGACGGCCGCCAATACCGCGAGTGGAAACTCGGCTGGTAACCGATATCGAAGCGAACCGACGAACAGCAAATGCAGCGCCGCGAAATACAGAATTGGTGCCGTTGTCAGAATCAGCAACCAGAAGTCGCGTCGCGCGGCGTAGAAACCGACCAGCGAGAACAGCAGCAGCGGCAGATAACTGGCCCAGGCCACTAGATGGAAAGCAGCCGCCCGAAACTGAACGGAATTGGGTGACGGACTCCAGTAGCGAATCTGTTTCTGCAGAGCGAGCCACAAGGTCTTCTGCGGGTTCTCGCGCGCGAAACTCCAGGCGCGTCGCCGGTACTCCTGATCCATTTCGTACTCAGACATCACGTGCAGCAGCTTGTCGTCCTCGAAGAACGTCATGTCGCTGTCGCCATTGGCGCTCGGATTCAGTCCGTCATACAGGCTGGGTCCGACCCATAACGTCGTCGGAATGACATGATGCGTGATCTGGTAATTTCGAATCGTCCAGGGTGCAAGCGTCACTGCCACTCCGACGCAAATCAGTGCGGCCAGACGCGTTCGCATGACGAGCGTCTGCGGGCCGAATAGCATGATCAGCAGGCCCACGCCAGGTCCCACCAGCAACCATGTGGGGCGCATGTATGTCGCCACGCCGATCAAGACCCCGGCCTGCAGCGCAAACCCGGAAAGTGACCCAGACGGACTCGATTCGGCAAGTCGTCGCACCAGATGCGCAAGGACGGCCAGACTGGCGAGCATCGCCGCCGCAAACGCCATTTCACTGAGAAACAGAACACTGAACAACACCATGAGCGGTGACACCGCGGTGTAAAGTCCGGCAAGTGTGGCGACCGTTTCCCCCGCCAACTCCGCACCCAGCCAATAGGTCAATCCACACGCCACCGTGCCAATCACAGCCAGTAACATCCGCGCGGCAAAGGGATTGTCACCGAACAGCGCGCGGGGAATCGCCAGGACCAACGGAAAACCTGGCATCCGCAACAGACGACGCGGCGGTTCGTAGATGGAATACTCCTGACCCGCGGCCAGTTTCCCCGCCAGTTCCCAGTAGCCTTCGGCATCACCGGAAATCAGACACAGTCGACCGGGATTTTGCGCGACATATCGTTGTACCGCGATCGCGCAACCACATCGCAAGATGAGCGCAAGCAAGATCACAAGCCAAAACCGTCGTTGGCACACTATCGCCTGAATCATGTCGGCCAACCCCCCGGAAGCCTCGAAAGCGAGGCGAATCCTAGGGCGAAGCGGCAAAATGGGTCAAGACGGGTTATTCCCACCCATCAGCGCTCACGAATTGGTTCGAAACGATCATCCAGAAATCGAGATCCCCGCCGAAATCATGATTTCGAAATCCCTTCGAAGCCGTCAAGATTCACTTAAGCCGCTTTGGGATAGACGCTTCTGACGAACAGCGTCAGAACCTGCGAGAATCGATCCGGATTTCTCCGATAGGGGATCCAACAATACGACATCCGCCGACATCCCACATTGGTTCACAAAGTCGGCCGTGTCGAAGTCATGACGATCAAGGCGCCAACGGAAATACCGCGAACCCAATTTTACATCGCGGGCGTGTGACATTGTAATTTTTTCAGAATCGCGGCACACACGAAATCGACCGACCAAAACCAAAACGTCTCGCATGCATTGCCCGTCAGACCGCAGATGTAATGATTGGCGATAGACTGCAGAGAATCAGAGGTCTCGTGATTTTTTCTGTTTCGCCAAGTCCTGCATGACCGAAGACGCTCATGCAGTGGCTTCCTGATTCGTTATTGTGACAAGGTACGAGACCCGGAATTTCGATTCACAATGAAAATGTGGATTCACAGTGAAGTCCTACGGTGACCATGACGTGAACACGCGCTGAACGCGGGTCGACACGTCGGGTTCGCAATGAAGGTACTTGGCAAAATGGATTCGATTCGACAGGACGCCGAACGCTTTCGATCCCTCGGCAGTGACGAGGATCAGGTCACGCCCGTTCAGGCGCCCGGCGATGAACTGTATCGATTGCTGGTCGAGAGTGTCACCGATTACGCGATCGTTCTGCTGAACCATCGTGGACAGATCCAAACCTGGAACGCCGGGGCGGAAGCGATTACAGGCTACAGTTCTGCAGAGATCGTCGGGCGCGATTTTTCCTGCCTGTATGCCGAAGATGATGCCAAGCAAAGCAAGCTGCAGCACGAACTCGGCGCGGCCTCGACATTTGGTCGTTCGGAAGATGAAGGCTGGCGGGTCAGAAAAGATGGCTCAAAGTTCTGGGCAGATGTCATCACATCCGCTTTGCGCAACCCTTCCGGCGAACTCAAAGGCTATTCGAGCATCATTCGGGATGTGTCCCAGCGCCGATCCGCGGAAGAAGCCCTGCGCGCCAGCGAACAGCGATTTCGTGCCATGGCCGAAACGATTCCCGCGATGGTCGCGATCTATCTGGGCACAGGGCATGCCTATGCCAATCGCGCCACAGAACTGGTCTTGGGCTACACACGCGAAGAACTGCTGCGCGTCAGCTTTCTCGACTACGTCCATCCCGAATTTCGCGAACTTGTTTATCAACGGAGCCTGGCCCGCCAACGCGGCGAATCGGTCCCCATGCGCTATGAAATCAAGCTCGTGCACAAATCAGGACGGCCGCTGTGGGTCGACTTTGCCGCGACAACGATTGAGTACGAAGGCAAACACGCCGTCCTTGGGATTGCGATCGACATTACCGAACGCAAGGAAATGGAAGAGGCCCTTCGCAAAGCCAAGGAAGCCGCCGAATCTGCGAATCGAGCCAAAAGCGCGTTCCTGGCGAATATGAGTCACGAGATTCGCACACCGATGAATGCCGTCATCGGGATGACGGATCTTGTCCTGGACACGGAGCTGAACGACCTGCAGGACAGCTATCTGAAGATTGTCAAAGATTCCGCCGAGTCACTGCTGCGCCTGATCAATGACATTCTGGACTTTTCCAAAATCGAAGCCGACAAGCTGGAACTCGACCAGACACCGTTCTCGCTGCGCGATCTGCTGGGCGACGCCATCAAAACGCTTGCGTTACAAGTTCAAGGCGATGAACTGGAACTTGCTTGCCATGTCACCCCTGATGTTCCTGAATATCTGACCGGTGACCCTTATCGTTTGCGACAAGTGGTTACCAATCTGATTGCGAACGCCGTCAAATTTACCGAGCGTGGCGAGATTGTGCTGCAAGTGTCGCGTGAGTCTCAGATCGCGGGGGATGTGCGGCTTCACTTCTCCGTCCGTGATACCGGGATCGGGATTCCTGCCGACAAACAACATTTGCTGTTCAATGCCTTCTCGCAAGTCGATTCGTCCACCACGCGACGCTACGGCGGCACCGGCCTGGGTCTGGCGATCACCGCGCGCCTGGTGCGTCTCATGGACGGTGAAGTCTGGGTGGAAAGCGAATCGGGCCGCGGTAGTACGTTCCACTTCACGGCACGATTCGCGCTCGCCACCGTCCCCAAACCGGCCTTCGAACCGTTGGCATCACTGAAAGATTTGCGGGTCCTGATTGTGGATGACAACGCGACCAATCGACTCATCCTGCAAGAGATTCTGAATTCGTGGGCGATGCGCCCCACCGCCGTCGACAGTGCCCCGGCCGCGTTGCAAGAACTGTCCCGATCCATTCAGGCCAACGAACCGTATGACCTGGTTCTTAGCGACGTCCATATGCCGGACGTGGACGGATTCGAACTGGCTTCCACAATTCGCCAGGACCGCCGCTTTCACAGCACCGTGATCATGATGCTCAGTTCAGGCGCCAGTTCAGGCGACGCCGCCCGGTGCCGGGAACTGGGTGCCGCCGCACACCTGATGAAGCCGATCAAGCAATCGGACCTGCACCTGACGATCGCAACGACGCTGGGCAATGCCGCCAAGCGGGCGGCTCAGCAGTCGACAAAGATTGACTCCACCTGTCCGCCGCTACGAATCCTGCTGGCGGAGGATGGCTATGCGAATCAGACGTTGGCCGTCGGCGTCCTGAAGAAATGGGGACACACCGTGACGATCGCCAACAATGGACAGGAAGCGATCGAAGCGTGGGAGCGAGAACCATTCGACGTCATCCTGATGGATGTCCAGATGCCGGAAATCGATGGATTTCAAGCGACGATCGCAATCCGTGCGAAAGAGCAGGGCGCAGATCGCCACATTCCGATCATCGCCATGACGGCGAACGCCATGAAAGGCGACCGCGAAGAATGCCTGGCCGCAGGCATGGATGAGTACATCGCCAAGCCAATCCGCTGGCCGGAATTGCAGACCTTGCTGGTAAGCGTCGTCATCACAAAGTAGGGGCGTTTCGACGATCATTTCCTCGTTGCCAAGCTCCCAACCTCAACCTTCTTCTCGCTACCAAGCTCCCAACCTCATCCTCCTCTCGTTACCAAGCTCCCGCTTGGTAACGCCCCTTGCGATCTTATTATCAGTTGAGCATGAATGTGGCCTCAGACCGTCGTACACATTTCTGATGTGTACGACGCATTGCCAATACGAGAGCTTGGTAACGAGAAGAAGTTGGCCGTTACCCTGAACTCCATTCGGCCTCGATTCAACGCAATCAATTCGTTCGACGGCTGGGGACACCGGTCCAAGTAGTATGCGGCGGCAACGTTTCGCCCTTCATGACCAGCGACAAATCGCCAACGGTGACTCCTTCACCAATCTCGGTGTCATACAAAACCAGTGACATCGCTCCCAGACTGCAGCCATCACCAATCTTGATCGTCGACATCTTCATCACGCGGTCTTCAAACAGGTGCGTCTGCAACGTGCAGTCCAGGTTCACCGCGACATCGCTACCAATCTCGACAAGATCAAATTCCGTCAGTTCCGTGGTATCCAAGTAAACACGTTTTCCGATTTTGGCTCCCAGGCGGCGGAAGAACCAGCAGATGAAGGGAGTACCGGCCAACAGGTCGAGAAAAAACGGCGATGCGAAATTGTCGAGAAGTGAAGTGACCACTTCCGTTCGCCAGACAAACGGACTCCACAAGGGTCGTTCGCAGGGACGATAGCGGCCCATGAGCGTCCACTTGAAGGCAATCATCACGACCGCGGCGGCACATCCCGTAATGGCATACAGCCACGGAAACAGCACGATGATTTGCCAGTCGGGCAGCTCATCCCGCATCAAGAGAATCGCGGACAGCAAGACATTGGTCACGATGATGAAGAGCGTCGAGGGCAGCGTGATTCGAAAAAACTCGATCAGCAAGCGCTGACCGACCAACCACGCCGTCGGCCGGAAGGTTTCTTGTTCGGTGAACTCGGCACTCGCCTGTCGCTGTGGCAGAAAAAATGACGGCGAACCGAGCCATGACGAACCATCGGCCATGGGAGTCGACGGGGGCATGGACAAGCAGCCGATCAAGCTGCTGTTCGGGATCGTGACACCGCAGGGAACCAGCGCGCTATTTCCAACAAAGCTCCGCTGGCCGATCGAAACAGGGCCAATCGTCATCACTCCGTCGCGGACCGGGGCTGCCCCCAGTGACACCGCATCGGCAACGAAACTCTCATCACCGATCTGCAGGCAATCGGGAGAGATAAATGATGCCGTCGAGATTTCCGTTCGACGACCAATCTTCGCCCCCAGCAGTCGATACCAGGGTGACAGGTACAAGGTGGAATAGAGCGGCCCGATCACATCCAGACTCAGGCTCAACAGGCGATCCACGAGCCACTTTCGATAATAGAACGAACGGTACAGGGGATAGGTACCGGGCCGAACACGCCCCAACAGCAACCATTTCACGACTACGATTTCGAGACTGATGAGCACCACGAACGAGGTTGCGACAAACGGAGAGAGCACCAGATAGGAATAGTGTTCGTCAATGTAGTTCAGATGGGCCATGGCGATCATGCCCGGAAAGAACGCCGCCATCGGGATGAGCGGAAAGAACATCACACCGGCGACATACAACACACCGTATCCAAAGCGTCTGATCAAGGAAGGGCGATCGATGGCAACAGAGTTCGGTCCATCCACAGCGGCATCAACCCGGGATGCCGGTGAACCCGCCCACGTCTCGCCGGTCAGGATCTGCTGCCCCGCTGGAAGCTTGGAAAGGTCGGAAAGCTCCGAATCATCCGACATCCTCGAACCGGGACGCAGAACCGATCGCGTCCCCACGTAACAGCGTTGTCCGACTTCGATGGAACCAAGCACCAGCCACCCATCTTCCACCGTCGCACAGGTAAAGTGCGAATCGGCCCCCAGGCAACTGTCTTCCCCGATCGACAACAGGTCAAAGGCCTGGCAGCCATCGTTTCCGAGATAGACGTTCGCTCCGATGTGGGCCCCCATGAAGCGGTAGTACCACGCCAAAAGCGGAGTCCCGGTCAAGTAGCTGGTCGGCACGATATTGCGAATCGCCTGCACAAACCACCAGCGCAGGAAGTACGACCCCCACAGCGGATAACGTCCCGGTTTGATCCGTCCAATGACCAGCCATTTGGTGACGATCGAGAGCACCAGCATCACGGGATACAGCATCACGAGTGTGCCCAGCGACATCACAATCGGCACAAGCCCGGTGTACCCATCGTCCAAAAGAAACGTGTAGGTCAAATACGGGGCAAGCCACTGCAGGGAAAAGAACGCAATGACAAAGTACAAGCCGATGAATTGAAAGACGGAACACCAGCGATACCGGCGCGAGAGATCGCGACGTTCAGAGTCGCTCTTGGCGGCCATCAAGGTCGAACTGCCGTTCGACAAGCGGTTACGCTGCCGCAAGCAATCGGCCAGTTGAGAGATGGTTGGATGATGATACACGTCGACCATCGACAGGCTGGCGAACGTCGGAAACGTCCGTAATGCCGAGACCATCCGTGCGGCGAGCAGCGAATGGCCGCCAAGGTCCATAAAAAAGTCGTCGTCGGGGCCGATCGTGTTCGTGAGAAACACTTCGTTCCAGGCCACGGCTAGTCGCAGTTCCACATCATCCGCAGGCTTCCACTGATTTGAAATCGGTTGGCTCGACAAATCGGCCCGCCGTTTCGGTGCCGGCAACCGCTTGCGATCGACCTTGCCGCTGGTCAGGGTCGGTAAGGAATCGATCGTTTCGAAGTGGGTTGGAATCATGTAGACGGGCAACACCAGGCGCAACGCCTGCCGTAGCTGCTCGTCGTCAATGTCAGAATCACTTCTGGGAACAAGATACGCAACCAGTTCCTGAACGCCGACAGTGTCTTCCCAGACATTGACTGCCGCGGCGCGAACCCCCGGGCAGCGCAGCAGCTCGGATTCGATTTCACTGAGTTCAACGCGAAAGCCACGCAGTTTGATCTGGCCGTCGGCCCGTCCACAGAATTCCAGTTGGCCGTCCGACGTCCACTTGGTGAGGTCACCCGTACGATAAAGCCGTTGCGGTTCCCTCTCCAGAATTCCAACCGTTTTGAAAACAAACCGCTCCCGAGTGAGATCCTCGCGGCCCATGTATCCGCGCGCAAGACCCGCCCCGCCCAGATACAGTTCGCCCACATCTCCCGGTGGCAACTCGTGACCGTTGTCATCCAGCACAAACGCGGTATAGCCCGGTAGCGGTCCGCCGATGGTGACCGTCTTGCTGCGATCGCACTCAGTCCACGTCGCAATCACGGTGGCTTCGGTGGGGCCGTAGGTATTGAACATCCGACGTCCCGGCACGCACCATCGATGGACGAGGTCGGTAGAACAGGTCTCGCCCCCCACAATCAAGATGCGAACAGTCGGCAGTTCGCCTTCCATCATGGCAAGCAGCGTGGGGACACACGACAGAACCGTGATGTTCATTTCGGTCAGAAGTCGCGGCAGATCAGGGCCCGCATGAATCATATCGGGCAACGCCGCAACCAGTGTAGCCCCGGCACACCACGCCAGCCATAACTCTTCGACGCTGGCATCAAACGCGATGGAGAATCCCTGATAGACGCGATCCTCTGTGCTCAACGCAAAACGCTCGGCCTCGGTCTTAACCAAATGAACGGCGCTGCGGTGTTCAATCAACACTCCTTTTGGTTTGCCCGTAGAACCCGAGGTGTAGATCACATAGCACAAATTCTCGCTCGCCGCTTTCAATTCGCCACTCATCAAACGATGGCTGGGGCGATCCGCGATCAGGGACCCGTCTCGGTCAAGCAGAACGACAGCTCCCTGAAAATCTTCCAGTCGATCGGCGAAGTCCGATGTGGTCACGATCAGTTTGCAACCCGCATCCTGCAGGATGTATGCAACCCGATCGGCGGGGTACTCGGAATCCAGAGGCACATAGGCGGCCCCTGATTTCAGAATGCCGAGCAGTGCGACATAGATCTCTCGCGAGCGAGGCAGCCAAAAAGCCACCGTGTCTTCCGGTCCGACGTCGAACGAACGAAGGTGGGATGCGAACTGATTGGCCGACTGCTCCAGTTCGCGATACGTCATCTGCAGCGAACCACATTCGACCGCAATTCGGTCCGGATGAAGATCCGCCTGGGCCTCGAATAGCTCGGACAATGTCCCGGCAGGGCGTGAGTTCGAAATGTGGTGCTTTTCCGACAGACCATGTTGAACAGACGAAACGTCGAGCGCAGCGGACATGAACGGCCCTTTGGGCGGCGAGCAAATCAGAACCTTGGGAGATCACGACAATCCGGCGGCCCTGATGTGCCGCCTATGCAATCAAACTCCCCAGGAACGAAAACGACTCGGTAAGAAAGCAACTTCCGTGTAAGGACTTCGCAGAAAAAGCCCCGACGGAAAGACCGAGAACGGCCAAAAACTGTCACGAGACGTCTTAGGAAGACTGTCAATCAGCTTGAATTTCTAACTCACGCAGCTCGTGCGCAGAAGCGAAGGTGAAGCGATATTTCACGGCGATCTCGAGAACGAGAGCCTCCACGCAAATCCAGAAACCTCACAAACCCTTACAAAATCAGCGTTAACAATACAACACGAAGCTGATCAAACGGAGCCAGCATCCTTCGACGGACGGTCACGGCGATCGCGACGACAGAAAACAAATGCTGTTGTCGCGGATGATTTACATACTTTTTGCCATTCTTGCGGTGCACTCCTTATCATTTCCTCATGATGGACAACCGCATCAACTGCCCAAACGTGTGCTCTTGTACTTGTGGCAACCCAGCCAGGACTTGGCCGAGAAACGTGTTGCAAACCGGGTACGGCAAGGAGGGCATCATGTTCCGGTTGAAGACATCAGACGCCGATACTCAGCCGGGATCAAAAAATCTCTTCCGTCTCTACCGCCCGATACTCGATCACTGGCGGCTGTACGACGCTTCCCGCCTGCCTCCCGGCTTGATCGCTCAAGAGGACCAACTCTCGCTCTCGATCCGTGAAGAGTCCTTATTTCAGCGAATTCAACTGCAGTCTGAGGTGCCCGATGAGCAATCCCAATGATCAATCGCTGACCGACCTTGCAAATGCAGCGTTTGAACAGGCAGCCAAGAAGGTCATCCAACGTGCGATTCAAACCGGCACACCGGTCATTCTCTGGGAGAATGACGAAATCAAGAATGTCGCCCCACAAACGATGACTCCGTCAAAAACCAACTTGAATAGCGTTTTTGACGTCGAAGCGCTTTGCGATCTCCGGACAAGCGACCCAATTTGATGGTCAATTCTTGACACCATTAAAGCAGTAAGCCCCTATCATGTAGGGGCTTACTGCAATTACCCGACCAGGATTCGAACCTGGACAAACAGAACCAAAATCTGTTGTGCTACCGTTACACTATCGGGTAAGCCGTCGCGGCGTACTCTATCGAATCGACCTCGAAAGTGGCAAGTGGAGGTCACTTCGAGAAAATGGACTTCCAAAAATCTGCTCGAAAAATTCCACCTGAAACGCCTCCCGTTGGAACCAGAGAATCGCGGCTTGAATCCGGACGCAAGTCAAACTATCCTATTCGGCCCGACCTGACGGCTCCCGGCTGGCCGAGTTTTGGCTTGGTTGAGTCCTGATAGGCAGGGTGCATTCGTTGACGGTCTATGATTCGAGCGTGACACGCTCAAAAAGGTTCGCCAATCTGGCGGGAGTGATTTGCAGTGACCATTGAAAAGAGTTTGAAGCGCAAAGGCCGGTTGGCCCGTCTTCGAAGCGTGCTGTCACGCGATGAACGCATTACTCAGATGAAAGCGGATGAACGCTGGGCGGATGGCACGAGCCCATTTGGCCTTCCAAAGCTGCGCGTCGTTCGGCTGGTCGTCGGTAAGAAAAAGAAGAAGAAAACCGCCGAAGGCGACAAGAAAGACGACAAGAAGAAGGCCGCCAAGAAGAAGTAATCCGACGCACGTCGAATTACCCTGGTGGTTTCCCGTTCGTCTTCCACAGATCGCGGACGCGAGATTGTCTATTTGAAGCAGTGGATCGATATAACCAATGTCGATTCACTGCTTTTTCGTTTTTTGTCACAAGCCCCATGCGCATGATTTGCTCGCATCACCGCGACCCCACACCTCTGAAAATCGAGCGATCGACCGAACAGCCGCGCATGACGCAATCGCCCGCGACCCCAATGTGATCGAACCACTCGATGTCAGAACTCACCTGCGATGAATCGCCGGACGGTGCCATCCTGCGAGTGAAGGCCCACGCCGGTGCCAGAAGGAATGGAATCACGGGCACCTTCGACGGGGCGATCCGCGTCGCCGTCACTCAGGCGCCAGAAAAAGGAAAAGCCAACTCTGCGATCATTCAAGTCTTGGCCGACGCCCTGAAAATCGGCCCCAGTCGCTTTGAAATTCTCAGCGGCCACACGGCGAACCTGAAGCGAATCCTGGTCCGGGGCTTCTCATCCGCGGAACTTCTGGATCGATTGAATCGCATTCTCGCCGATGACCCCGCCCACCCCTGACGACAAAACATGCCGAAAGACGCGATCGACGCCACCACTCCCGTTGATCCGCGGCAATATCCCACAACTGTCGTAACCGCCTTTTAGAGCCTGTCAGCATGAGATTTACGTCATCCGATTTGTTATGATCGGTCGCGTGAGTTCGAAACGAACAAGCCAGATCTCTCGTTTCACACTTCACCCTGAACAACGCAACGGTCCACAAGCAGAATCACCGTCCATTCCGATGCCAAGCGGCCTGCGTCGCATTGGCCATCCTGGCAGGTTAATCTCAAGCACGCGATCGCGAAAAAAGGCAGTCTTCCCGGAGCGAATCGATGACGCAGTCTGGCCATGAAGTTTGTCGCCGTTCATTCCTGGCATCCGCCGCAGGTCTTGCCGTTGGCGCACATCAATTGGCCGCGGGCGCCGACCGAGCGGCCCGGCAAGAGCCCACGGAATCGGTGGTCAAACGAAAACCGAGGGTCGCCGCGATTAACTCCGTTTACCGGCTTCGCTCGCACGCCTACCACATCGCCGGTCGATTCATTCATGGCTACACACGCAACGGCTTCCACCATCAGCCGCCCTTTGAACTGGTGCGGATGTGGAATCATCAACAACCGGCCAATGACCTGGGACCCAGCACGTGCGAGCAACACGGCATCGAACTGTGCAAGACGATCTCGCAAGCCCTGGGGGAAAAACAGGGACTGGACATCGACGCGGTGCTGCTGATCATCGAACATGGCGACTACCCTCAGAATAAATTCGGTCAGCTGCAGTACCCACGCTATGAATTCTTCGAACAGATCGTCGATGTATTCAAGAAAACGGGCCGTTCGGTTCCGATCTTCGTCGACAAGCACCTGTCGTATGACCACAAACTCGCGGCAAAAATGGTCCAAACCGCGCGTGACCTGAAGTTTGGCTTGATGGCCGGTTCATCGCTTCCCGTCACATGGCGCCGCCCTGAAATCGAACCGACCGTCGGAACGCCGTTCAAAGAAGGACTCGTCACGTTTGGTTACGAGCGATCGGTCGTCGAGATCTATCTGTTCCACGCGTTCGAAGTTCTGCAGTCGATGATGGAACGTCGCAAAGGGGGCGAGACGGGCATTAAATCGGTGCAGTTTCTCGAAGGGGACGCGGTTTGGCAGGCGGGGGACGAAGACCGCTGGTCATGGCGATTACTCGAAGCCGCGTTGTCACGCTGTCCCAGCCGGAACACGGGACCGATTCGCGAAAATGTGCTGAACCCCCAAGCCGCTCTCGTCGAATACCACGACGGCACGCGCGGCACCATTCTGAATTTGATGGAACAGACATCCGATTTCGGGTTCGCCGCAAGCATTGAAGGCTGGTCTGAACCGATTTCAAGCTGCTTCTTCCTGCCCTCACCCCCCGGCGCGCGATTCTTCGATCCACTGACATTCAATATCGAGAAGTTTTTTGCCTCCGGCACACCGCCGTATCCAGTCGAGCGAACGCTGCTTACGAGCACCTTGACCGACCTGGCCATGCACTCGATTCACGACAAAGGCAAAGTGATCACCAGCCCGGCGCTCGACGTCAAATATGCGGCCCCCAAAGACACGGGGTTTTTCCGCGGACCGTATGTCGACGCAGGCTGATCGACGGAATTGCAGGACAGACAGAATTGCAATGATTGGCCAACTGGCCCAGAGACGGAAGGATCGAATTTCATGCCGACGATTTCACGACGTGGGATGTACTTGCTTGCCACGTTGATGTTCCTACCACCTGTCCGAGCCGAAGACGATTCGAAGCTGGCTCCGTATTACGGATTCAAACCTGTCGAGGTGGTCAAGCTGACCGAACGATCCGGCAACATGTTGACCGGCGACTTGAATCATGATGGCCTGACGGACATCATCCTGATCGACAATGGCCACAGCCGACTCGATCTGTTGCTGCAGCGCAAAGCGCCGCCCGAAGCCAAGGACAAGTCTGGCAGGCCGTCCGATATCAATGCCATCGAAAGCAACTGGCGGTTCGAACATCAGAAACTGCCGGTCGATCACGAAATCGCCGCCGTCACCTTGGGTGATTTCAACGGCGACGGACGAACGGACATCGTCTATTTTGGGACACCCGATCAACTGGTCATTCGCTTTCAGCCAGAACAGGGCGACTGGACCGAGAAGAAGCAACAGCGAATCCCCGACGTGTCACCCTCACAGTGGTTCCTGACCGCGGGTGATCTGGACGCCAACGGCTTTGACGATCTCGTCATTCTTGGCAAGCATGAAACGATTCTGCTTTACCAGACATCAAAGGGAGTCCTCGCCCCACCGAAACGCCTCATGAATACGTCAGACGAACTGGGACTGGCCCAGATCGCGGACCTTGATGGCGATGGGCGGCAAGACCTGTGCTATCTGGCAGGCGAAGGTCTGAATCGCGTGCTGGGTGCGCGCCTGCAACTGTCGAATGGGCAACTTGGTCCCGAATATGTCTTTGACCTCGAACGCCCCCGTGCCGTGTCATTACGCGATGTCGACGGCAAGCCGGGACACGAGATCCTGACAATTGATTCACGCACCGCGCGACTGAAAATTTTGAACGTTGTCCAAAAGCAACTAGGTCCGAACGAATTGCCAGAACGGCTGATCCAGTACGGTTTCGGAAAACAGGGCTCGGGCAAAGATCGCGATCTCGCGGTGGGCGATTTCGACGGAAACGGACTGAGCGATCTTGTCGTGACCGACCCCGAGGCATCGCGGATGCTGCTCTTCAGGCAACATCCGGGTCAGGGATTGGACATGGGAACCCCATTCTCCAGCCTGACGGGAACCGACCAGATCCGGGCCGTCGACTTCGACGGTCAGGGGAAGTCGGAACTTGTCATCCATAGCGGCCCAGAAAAGACGCTGGGCGTCAGCCACTTCGAAGACGGACGCCTAACGTTCCCCCAGTCCATTCCAACCGACACCGATGCATCGCTGATCGAAATTGCCGACATCGACGGTGACAAAAAACCTGAAGTCCTGTTCCTGTCCAAGGTCAAGAAGGAAAGCCGTTCGACGGAATACCCTCTATATGCCATGAAGCGGGTGAAGCAGGACGAGTGGCAGCCCGTCAAATTTGGCGACAAGACATCGACCCCATTGGATCTCAAAGGAACGCCGGAACGCCTGGTCCTGGCGGACGTGATTGGTGACGATCGACCGGAACTCATGGTCTTTCAAGGATCGAAAGCACCACAACTATTCAGCTTGAATGACGGGGGAGTTCCCACCGAAATTGTGGTGACAGGAAATCTGGGCGTCGGATCGGGTGGCGCGGGGGCAGTCAGCCTTTGTAAACTGGGCGGGAAAAAAGGCCTGCTGATCACACAAGAAAACTTTGCGCGACACATGATCCTGAACCCGCAAAAACGCTGGGAAGTCGCCGATCAGTTCAACATCGCCGAATCAAACGCCAAGATCATCGCGGGCGCCATCATTGATCTCAATGGCGATGGAGAACCGGAAATCGCACTAGTCGACAGCAGCCTGCATAAGCTTCGAATTCTCAAAAAGCTGGAAGAGACTTACCAGCCCTGGAAAGAAATCGATATCGGGGATTTCCACCTGAAGGCCTTGAAGGTCGTCGATTTGAACGGCGACAAGAAGGATGACCTTTTACTCTTCAGCGCCGACAAGTTCGCGGTGCTGTTCGCGGGTGGTAGCACTCCTGCCATCAAAGAAGTTGCGTCATTCGAAAGCCAACTGGAAAAGATCTACCCCACCGATGTGGTTGCAGGCGATCTGAATGGTGATGGATATGTTGATCTGGCGATGACGGACACCCGCAGCCATTACATCGAAATCATCCAGTATCGTCCGAATCACGGATTGCGGCACGCACTCTACTTTCGTGTCTACGAACAAAAGTCCTTCCGGAACGACGACAATACGAAAGAGGCAGAACCGCGCGAGGCACTGGTTGCCGATGTCACGGGCGATGGTCTTGCAGATCTGATCCTGCTCGCGCACGATCGCCTGCTCGTCTATCCCCAAGATGACGCCCAGTAAAATGATGGCCAGCCGTTTTCGCCTTTCTCAGAAACGAGACGTTGCTTGTAGCGAGGGGATTTCAGGAGCGGTATAGTTTTTCTGCCGCGCTCAAGGCACTCGAATGCGGTCGCAAACCGCTGCTGACGTCAGAACACTGGCCCGCCGGGATCAGTGAACTTGCCGTGAATCCCAATGGCAAGGGTGTTGTGTCGATGCGTGATCAGGAATAAGGATCTTGACGATGAATGACAGCGTTCTCGACGACTCCGACCCTAGCCCCAACGACTCGGCCCTGAAAATCGGCAACCTGAAAGACCCGCAGGTCTTGAAGGTGTACCAGACAGGTGAGCTGACAGTTGTCGGCTTTGGAGGTCGCGATGTTCCTGACGAAGTCTGCATTTCGTCATACCGCGAACAACTGTTTCGCATGATCGACGAATTCCAGGTTAAAGTGCTGGCATTCGACCTGACAGGTGTCACGCTGATTCCGAGCGGCATGCTGGGCGTCCTGACATCGTTACGAAAACATGTGGATCGGATCGAACTTTACAATCCTTCGGTCGACGTACGTGAAGTCTTACAGATGACTCGCCTTGAACAATTGTTCGACATCAAGGAAGTCGCTTTCGAATGATGCGGCGATCCGCTGTGCTCCAAATCTGACATCCCCTGAGCAGCGTCGTTCCTGCTGCCGGGAACGACTGACGCAATGGGCTCACCCTGGTGGACATCAAACCAGCGGTGACCTCGTAACGAGCAGCTTCGCGAGTCTGCAGGCGATGCGCGCAAACCCGTCGGGACAGATTGCCTGTACCGCTGGACTCCCACCGGGCCCCTGGCCCTGAGATTTGACGGGTGATTTGGCGGCGAATTTCCCTCGACCGGGGACACGATCCTCTTCATCGTTGTGACCGGCATTGCGGTGACCACTCACAAATTGGTCGCCCGTCACAAATCGGATCGCCACTTGAACGATGAATCGGGCCATACTATCGTGCTGCATCTGTTCAACAGACAGACAAGGGCCTGAAACGCAACCGAGATGGCGTCGTCGCAACACAAACCGCTCAAACTCGTTTCCGTAAGTGAGTTTGGTCGTTTCTTCCGTTGCAGCGCGGTCTCACGAAACTGGTACAGCAATTGCCCCTCTTTCAGATTTTTCTGAAAGAATGCGGATCGAGTCACTGATGCATTTTTTGAGCCTGCAAAATTTCCAGAACTACCTCACGAAATCGAAACTGGTCGAATCGCCGCAACTCCAGGAGTGCATGGTTCGTTTACAGTCGCGTGGCCAAAGTATTGATGGCCTGATTCAAGAGCTGGAAAACCGCCACCTGCTGACACCCTATCAAATCGCCAAGCTACGCAAGCGCGATCTGGAGGGTTTGCTGCTGGGCCGGTTCAAATTGCTGTACCGCAACGCATCAGGAAGTTTTGCGCGCGTCTTCCGCGGCTGTTCCGTTGATGACGGAAAGATGGTCGGAATCAAGGTGCTCCGCTCGCGCTGGGCCGAAGATCCTCGCAAGGTCGCCCTTTTCAAACGCGAAGGCGAACTTGGCAAGCGGCTCAAACACAAAAACATTGTCCCAATCTATGAAGTCGGTTCCGATGGCAATCAGCACTATCTGACGATGGAGTTCGTCGAAGGGGGCAACCTTCGCGAATTGCTGAAAGCCCGTGGAAAATTTTCCCCTGAAGAAGCGACTCGCTACGCCATCGATATCGCGGAAGGGCTTGAGTACGCGTTATCCGTCGGCCTGACCCATCGCGACATGAAGCTGACCAATGTGCTGTTGAGCGCCCAGGGAATCGCCAAACTGGTCGACTTTGGGTTGGCCGGACAGGACGCTTCCATGAAATCGATCGACGACGAAGTCGATCGTGCGGTCGAATACGCGACGCTGGAACGCGGCAGCGGTGCACCAGATAACGATCCCCGCAGTGACCTGTACTTTCTGGGTGCCATTTTCTACGAACTACTCAGCGGCAAGCCGCCCTATACTCCATCAAAGAACAAAGAAGATCGTCGGCAATACAGTCGGTACAGCGACGTTCGCCCCTTGTGCGAAGTCGATCCGTCACTGCCCCTAAATCTGACGCGGATTGTCGACCAATTACTCTGTGTCAATCCTTTCGATCGCTATCAGACACCGACAGAATTGCTACGCGACCTGCGCGCGACCCTGGGCGATCAAGCCCCGACCGGTGACAATTCCTCCCAGGCGGCCGGCAAGTCGACCTCGCCAACGGTGCTGTGCGTGGAAGAACGCATCCGACATCAGGATTCGTTGCGTCAGTACTTTTCCAAGCATGGCTATCGCGTCCTGATGCTGGGCGATTTCCAACGCGCCCTCACTCGACTTCGAACGGATACCCCAAAAGGGTTGGTTCTCATGGGAGCCACACTGGGCGCAGATGCCGAGGCCCAATTCGAACAGGCCCTGTCCGTCTGTCGTTCGTCGGGAACGTCGGTCGTGTTCGTGCTGTCCAAGCACCAACTCGACCTGGTCCCTAAAATCGCAAATACGGCCCATTCTCGGATCTTGTCCGACCATCCGGTCACGCTCCGCAGCATCCGCCAGGCCTTCGAAGAAATGTGGAACGTCTAACTCCGGTGAAACGGCTCTGGTTGATTCGGACGAACACCCAAAACAGTGGGGATCAGGACCCGATCGAGACGTCGTTGCTCCTGTTGTGACACGACCAACGACGTCTCCAAATTGCAACGCCCGTTGACTTCGAGCAACAGGCCACGCTCTCACCGATTGTCCGTCGACGATCGATCTCGCCATTGACGATGGTCCTGACCGACTCAATCGATTCGTTCGGAATCCCTTCGCGATCTGTCGGCACCTGGAATGGAATCTGCTTCGCGTCAATCAGGTGAAACCAGCGAGACACGATTCCACCCTACAGGTGCCCTCATGAAGCTTCTTGAAACCGACCTCGATCAAAGCTTCTATCAATCACTTCCCCAAAACACTGATAGGAGCATTGGCTACTTGTTTGCGGTACTGATCGCGATTGGATTTTTCCTGCTCTGCTTCGCGGGTTTGTACCGAGTACAGACAGTTTCGAATCAGGTTGTCAGCGATCATGGACGCCCCGATGTCGTGATCGAACCCGAGATCAGTGATTGGACGGATTCGAAAAATCGCTGATTGGCAACGATCAGATTGGTCATATGTCCAGGTTTCATTGGACCACACGACAACAGTCTTTCGTTTACCGAAAGACGTGCGCTCACCTTTTCTTGGATCGTGACACTTCGTTCATTCGCTGGTGTTACGGAACAGGAAGTCTTGATACGATCTTCGGAACGTCGTCAGCCCTATTTGACTAGGACTGGTCTCACCCTTGTGGTTCTGCCGGGACGAATCTGAATGTCGAGACTCCGTCAATCACAGTCGGAACAGCTGCGTTCACTGGTCTGCCGTCGCGATCTACTTAAAGTCGGACCAATTGCGCTGTCATCCGCAGTGCTGCCAGGATTTCTGCATCGCAGTGTCAGCGCCAATGTCATCCCCTCCGCGACAGCCAAAGCCAAGTCGGTGATCTTTCTGTGGATGGGTGGGGGCGTGACCCAACTCGATTCGCTCGATCCCAAGCCCACGGCACCGGAGCAAATACGCGGTACGCTTAACGCCATCTCGACGTCTCTGCCAGGCATCCAATTTGCCGAGGTTTGTCCGAATCTGGCTCGGATTGCAAACGACCTGTGTGTCGTCCGATCCTTCTCGCACGACAGCGACGATCACCTGCTCAGTCAGGTGTACACCCTCTCCGGCCGAAAGGTCACTCAGGCGCAGCTCTTCACCGAACCCAACATCGGTTCCATCGTGCAATACTTGTTGGGACCTCGTAACGGCCTGCCCGGTTATATCGCGGTGCCTGGCATTACACGCCCAGGCCCGCCACCCCACAACTTGTTCGTCGGCGGCTGGCTGGGAAACCAGTACGCGCCATTCTGTGTTGGCGGACAACCCGATCAGCCGGATTTCACGGTGGGTGAGAAACAGGATTTGCCCTCGCCCCTGATGGACGAAGACCTGAATCCGCCCGAGCTTCGATTCTTGCAAGAAATGACGATTGGGCGTTTGGAACGACGCAGTCAGCTCCGATCGAGTCTTGAGCAGTCCCTGCGAGACGTGGAACAATCGGGAGCCCTTCCCGCGATGGAAGGACATTTCGGCGGGGCCATGAATCTGCTGACGGCTCCTCAGGTTCGCAACGCATTTGATATCACGCTCGAACCGGACGCCGTTCGCGACGAGTATGGTCGCACCAAGATCGGTGGACGCTGTCTGCTGGCCAGACGCCTGGTCGAAGCCGGCGCGCGCTTCGTCATGGTCGATTATGGCTATGATCCCGACTACGGCAACTTGTGGGACATCCACAACGTTCCGGAACAAAAATTCCCGCATGTCTCCGAGATGTGCAAACGCGGCTATAGCGTCGCAGGCATCGACAAGGCATTCGCGGCAATGATCACGGATCTCAAGCAGCGCGGGTTACTTGATTCCACTTTGGTGGTTTACCTGACTGAGTTCGGGCGAACTCCCAAGATCAATTCTCTTGGCGGTCGCGACCACTGGGGCGCATGTGGCTCGATGTTCTTCGCAGGCGCGGGCATTCAGGCGGGACAAGTCGTCGGCGTCAGCGACAAACACGCCGCCTACCCGCTGACCCGTCCCTATGGCCCCGCCGACATTGCCGCCACGATGTATCACTGCCTGGGAATCGAGCCCGAAACGCGCGTCCCCGATCGCCAGGGACGACCGTCGCCGGCTCTGGATCACGGACATGTCATCACAGAAGCGCTCGCGTGAACGGACCGGCGCCCGTGCTTAGTTTCCGGGTTCAGTTTCCGCCGGAACCCGAATCCGCTGGTGACGTCAATTCGCGTTCTGAGAACCACTGCGTCATTGCGAACAGCACTGCCGCCGGCGCGATCTGCATTAGAAAGCGGTGGCTCGAACCACCAATGTGTTCATCCAACTGGGCCGGTGCCAACATGCCCGCGACGAGAAGTGATGCGAGTGCCCCGACAACATCCAGAATGAAGAGAAGTTGGGACTGCTGCAGCGCACGCCACGGAAACGCAATCCAGGCCGCTGCCATCAGCCACCATTGCAGCCCCCATTCGCGCCACTCCCAAAACATCCGACGAATCAGATGTGGCCCTGACCAACCGAGTGTCGGAACTCGGCCAACGAACATCGCGAGCGTCATTCGACCGAAGTAGTTCATCTCCGTTGTCAGCGGCAGGCTACGACGGTGCAGGAACCATGGCAAAAGCATCACCCCTGCGGTGACGGGGAAGAGCGTCATCGCGATAAGGGAATCACGAATCCGAATTCCACGGAGGAGATTGAGAACGCCAAACAGCGCAAGAATTCCCGTATCGATGATGAAGAACGCGATCCCCTCATCTTTTGTAAAAACCGTTGCGCCGGCAGAAAGGCCTGCGGCCAATAGAGCATCGGTGCGAAACACACCTCGGCGCTGCGATACCAGAGCATCCCAAAGATAAAGCACCGAGACAGTATGAAAACAGGCCACTGGCGCGTCGGCCTGACCACACAGGAAACCGTACTCGTACGGCATCAGTGCCGGTACCGTGGCCACCATTGCCGCCGTCATCCAGGCGCGATCACAGGACCAATGGCGACTCAGCACCCCCGCAACGGCGAGCACCATTCCTAGATACAGCGCCGAAAACACCAGCTTCGACAGCCGATCGTCGACATGGCCCAATAATGCGTAAATGTGCTCTTCGGCCAGCGGTAACAGCAACGGATAGCGCGGGTGGTACTGAACGAAATCGGGATGCAACAAGGTTGAACTGTTGATCGAACGATCTTCAAACAGCACACGCCCTTTGATCGCAAAAATTGACCGTTCGTCCCACAGCTTCTGTGGGGTCTGCAAGGTCTGCAGGACGCACGCTGCGAACAACCCGGCAATCAGTGCCTGACAGACACAGGCCACCGCTCGTTGCTGCCGCGTCACGAGTGAGATCACCCCAGGCGCCGTCGGCTCCCGATCACGCGAGCGAAATTGGCGCCAGGCGAATGGCCCCCCCACACCGTACCCGATCACGGTGATCAGAACGCTGGGAGTCGTTCCCAACGGTCCGCCACAGAATGACCACACGAACAGACACCAGGCTGTGCCCGCGATTCCCAGCACGCAACCGAATCCTGCCAGCTCGGCAAAGGGACGAGGCGCTCGACCGGGTCGACAGAAGATTGCCATCGCGAGCAGTACGCCAAACAGCCACTGGCCGACGATTCCGAAGGTAAGAAACACCAGTCCCATCATGGGCGAGTTCCTTCCACAGGTCGCAACCGGACCACGTACGGCGGAATCAGCGTCGGATTCTGCTCGCGTCGTCGCATGAATTCGATCCATCCGCGATCCTCAAGCAACCGGCCTCGCTCGACGAAATCGGGATGTTCGAAATACTCCAGCGTGTAATCGTGAGGCATCTGTTCAAGATCGTGCGGTGACAGGTCCTCAAGTCGATATGCATTCAACTTCCGTTCTTGATCCTTCAGCGGAATCACGTGCTCACTTTCGGGATGCATGCGATGGAGCAACACCCGCGGCCTCAAGTAGTACGACAGGAAGAAGAGCTTCTGGTCGCTGGCAACCAGAATTCGCGCGTTCTCGGGTGTGGCCTCTCGCAGATAACGAATGACCGCGCGGTTTGAATCGCTGATATTCGGCAGCACGACGTCACCCGAGTTGAACCGAAAGTAGGGCCATTCATGGATCCGCTCGCGTATTCCATTCGCGAAATGAACGACGAACAGCACGCCCCAGACAATCAAGAGGGCTCGGCCGCCCAGGGTCCGCAAGCGGCCGACGAGTGATCGCGAGGTCGAATTGTTCGAAGCAGAACTCGAAAGCGTCACCGCCCGCAGACCGGCCCACGTCTCGGCGGCAAAGTTCGCCCAGCGGTCCAGATTCCACCAGACGATGCCGGACACAAATATCGCAGCAAGGCACGCGATACGACTCAGCCAAACAGAGAACTCGGCAGACCCGACCGCTTCAAAACGCTCGAACTGCCCCTGTCCCGCACGATCGAAGGCCCACTGCTGAAAGACTTCGATTGGAACAATCCAGACGAACCCCGTGACCAGAAGCGTGAATCCGATCCAGACGAGCATCAGTCCACGAACACGCCAATCACATTGAGGCACGGCGCTCGCAGTTCGTTCAGGCTGGCGTTTGACCATGTTTACAGACGCGGCTTCGCAGGCTTGACCGGAGCTTCCCAGGCATTTGCCCCTCGGACCTTCACTTTACGCGAGTACACGCGGTCGCCGCAGGTGCAGTAAAGCGTATCAAACTTTTCCCCGCCGAACGTCAGATTCGAAACCTTGCCGTTCGGGGTCGGAATAATGCAAGTGACCCGGCCCGGCTGATCGCAGACCTGAAGCCCCATGCGAGTGGCAACCCAGATTCGCCCGTCTTGATCACAACGAATCCCGTCGGGGCCGCTGTCATCGGCCGTATCGGGTGCATGCAAATGGCAATACTTCTGCTTGTGGGCAAGTGCCCCGTCTTCCTGCAATTGATAACTGTAGACCCAGTGCGAGCGATAGTCGCTAATCAGCAGCAAGGATTGATCGGGTGACAGGCAGACCCCGTTCGCGAACCTCAAACCCGTGTCAACAATCCTCTTGTCGCCACGAGTTCCGACCAACCAGATCTTGCTCGCCTCGGGGCCGCTTAAGATTGGACTTGTGACGTACATCGTGCCGTCGAATTTGACAACCAGATCATTTCCTCGAAATCCGTCAGTGATCACCGTCGGCTTACCAGCTTCGTCCCAAGCCACGATCTGACTCGTCGACGTGGCTGCAGAATACAGTCGACCGTCCGGACCGAAAGCATGTCCATCACCGCGTTTCGCATTCAACGCAAAATCCTGAACAGACCCGTCGAGATTAATGCGAAGAATCTTGTTGCTCTTCATTTCGTTGAAAAAGACTTCGCCCTTCGCATTCACGGCCAGGCCTTCCACCTGCTGAAACTCACCGGGCAAAAGCTTCCAGTCCTCACCAGGAATCAAGATCTCTTGCAACTGAGGTGAACCAAGTCCTGTCTTGACGGGCGCTGGCCAGTCTTTCCACAACCAGCGCATCGCATCGGGAAACAACTGAGTGGCGTGCTCACCACTGTGACCACCCTCACCCCAGTTATGCGTGACTTCATATCCCGCAAACGTCAGTGATCGTTCCAGCGCCTGATTCGACATCCACCAGTCGCCGCCCCAGATATTGAGGTCATTGCTGCCGTCTTCCAGAAAGATACGAATCGGTTTGGGTTCGTATTTTCGCACGAGCGTCGAATAGTTTTGTCCGCCGCGAAGTCCGACATACGTTCCAATCGCACTGAAGACACGACTGAAGGCGTCAGGCCGTTCCCACGCCGCAGTAAATGCACAAATGGCACCACTGCTCGCGCCACCGATCGCACGGTCGTTGGCTTCCTTCGAAAGCACAATCGCGCGGCCATCCGTCGCCTGACGCGTTTCGACATCCGGCAAGATTTCTTCCAGAATGAATCGAGCGTAGGCATCGCCCAAACCATCGTATTCGAAACTGCGATTGTATCGATCGAGCGCCTCGTCGGAGGTTGCCGGCACCACGCCCGGTGTCACGAACACACCAATCGTGATAGGCATCTCTTTCTTGTGGATCAACTCGTCAAAAACATCGGGCGCCTTGTATTGGACCCCGTCCTGATTGACGTACACGCACGCTGGAGTGTCCTCCTTGTACTGAGCCGGAATATAGATCGAAACTTTCCGTGTCGTTCCGGGAAAGATCTTCGAATCTTCGAAGGTGTATTCCAGCACCTCGCCCTTCGGCACAGGTCCTTGAGCCTGGGCCAGATTGATCGCGGCCAGGCACCAGATCGTAAACGCCTGCAAGACACGAAAACGGAAGCACGCCATGGTCAATCTCTCGGTTGAATGTGACAAGTCAGACGTTGATCAGCTTGATGAAAATCACTTCGACACGATCCAGTTGGCCCGTCTTCTCGGTGAGCCCGTCTTCAATTCAACAAAGGCCCCACGCCGACCGTCGTCATCTGGCCCAGAGGGAATTGATCCAGCAATTTGCGAATATCGGCCAGCGTGATACCTCGCACGATCGAGACTTCGTCCGCGATCGTACGATACTCGCGGCGAAGCAACCAGTTGCCACCCAGTCCGTTCAAGCGGCCCATAGGACGCTCCCCACGCAGCACGATCCGCGAACAGACTTTGTTCTGTGCCTGGACCAGTTCGTCGGCGGTCACGCCCCTCGCGTTGACCTGCTCATAGATCTTCGTGATCCGCGCAAGATTGGCGTGCGTCTCGTCCGGTGGACCATTCAAGAACGTCAAATACGCGCCGGTGTCTTCGTAGTCGTAATAGACCATCTCGGCCGATTCGACCAATCCCGGATCGAGCAATTCCCAATAGAGCCGACTGTTACAGTCATCACCGACGATGACCGACAGCAACTCGGCCGCAAACCGTAACGAGTCATTTCCCGCCGGTGCGGGCGCGAGCTGAATGATCTGCTCTTGCTGGCACTGATCCTTGTGGATGTAGCGCACCGAGGGCTTCGGATGTGCTGGCATGACCTTGCGATCTGTCTTTCCCTTCGGCCAGGCATCGCAATGTCGATGAGCCAGTTCCAGTACCGTGTCCCACTCGGTCTGTCCGGTCACCGCCAGCACGATGTTTCCGGCAAGATAGTTGTCGCGATGGTATTTCCGCATCTGATCGGACGTCAGGGCACCGACCGTCTGAGTCGTACCGAGTACCGAATGGCTGAGCGGATGTCCGGCGAAATGGGTCTGCATCACGTTGTCATACGCGACCGATGAAGGCTGATCGGCATACATGCCGATCTCTTCGAGAATCACTTTCTTCTCCATGTCGAAGTCATCCTGCCGCAATGTGGGATACAGGATGCTCGACTGGATTTCGAACGCTTGCGGCAAGTATTCCGAGAGCGTCGCGGCATAGTAGACCGTGCTCTCTTCCCCAGTAGCCGCGTTGTTGTCGGCACCGAGTTCGTCAAAGATGCGATTGACGTCTTCACCGGAAAAACGTTCCGTCCCCTTGAATGCCATATGCTCGAGGAAATGGCTGACTCCCGCGAGTTCAGGCGTTTCGTCGCGCGATCCGGCTTTCACATAGAAGCCAAAGGCCACGCTGTGCACATCGGGGTTAATCTCGGCGACAACTTCCAAGCCGTTGTCGAGGGTCGTGTGGTGAAACGTCATACGTCCTTTCTGCTGTTGGGGGTCACAGTCTAGGTTTACCCGAGTCCGCAACCAGATTCCAGCGGTCGTTTTTGTAAGGGCCGTTTTCCTCACCCCCAAGCCCCCGCTCTCGTCCTCCTCTCGTTACCAAGCTCCCGCTTGGTAACGCCTCTTGCAATCTCGATGTCTGCCAAGCGGGAAATGGGTCTCCGGCTCTCCTGGAACCGGCCAGGCCAGACACCCACAGTCAATCCGGCCACGGCTTCGAAACCCCAGGCCAATCCCGTTAGAATCCACTGGCCGCCGGAAGAACTCGCCGCGTGCATGAACAGGCATTCATTGTTAAAGGATTTGGGAAATGGTACAGCCACTGTCACGTCGTCGATTCCTGGCCGCAAGTGCGGGAATGGTTGCCGCCGCAAGCGGATTGATGAAATCGACTCCCGCGATCGCACAAGACGTAAAGCCACCACTGTTCAAGATCTCATTGGCGCAGTGGTCGCTTCACCGAACCTACTTCGACAAGAAGGCCGATCCGATCGACTTTGCGAAGGTCGCCAAAACGGAATATGGGATTGAAGGCGTCGAATATGTCAACCAGTTCTTCGCGGATAAAGCGGAAGACAAGGCTTACCTGACGGAACTCAAAAAGCGTGCCGACGACAACGGCGTCACGAGTGTCTTGATCATGATCGACAAAGAAGGAAATCTGGGCGATCCCGACGAACAAAAGCGATTGAAAGCGGTCGACAACCACAAGAAATGGGTCGAAGCCGCCAAGTTTCTGGGATGCCACTCGATCCGCGTGAATGCCCGGTCGAGCGGATCGTATTGGGAACAGATGAAGCTGGCCGCGGACGGCCTGCGGAAACTGTCCGAGTTTGGGGCCACGCATCAGATCGGTGTGATCGTCGAGAACCATGGCGGCCTGTCATCGAACGGGACGTGGTTGTCATCGACAATCCACACGGCGAATCATCCCAACTGCGGCACGCTGCCCGATTTTGGCAACTTCCGCATCGAAGGAAAAATTCAGTACGACCGCTACAAGGGCACGGAAGAACTCATGCCATTCGCCAAGGGCGTCAGCGCGAAGTCTCATGAATTCGACAGTGCCGGAAACGAAGTCAATCTCGACTACCGGAAGTTGCTCCCGATCGTCCTGTCCTACGGCTATCGCGGTTGGATCGGCATCGAGTACGAAGGCAGCAAGCACAGCGAACCCGAAGGGATCATGTTGACAAAGAAACTGCTCGAGACCGTTCGAACCGAACTGACGACGTAAGCGTTTGTTCGAGACCGCCTCAGAGAACTCTGGATTCGCCTGGACCTCAACCGAGTTGACGTTGCCGCGCGCGGCGTCAACTCGGACGGCGGCCTCAGCGTCCACCTTGCAGCACCGTCACCAGAACACGATGCATGTTGATAATCATGCACGATGGCCCCGAGGCGCGGGGCCGTCGTAATCTTCATCTTCGACGACCTTAAACCCACGCTCTAACCAGCAAAAAAGGCCCCGTTTGCTGTCACAGCAAACGGGGCCTTTTTCAGGGGTGACTAACCGGGCTCGAACCGGCGACATCCAGAACCACAATCTGGCGCTCTACCAACTGAGCTATAGCCACCATGTCGTCAGAAGTGATTGTATCGGTGTCTGAGCATGATGCAAGCTTCTCGGATTTTCCATCGGCTCTTGCCGTTGACCGCTTGAGAAATTGCGGTTTATTCCGGCATTCTTCCAAAAACATCAGTGGGTGTTGATGCCTGTGTATTTCTCGTAAAGACGGCCCAGCTCGGGGTGGTTGTCCATCAAGTCAACCAGATTTTCTGCCAGGACTTCTTCAATCTGGTCCTTGTCATCCACGCGTTTCACAATATTTATGCGAATCGCCGCCCCAGCCCCGTCATAAATCTCGATCCGCCGATCCTTCAATTCGACCCGAATCCGCCGAGGTCCCGGACGACTCAATTCCGGATCGTCATTCAAAAAAAACTGTGCCTGAATGGGCGCTCGTCCGTTCACCGGGACGGGGGGCGGGACAGCCAAGGGGCGCATTCCTCCCACCGGCTGCCGAGGTGCCCCCGCATACTTTTCATAGAGTGCTGCTGCGAGGCGAGATTTCCCCTTCAGCGCCTCCAGATTGTCCGCCTTGTGCTCGGTAGTTTCCGGCTTTCCGGCGACCATTCTGGTGTGCTTGACGGTGATCTCCTTGCCGCCTTTGTCGGTGATTTCGACCTTTTCCTCATCTCCGACCACGGTAATCATTCGCACGCCATTCATAACGCTCGTGCGGATCTGAACGGCCATGGGGTTGGACGCCGGTTCCTTGCCGTTGGTTCGCGCCTTCGGTTTTGCCGGGACGATTTCCTGAGAGAAAACCGGTCCCACGCTGCCTGCCTGCAACATCAAGAGGATCAAAGCGGCACATGAGCAATTTCGTGACGCCATCGGCACTCTCCTATGACCATCGTTCGGCGTTTGCCTGCCACTGGCAGCACCCTAACCAAGCTCCCACCTGGTAACACTTTTTCCACGTTGCCAAGCTCCCGCTTGGCAACGCTTCCCGCACATTATGACGTGTGCCCATGAGTCCCAGGACACCTTTTTGCTCGACGGAAAACTGCGGCGCACGAGGCGTTACCAAGCGTGAGCTTGGTAACGAGGGATGAGGTACACCAGGAAATTCCTGTGTCCCAAAAATCAAAACGGATGCGAGACTAGTCCAGTCGCTTCACGCGAATGTTCTTGAAGTGAACGGTGCTGCCAGGATCATGAGCCTGCAACGCAAACGTCCCCTGGTCGATCTTGCGTGTGAACTGCTCACCCGGCTTCAGATCTTTTGGTTCGGCGTACTCGAACAACGCTTTGTCATTGATCTTCACGATGATCTTGTTGCCCTTCACAATCACCGTCTCGGTGTACCATTGATTGTCAGGCACATGTGTTTCGACAACGTTCACAACGTCGTACAGGCTGCCGGTGCGCTTGTAGTCGCCGTGGCTGTTGTTGACCTGTGCTTCAAAGCCATACTTCGGCCAGCCTTCGTCCTGATACTTGGTGTGGAAGTAGATTCCGCCGTTGGAATTCGCTTCGGTTTTGACGTCGACACGCAGTTCGAAATTCTTGAACGGCTTATCATCACCCATGTAGAACAGATGGCTACGTTTCCCCTTGCCGATGATCTCCCCGTCTTTCACCGTCCAGCTCTCGGGATTTTCATTGATTTTCCAACCATTCAGCGATTTTCCGTCGAACAGTTGAACAAAGCCTTCCTCTTTTTGATTGGCCGGATCGGCCGCCCATCCCAAAGAACAAATCGCAACGACGGCGATAGAAGCGAGAAGCTGTTTCATCGGCAATCCTGTCTGCAATGAGGTCAAATCAAAAGAAACATACTCGGATCGGGACTTTCCAATCCATTCCTGGCACAGTTTGCCAGATGAATCTGCACCTGTAAATGAAGACAGTAAAGGGGACTGGCGCCGTCAGGTGCCTGTCCCCTTTACTGTCTTCTCGTTGCCAAGCGCATGCTTGGCAACGCTTCCTGTACCTCAGAAAATCGAGCCCGCTTCGCTCAGTCATTATGACTTAAATCATTCCTGATCCGCCTTGGGCTCAGGCAGGAAGCAGGACATGATCAGGTTTACGAGGAACAACGTTCCCGCTATCCCGGCTGCCACATAGGCGGTCCTCGCTTCCGGCGATCCCCCCGGAATGACGTTCTCCATCGTTGCCAGATACTGTGTCACGGCCGCGAAGGGAGTTCCGATCATGCGGCCACCAATATTGGCCGCGAAGCTTTCGCCCGTTCCACGCAAGTGAACGGGATACGCCTGGGGAAGATAATTGCCCCAAAAGCTAAATTGCGCGACGGTAAATAGACCTGCCAGAAAGATGCCAATTCCCAGCAGTGATATATGAAAACCGTGGAAGCCGGGAATCCAACTGATATCAGCACTGAAGAAGGTATATTCCTGACCTCGGGCAAACAGCACGAAAATGATCGGCGTCAGTATCATCCCTGGGATCAGAAACACCCGCAGGAGTGTTCGGCGACTGGCAAAGTAAATCACCAACAAAGCCAATCCGAAGCGGCCGACAAGCCCCCCCACTTCTTGAGCCTTGGTGTATTCCGCCGCTTTCTTCTGGCGGATTTCGCCAGCAACACGCCCCGCCGCGATCCCAGCCGCCTTCGTGGCCTTTTCCTTGTCCGGCTCGCTCTCCATTTCCTTCGCTTTGGCGGCAGCGACTTTCTCACCCGTTTCCTTCTTCACGGCATCGATTCCGCCCACGATCTGCGGCATCTGCTGGATCGCGCCGAACGCCACACCATAACTGGCGGCAAACATGATCGTCGTCACGATCGTGGTTCGTCGCAGTTCAGGCGAGAACAATTCGGCAATGCTCGGTCGTCGCAACGTGCCAGCCGCCTTCTTCTGTGCCCACTTTGGTGACTCTGGCAAGAACGGACGAATCACGATCAGCGGAATCGCCGGAATCAAACCGGACATCAACGTGTATCGCCATGCGGCGTGCGTATTGGCAATTTCACCGCCAAACAGATTCAGAAATTTCGGCAAGGAAATCGCCGGCAGGGCATTCGCATACTGCAGAATCAGCCCGCTGGCGACAGCGACCAACAATCCCCCAATAGATGAAAATGCCTGGGTATAACCCAGCACTTTTTCGCGTTGATTGTGGTTGTCAAACAATTCCGCCAACCACGCGACCGCGGCCACGAACTCGATACAAACCCCGATGAACGTCGTCGTGCGGAAAAACAACAGCATTGGCAGGCTTGTCGAAAAGCCTGCGGCGAACGCCGAGAAGGCATACAACAGGATGCTCCACGTCAGCACACGTCGACGCCCCAAGCGATCGGTCATATAACCGCCTAGCAGGCCGAAGATCCCTCCGCAGACCGCGGGAACATAAAACAACAAGCCGAACCACAGCGCGAATTGTTCTTTCTTCGCAGGGGTGATATCGGCCAATTCTTTCAGGGCCGGCCCGATCACCAGCGGCAGCATCAGCAATTCGTAAATATCGAACGCAAAACCAATTGCGGCGATCACGCAAATCAACCATTGCGTACCGGTCAGCCGAATCGGCTCGACTGGAGTCGGAGCAGGAACAGACATGCGGGAATCCTCAGAAGTTGTCGATCGGCGGGACGCACACGGCGGGCACACGAGGCGTTAAGAGTTTACGCCGCGAGCCCTTGACGAACAACTATAGGGAGCGTCGTCGGGGTGGCCATTCGTAATTCAGACTACACACGCAGCGGAGAAGGGCCGCCTTGGACAATCGATTCTTGAAGGATGGCACACGTTTCGTCTACGACGTCAGCCGCTTTTTCAAATTCGGCTTGAACCGTCGACGCACGTCTGGCATAAGCCCATAAGCCAGCGCCAGAACCTTCAGGGGATGTAGCGTCGGAGTCGGCGACTGCTGCTCCATCTGCAGCTTGCAACTACTGCATTCCGTCAATCCGAAGTCGATCTCACTGGAACGCATTTGCTCGATCAACTTGGCGCCGATTTTGATCGATTCATCAAAGTGTTCGCTGGTCAGTCCGTATGTTCCCGCCATCCCCGAACAGCCGTGCTCGACCGACGACGCCCGAAACTGCGGAATCAACCTGCACAAGTTGATCAACGCGGTCTCGGCCCCAAGCACGCGGCGATGACACGGCGTGTGATACGTAGCATGAAACGTCAGTGGCGAAAAGTCGGTTCGCAACTCGCGGCTCTGGTGCCAGCGCGCCAAAAAGTCGCCGGCATCGACGACATGATCGGCCACCAGTTGCACATCAGGGTGATCCAACAGCAGGGGATATTCTCGCTTCAAACAGATCACCGTCGCCGGTTCGGTACACACGATCGGGCATCCTTCGCGCGCGAACTCTGCCAGCACACGGATATTCTTCTCGGCAAGTGGCCGGGCCGCCTCGAGATCGCCGATCGAAATCAGCGCCATCCCGGAACGCGTCTGCCCCGGTGGCACATGAAAGGGCCGGCCATGATGCTCGACAATTCTCCCCAGCGCGAACCCCAGTTCGGGGTCATGACAGTTCGCAAAATGGTCGACGAAGTAGATAACCGGTGCAGGGTCTTTCAACGACACAGGCGGTGCGAGCCAGTCTCGCGGCGCACTGTTCAGAAAGGTACGCCGCGCAAAGGGAGGCAACTTGCGCCGACGCGCCAGGCCGAACAGCCGTTCCAAAATCCAGCGTACGCTGTCGACATTCAACAACGGATTCACCAGCCAGGAAAAGCGACACAGGAAATCGCCCCACGCATGCACCCGCGACACGAACCATTCTGAGGTTCTCGGACCGTTTGCCGCCACGTGCTGCGCTTTGGCTTCGAGCATCAAATGCGGGATGTCGACATTGCTGGGGCATTCCAGTTCGCATTGTTTGCAGTTGAAGCAAAGCCGCGACAACGTCTGCATCGCGCTCGACGCCAGATCATGGGCAGGCAACCGCCCATCCATGATCGCTCGAATCGCGTTCGCCTTCGCACGCGGCGAACGCTGCTCCGACGGTTCAAGATGAAAGAACGGACACATTCGTTCGTTCGGTTCCTGAGTGCGACACGAACCACATCCGTGACAGGCCGCCGCCGCCGCATCGAACTCGGCAGAAGTCCAGCTCAACTGCAGTTCCACCAGCGGCGAAGGATCAAGGGATTGCGGTCGCAAATGGTTGATCGTCAGATGCGGATCGTCGGTCAGGACCTTGCCTGGATTCAGCAGATTGTGTGGATCGAAGATCGTTTTCACCTGCTGAAACACCCGGTAAAGCTCGCCATACTGCGAACGCAGGAAGGCGGTTCTCGAGAGCCCCAAACCATGCTCGCCGCTGATCGAACCGCCCACTGACAGTGCGGCGAAGTACAGGTCTCGCGCCAGATCCTCCATCCGCCGGGCGTCCAGCGGCATTGGCAGGAATGGTCGGATGTGAAGCTGTCCCGCGGCCGCGTGCGCATACATAGACGCCGTCACTTCATGCCGTTGCAGAACCCGCCGCGCCTTCCCCACAAATTCGGGCAGGGCCTCGGGCGGAACTGCGATGTCTTCAACGATTGGCAGTGGTGACGTTTCGCCTCGTGCGCGGTTCAGCAGCGGCACAACTCGATAGGGCAGCGACCACAAGAACTCGATTTCATCGTACGTCGTTGCCTCGAATAGTGACCGCCCCGCGTCCGGCAAGTCTTTCATCCGCAGCATCAAGTCATGCACCTGCAGCGTGATTTCGGACTGACTGAATCCCGTCTGTTCGACGATCAGTGCCGCTTCGGCCGCCACGGGGATCAACGACGCAAAGCGAGGATCAAGATCTCGCGCCAGTGTCAACAGCCGGCGATCCAATAGATCACACGCACTGGGACGAAGCCGCGCAATGGTCTGGACCGCCTGTACGGCCGATTCGATCGATTCAAAAATGATGAGCAGCGCACAGCGATGTGCGGGTAATGCCGCCGTACGCAGCGTTGCGCCCGTAAACAGCCCCAAAGTTCCTTCCGAACCGATGAGCAGTCGCGGAAACGAAACCGTCGAATTGGCAAGCACTCCGCGAAGCATATACCCCGCACGATTGCGAAATTGCCGCGCGGGCTGTTTCTCGTCGATGAGCGCCGCATTCACGGACAATAGTGTTGCCAGACGACTGGCCAGCATGCGTTTGAGCGCAATCGTTTCTTCGATCGGCGCGTCGGCTGCGCCCGTCGCCAGACTCTCCAATGATTCGTTCGCCGCTTCGAAGACGCGTCCATTCGCCATCACCACTTCGAGACTGACGACATGATCGCGTGTCGAGCCAACACGTATCGAGTGCGACCCCGCCGAATCGAGCGCCAACATACTGCCGATCGTCGTCGTTGCAGTATTGGACGGATCAGGCGGAAAGTAACGCCCCGATTCTTTCAAGACGCGATTCAATCGACTGTGAACCACGCCAGGCTGCACCCGAACGGTTTGTGATCCGATCTCCTCAATCCGATGCATATGTCGCGAGAAATCAACAACGATTCCCGTACCAAGGGCTTCCCCCCCGACGCTGGTTCCCGCACCTCGCGGAACAACGGCAAGACCCTCTTCCGCGGCGTACCGCATCAGGGTTAACACGTCGTCTCGATCACGTGGGCACGCCACGCCAAACGGCGTAATCTGGTGCAGGCTGCCATCCGACGCATACAGCGCTTGCGACAACGGATCGCAGTGGATCTCTCCACGAAAGATTCCCGCCAAATCTTCGATCAGTCGCGATTGACGAGCGCCCACAGCGAGAATGGCCCCTGAATTGAGATTCGTATTAAGATCGTCGGCAGGCGATTCTCCGTGATTTGACGGCGACGCCGAAGCCCATTCTACGCATTCGAGAGGCCGTCGTCGTCTGTCACGATCGACGAGGCGCGGGAAATTGTCTTCTTATTCACCGCAAGGCATCATCATTCCTGCGATTCGTCGAATGACGTCCGCAACAGACGCGGATGCGGATGCGGAAACAGCAACTCGAACGTTGTCACCTGACGCACAAGTTCGGCCAGCGAATTGACGTTCAATTTCTTCATGATCGACGCGCGCCGCTCTTCAATAGCGCGTTCGCTCAGTTCCAATCGCCCGGCAATCGCCTTATTAGGTGCCCCGGTGATGATCAACATTAGGGTCGAGCGTTCTTTATCAGACAGGTCCTGCATCCGCTGTGCGAACTCATGCCAGATCTCTTGTGAGACACGCCGCCCATTGTCTTCCATCAGAGCATACTGGACGCGTTCGAGCAGCAATTGCGGATTGAACGGCTTTTCGACAAATTCCGCGGCCCCCAATTTTAACGCACGAACCGCCATTGGCACATCTGCATGGGCCGTCATCAGGATCACGGGTAGGGGGCTGCGCATCGCACTCAGCCGTTCGAGCAATTCGAGCCCCGTCATTTCGGGCATGCGAACATCACAAACCAAACAACCGGGTCGGCTCGCATCGAACCCCGTCAGAAACTCGATTGCCGACGGAAATGAGCAGGTCGGAATACCCGCGGACTGAATCAGAAATTCCAGCGATCCACGCATATCCAGGTCGTCGTCGACAATAAATGCCGTTGCCAATGGTTTATCGGACATGAGCGGCCTCTGCAGCATGATCTTCCTCGGTCGTTCGAGGCGAAAGGCCTCCAGGAAAATCCTCCAAAGGCAGAACAAATCGAAACGCCGTGCCCAGTGCATTCGGTCCGGCCGTATCCGAAGGCGTCTCGGCCCAGATACGCCCGTGATGCGATTCCACAATTCCTTTCGAGATGGCCAACCCCAATCCCGTCCCATCGTCGTTCGTCGTCACGAATGGCTGAAACCAGGATTCCGAATCCCCATCGGGCAGCCCCGGCCCTGTATCCGCCACCGCGAATTCCAGCTCGCTCTCCCGAATACGCCGTGCCGAAAGAACAATCCGACGGTCAGGCGAGTTGGCCCGCTCAAAGGCATCAAATGCATTTTGAATCAAATTCGTCAGGACTTGCTGAATCTGAATCGCATCCACCACAATCCTCGGCAGGTCACTCGCCACGCACAGTTCAATCACAACCGACCGTCGACGTGCCTCGCTACGGCATAATTCTTCGACTTCGCAGAGGAGATGTTCGACCGACACGACCGAAACGCGATCGGGTGTCCGACGAGAATAGTCGCGCGTTCTGCGAATGACCTCGGCTCCCCGTTGCGAAGCCTGCACAATCTTCTGCAGCGGGTTCTTCAATTCCTGAACGCCCGTTGTGGGCAACCTTAGCAGCCCCAGACATCCTTCGGCATAGTTGGCGATTGCACACAGAGATTGATTGATCTCATGGGCGATCATCGCCGCCATCGTTCCCATCGAACGCAAACGGTCCGCGTGCGCCAGTTCTGATTTCAGTTGCTGGTTCCGCTGATCAATGGCTCCGCGGGCCGTCATGTCGGTCACAACGAGCAAAAGTCGTTCGAGCCGTCCGTGCTTGTTCGTCAACCGCCGCGGTGAAATGATCGTCTCGACGATTTGACCATTGGCCGTACGCCATCGCAAATCGGTTGGCCCATTCGGCGCGCCATCACCCGTGAAAAGCCGTTCGAACGGCAGTTGATCATTGGCGTCCACCACATCCGCTGAGTCCCGTCCCCACAGCGCACCTGTCTCACGTCCCAGTAAGTTTTCGAACTGCCGATTCGCAAATTCGATTCGTCCCGACGAATCAAACACGACCAGCCCATCGGTCATTGACTCAACCAGCATTCGATATCGGTCGTCAATTTTTTTCCATTCGTCGCCGACCACGCTCAATTGTGGCCGGATCACACGCATCTGCATAAACAATTGCACGCCAAGAATGACCGCCATGATCATCAGCCCCCAGAGCTGCAACTGGTAGACATGCTGACGCGCCTCTTTCTCATAGAGTTCAACGATCTCATGCATCCCGGTCAGGAAATCGGATTCATGACGCATCATGGTTGTGAGGGCATTCTGCGAGCTCGGATCGATGTCATCGATCAACAAGGCATCTGCGGCCGTGATCATCGCCTGAAAATGTGGTTCGATGTTTAAGAATCGTTGCCGGATCAGGTCACTCTCATGACGGCCGAGAATCAGAGTCGGCGGTCGCGATTGAAGCTGTGCATGCGACTCACGCCACAAACTCAGTGTCGTAGACAGTTCAGCTCGCGCACGTTCACGCGTGAAGGGGTCAGCCGCAGAGACCATCGCCAATGCCGACTTGACGAGTTTCTGCGACAGCATTCGCTGACGACCAGCGGAGTTGATGACGGGCGCATCGGTCGTCAGCCCCATGAGCGCAGGTTGAATCAAAAATTGATGCAGGACGATCAGCGCGGCGACCAGTAACAGCGAGATCCAGGATCGCTTGTCGAGTCGCCGAGTGGGATTTTCTGCCGCGTTAGGGGACTGATCCATTTCCATTTCAGACGTTAGACATGGTTGAGCCGACCACGCAAGTCACACCTCATAAAGTGTGACGACAGACGAATCCCGCAAAGTGCGTTCCCACAACAACGAAATCCTCGGATCAGTGTACCACGGTATCACGAGTGTATTCTCTCGTTTCTGGCTTCCTCTCGCTTTCCTCTCGTTACCAAGTTTCCGCTTGGTAACGCCTCTTCCGCTGCCAGATTCTCTGGCACAGACCTGCTGATTTCCTGCGCACCTTCGTTTCTCCAATCGAGTGCGGTCGACATCACCTGATTCGCCTGTCAGCTTCGAATTTGATGCCGGATGTGCGAAACAAGCGATCGCGGCGACTTCTCGATTTCCTCAAGAAATCATGTGATATCCTGAGATTCCACAATCTCCCAAACGAATCTCAACCACCACGATTAGGGGAGCCAAGAGCCGCCGCCTGAAATACAGAAGCCGTTCTGTGATGTTCCACAGACTGCCTTTCGGGTCCCCGAAACGGGTGCCTGCAATCGTCCCCACGCCGCATCGTCAGGCGCATTGATTGCCATGCCCGATCTGCGTCAACGAGTCGGGCGACTGCAGAATTGTTCCGCCCCCACCTTGCGGGTTGGCAAAGGCAGCTTAAGCATGATTTCCCCGTCAACGCATATTGAACGCAAAACGATCGTCGTCGTCGGCAATGGCATGGTCGGCCATCGCTTCTGCGAAAACATGATCGAACGTGATCAACAACGCCGCTATCACCTGGTGACGTTCTGCGAAGAACCACGCGCCGCGTATGATCGTGTTGGCTTGAGCAAATACTTCATCCATCGCGATGTGCAGCAGCTGATGCTGGCCGATCCCGAATGGTACGCCCAGAATCAAATCGAACTTCACATTGGTGATCGTGTCGATCGCATCGACCGATTCAACCAGACGGTTCACTCGCGGCTTGGCCGCACCCTGCACTACGATCTGCTGGTCCTCGCGACGGGTTCATCGCCCTTCGTGCCGCCGACACCGGGTGTCGACTTACCCGGCTGCTTTGTTTATCGCACCATCGAAGATCTCGATGGCATGCTCGCCTGGGCGCCGACCGCCCGAAGTGCCGCCGTCATCGGCGGCGGATTGCTCGGCCTGGAAGCGGCCAAAGCCGTCCTGGACATGGGCTTGGAATCGCACGTCATCGAATTCGCACCGCGTTTGATGCCAAGGCAGCTGGACGAACGTGGGTCGCAGATCCTGGTCAACAAAATCGAATCACAAGGAACCCGCGTCCATCTTAACAAAAGCACGCGAAAGATCGTGGGTGATGATCGCGTGACGGGGATGGAATTCGCCGATGGACAGAAGTTGGACGTCGAGATGGTGGTCGTGTCGGCAGGAATTCGTCCCCGCGATGAACTGGCACGCGATTGTGGTCTCGATCTGGGTCCCCGTGGCGGTGTTGTCGTGAATGACTGGTTGCTGACCAGCGATCCCCAGATCCACGCGATCGGAGAAGTGGCGCTGCATCGCGGGATGATCTACGGACTTGTCGCCCCCGGTTACGAAATGGCCGATGTCCTCGCTGCGAATCTCACCGGCGACCAGCGTGAGTTTCACGGTGCGGATCTTTCGACCAAGCTCAAACTGATGGGCGTCGACGTCGCATCATTCGGTCAATATGAAGCGGACGCCGATGTCGCCAAATCCCTGACATTCGAAGACCCGGTCGCAGGTGTTTACAAGAAGCTTTTAGTGACCTCCGACGGCCGCCATCTGCTCGGCGGTATGCTGGTCGGAGACGCCAGTGATTTTACAAGACTGCTTTCACTGAGCCGAAGCGGCAAGCCACTGCCGGGCCGCCCCGCCGACCTATTGACGGGGGGATCCGCAACGGCACCTGCAGCCGCCGAGCTTGCAGACGACTGCCAGATCTGCTCGTGCAATAACGTTACGAAAGGGGCTGTCTGCCAGGCCATTCGCGGTGGGATTTCGAACCTGAACGAGCTGAAAAAGTGTACGAAAGCCGGAACGGGTTGTGGCGGCTGCGTGCCACTGGTCTTGGATCTTTTGAATCAGGAACTGCTGACCGCAGGGCACGTCGTCGATCGTTCGCTGTGCGAACATTTTCCATTCAGCCGTCAGGATCTTTTTCAGATCGCCAAAGTGAAACGGATTCGAACATTCGCGCAGCTCTTGTCGAGTCATGGCCAGGGCGCCGGATGCGAAATCTGCAAGCCGACGATCGCGTCGATTCTGGCCAGTTTGTGGAATGAGCAAATCCTTGAACCAAAACATGCGACGCTGCAAGACACCAACGACCGCTTTCTCGCCAATATCCAACGCGGTGGGCTGTATTCGGTGGTCCCGCGAGTCCCTGGCGGAGAGATCACGCCAGATAAACTGATTGCATTGGGAACCGTCGCGAAGAAATATGGCCTGTACACCAAGATCACCGGTGGTCAGCGCGTGGATCTGTTCGGCGCACCTGTCCATGAACTACCAAGTATCTGGGGCGACCTGATCGACGCGGGATTCGAAAGCGGCCACGCCTACGGCAAGTCCTTGCGAACGGTCAAAAGTTGCGTCGGAACAACCTGGTGTCGCTATGGAGTGGGCGATTCGGTCGGCTTCGCGATTCGCATCGAAAACCGCTACAAGGGCCTTCGCTCACCGCACAAATTAAAGGGGGCCGTCTCCGGCTGCACACGCGAATGTGCCGAGGCTCAATCCAAAGATTTTGGCCTGATCGCAACCGAGCGTGGATATAACCTCTACGTGTGTGGAAACGGCGGCACGAAGCCACGCCATGCCGATCTGCTGGTGGGCGACGTCGATGAAGACACCTGCTTGAAGTACATCGACCGTTTTCTGATGTACTACGTCACGACCGCCGATCGACTCACGCGTACCTCGGTCTGGCTCGGAAAGCTGGATGGAGGAATCGAACACCTGCGCAAGGTCATCGTCCACGACAAACTGGGAATCGCGGCCGATCTCGAAGAGATGATGCAGCGGGTGGTCGACACCTATGCGTGCGAGTGGAAAGAGGTCGTCAATGACCCCGAAAAACGCCGGTTCTTCCAGCAGTTCGTCAATTCGAAGCAGACCGAACCGGATATCGAAATTGTTTCAGAACGAGGGCAGTCACGACCGGCCGACTGGAACAGCGATTCCATTCCGCTCACCCAACTCACTCTCCCGGACGGCAGTCAATACTCACCATCAAAAGAAGAACACACCTGGGTCCGTGTCGGCAAGGTGACCGATTTTCCCGAAGATGGCGGCAGCACGATCCGATACGGATACGCCCAGATCGCAGTCTTCAATTTCCGCAGTCGCGGTGAATGGTATGCGACAACCAACATGTGCCCGCACAAGCGGGAATTTGTCCTGTCTCGCGGAATTCTCGGCGACAGTCAAGGCGAACCGAAGGTCGCGTGTCCGCTCCACAAGAAAACATTTTCGCTGAAGACCGGCTCGTGCCTGACGGGTGACACCTGTTCGATTGCCACTTACCCCGTCAAGATCGATGGTGACGATGTCCTATTGTGGTTACCGCCCCCCGGGCGTCTGGCCGTGGCTCCTGCTGTCGAGCAGCGCCGATGCGAAGGAATCACGGCATGACTCCCGCAAGCCTGCCCATCGACACACAGTCCACCAGTGGTCTGTCACTGATCGATACGCTCCTCCAGGATCAGCAAGAGCTGACGGCCGTCGACGAGTTCGCCCGAACCTCTGGGTCGGGCGGCCGTCCATTTCAATCCAAGTACTATCAGCGATTGCTGCCATCAAGTCCTCCCGCACCGGGCGAGCAATATGCGTTTGAAGTGGATCTTGATCGCTGCTCGGGCTGCAAAGCATGCGTCACGGCCTGCCATTCTCTGAACGGCCTGGACGAACAAGAAACCTGGCGCGATGTCGGATTGCTAGTGGGGGGCACGGCGGCCTTACCCGTCCTGCAACACGTCACGGCCGCCTGTCACCATTGCCTGCAGCCAGCCTGCATGGAAGTCTGCCCAACACTGGCGTATGAGAAAGACGCCAGAACCGGAATTGTTAAACATCTCGATGATCAATGCTTTGGCTGTCAGTACTGTGTGCTGGCCTGTCCGTACGACGTGCCGAAGTATCATGCGGGGAAGGGAATCGTCCGCAAATGCGATATGTGCTCACAACGGCTGTCGGCTGGTGAAGCCCCCGCGTGCGTTCAAGCCTGTCCTCACGAAGCGATCCGGATCAGTGTCGTCTCACAGGCGGATGTCGCAGCCGATTGCGAAGCCACCAACTTCCTTCCGGCCGCACCTGATCCACAGCTCACTCAACCCACGACCATCTACAAGACTCGACAGGTCTTTCCGCGAAACATGGTTCCCGCAGATTACTACGCGGCACGGATCGAGGAAGCCCACCCTCCATTGATCGTCATGCTGGTTCTCACGCAGTTGTCCGTTGGTGCATATTATGTGAATGCGTGGCTGGCGAATCGTTATGAAACGAACGCATTTGCCGATGTTCGCGGCTGGCAATCGCTCATCGCACTGGGCTTTGGCATGCTGGCCTTGGGATCATCCACGCTGCATCTGGGTCGACCGCACCTGGCATGGCGCGCGTTCCTCGGTTTACGCAAGTCGTGGTTGAGCCGTGAAATCGTCGCCTTCGGCGCATTTGCCGCCGCCGCGGCGGTCTATTCCTCGGGAGAGTTCCTGGGAGGCGAACACCTCATTGCCGATTCGTCCTGGCGATTGGTTCGAGCCAGTGTCCTCGCCGGTGGACTGGCCGGCGTGTTGTGTTCGGTGATGATCTATTACCGAACGCGGCGGCCGACCTGGGGTGGAACACGGACGCTGTTCCGATTCATCGGGACCAGCATCTGGCTCGGACTCGCAGCCATGTTGTTTGCCTCAATGATTGCAGCGGTCATGCACCCGGAACTCTCCGTCAGTGCCGTCATGCGGGATCTGTTTGGCCGCCTGTACCGTCCGCTCGTCGCGTCGGCACTGGTCAAGCTGACATACGAAGCCTGCGATCTGCTGCATCTGCTCGATCGCCATCAGACGCCGCTCAAACGGATGGCACAGCTCATGACGCGGGAACTCGCCGGGATGACGACCGTCCGATTTGCGATCGGCGCGCTGGGTGGCGTCATTCTGCCCAGCCTCTTGATGATCGATGCCGAACAGACTTCTGCGGTGAAATGGTTTGCAACCGTGACCGCGATCTTCGCGATGTCAGTCTGCGGCGAACTGCTCGAACGGACGCTGTTCTTCATGACCGCGGTTGCGCCACGTATGCCAGGAGCCGTCCGCACATGAACTGGCTCGACCTGCGAAATCTGATTCGGGCACACGACGGCCCGATGACGCGTGAACTCCTGCAACGCCCCGGCGACTTTGGACTCGCACGGCTTCCCGAGTCAATCACGCCGACCGCAACGACCAACCTCGTGTGTGGCTTTTGCTCGACAGGTTGCTCTCTTACTGCCCATTTGCAGGCGGATGGTCCGGTTGGTCTGTCACCGACCACCGAGTACCCCGTCAATTTGGGAATGGCCTGTCCCAAAGGCTGGGAAGCCTTGACGGTACTCAACAGTCCCGATCGCGCCACGACGCCACTGCTGAAGAACTCCCGCGGAAAGTTCGAACAAATTAACTGGCCGACCGCCACTCGAACATTCGCCGAGCGATGGATGCGAATTCGTGATCGCTATGGGCCCGAAGCGATGGCCTGGCTGGGTACAGGACAGATCGCGACTGAGGAAATGGCGTTCCTGGGAGCCCTCGGCAAATTCGGGATGGGCATGTTGCACGGGGATGGAAATACGCGGCAATGCATGGCGACCGCGGTCGTCGCCTACAAGCAATCGTTCGGCTTCGATGCCCCGCCATACACCTACGCCGACTTCGAAGAATCGGACGTGATCGTGTTAGTAGGAGCCAATTTGTGCATCGCACACCCCATCCTATGGGAACGTGTGATGCGCAATCGCCGCCAGCCACAAATCGTGGTCATCGATCCTCGACGAACCGAAACGGCCATGGCAGCGACCATGCACCTGGCGATCAAGCCCAAAAGCGACCTGCCCCTGTTCTACGGAATCGCACACATCCTGTTCGAACGTGGCTGGATCGATGCCGACTATTTGAAACAACACACGTCCGGCGCCGAGGAATTTCGGAAACATGTTGCCAGTTACACTCCGGAATTCGTCGCAAACGTCACGGGAATCCTTCCGGAAAGACTGGAAGAATTTGCCCAATTGGTCCACACCCGAAAACGAGTGTCGTTCTGGTGGACGATGGGCATCAATCAGTCGTACGAAGGGGTGCGAGCGGCTCAAAGTTTGATCAATCTGGCCTTGATGACGGGGAACATCGGCCGACCGGGCACTGGGGCCAATTCGATCACAGGCCAGTGCAACGCGATGGGATCACGGCTATTCAGTAACACGACAGGTCTGTTTGCGGGTCGCGAATTCACAGACCCTGCCCATCGGAACGAAGTCTCGCAAATCCTCGAGATTCCGCTAGAACGAATTCCCGACAAAAACAGCTTCAGCTACCACGAAATCCTGAAGGGAATCCTGGACGGCAAGATCAAAGGGCTGTGGGTCATAGCCACCAATCCGGCCCATTCGTGGATCAATCAGGACCAGGCGAAAGATATTCTCAGCCGACTCGAGTTTCTGGTCGTGCAAGACATGTACACCTCCACGGAAACGGCACAGCTCGCCGATCTGATGCTGCCCGCAGCGGCGTGGGGAGAAAAGTCCGGAACGCTGATCAACTCAGAACGCCGCATCGGCACCATCAAACAGATCGCGCGGGCACCCGGACAGGCCCTTTCGGACTTTCGCATCTTCCAATTGATCGCCCAGGCGTGCGGCGTGGGATCGATGTTTCGCCAATGGTCTTCACCCGCGGCCGTGTTCCAGCTTCTCAAGCAACTCAGCAAGGATCGGCCCTGCGATTTCAGCGGCATCGAAGACGAATCTCACCTGGATCGATCGGGTGGCATTCAGTGGCCCTTTCCCCCGCTTCAAGCCGACAGTGCACTCACAGACAGTGCAGAGCGATCGCAGATCACAATGCCAGTCGCTGGAATCACTCAAGAGAGGCGTCTGTTCGCAGATGGAAAATTCTTTCATGCCGATGGCCGCGCGAAGCTGCGATTCGAAGCCTCTCGCCCCATGCCCGAGCCGCCGAATGACGACTTTCCGCTGATCCTGCTAACAGGTCGCGGCACGGCCGTTCAATGGCACACCCAAACACGGACGGCGAAATCCGCCGTCCTGCAGAAACTCTCGCCGCGAAACATCTATGTCGAGATCAATCCCGCCGACGCTCGAAGGCTGGGTGTACAACCGCAGCAGACGGTGCTCGTGGAATCACGACGCGCCAGCATCAGAGCGACCGCCTTTCTGACGCAGTCCGTTCCCCCCGGTCAAATCTTTTTGCCGATGCACTATGCCGAGGTTAATCGCCTGACCGACGCGGTGTTCGATCCCTATTCAAAACAACCTTCGTACAAAGCGTGCGCGGTCAGACTTCGTCTGCCGTCGTGACAGTTGGCCATCGGCGCTCGCATGGCCCATTGTTGAATTTCCCCTCGTTTCCTCGACGATCGAAAGGTCACTCGATGTCTGTTGTCGATGTCACTCGTCCTGTCGCCGCCCCGGCCCAGCGCCTGCAAATCTTTCGGTTCGACACCGTTCCGATGCGCGCCTTCCATCTGTCATGGCTCGCGTTCTTCCTGTGTTTTTTCTCCTGGTTTGGACTCGCCCCGCTGATGCCCGTGATCCGCGAAGAGTTGGGACTCACCAAACAACAGGTGGGATGGTGCATCATCGGTTCCGTCAGCATGACCGTTGTGTTTCGGATTCTCGTCGGATGGTTGTGCGACCGATTCGGTCCACGCCTGACGTACACCTGGCTGCTAGTGCTGGGTGCGATTCCCGTCATGGCGGTGGGGCTCGCAACGGACTTCGCAACGTTCCTAATTGGACGAATTCTGATTGGAGCGATCGGCGCCTCGTTCGTCGTGACGCAATACCACACCTCGCGGATGTTCGCCTCGAGTTGCGTAGGAACAGCAAACGCAACGGCCGCAGGCTGGGGCAATCTGGGAGGCGGCGTGACTCAACTTGGAATGCCGCTGTTGTTCGCGTTGATCACCGGCACGGGCATTTCGGCGGCCGCGGGGTGGCGTTTGTGCATGGTCTGCGCGGGTGTGGTCTGCGCCTTCACGGGAGTCCTCTATTGGTGGTTGACTCAGGATACACCCGAAGGCAATTTCGCCGATCTCAGACGAGCAGGGCTTTTGCCCTCTGCAGGAAAGAAGTCGACATTAATGGCCGCGGCCCGCGACCTTCGCGTCTGGGCGCTCGCGATCCTCTACGCCTGTTGTTTCGGACTCGAGCTGACAATCGACAACGTCGCCGTCCTGTACTTCACCGACTACTTTCAGATGGACATGTATTCGGCAGGATCGATTGCCGCAGGCTTCGGAATGATGAACCTGTTCGCGCGAGCCCTGGGGGGCCTGGTCAGCGATCGCTGGGCCAAGGCAACCGGCCTGACCGGTCGGGCACAATGGCTGCTTCTGACAATCCTGGGTGAAGGACTGATGCTGCTGATCTTTTCGCAAACAAAACAGATCGGACCAGCCGTGGCGATGCTGTTGCTTGTGGGATTGTTCGTCAAGATGTCGAATGGCGCCGTCTATGCCATCGTACCATTCATCAATCGCCCGGCACTCGGTTCCGTCGCAGGACTGGTCGGCGCCGGAGGAAACATCGGTGCGGTCGCGGCCGGATTTTTGTTTCAATCGATGATCCCCTGGCCAACCGCGTTCTGGCTGCTGGGGCTCGTTGTGCTCTCGTGTGCCTCGTTCGCGTTGCTCACGGCGTCGTCCGCAGCCGAGGTCGCCGATCACCTCACGAGTCCGGCATTTCCACCACAGAATCTGACAATCGAATCGACCTGAAATATTGAAGTCGACGATCGCTGCAGCGCTCCGGCAGCTATTCGCAACGATCCCCTTCGTGCCGACAATTCGCATCCGGCACACACGAGGGTTCGAATCGACGCACGGCTGTGCTACCATCCATCGGATCTAATCAATCAGGATTCTCGGTCGTTGCTCGCGAGACCAAACGGATTGCGGTGTCATTGGAAAATCGAGACAGTGGATTTTCGATCGACGATTTTCTGGTGACACCCTCGGTGGATGACGCAGGGAAGGGGATTTGTGACAGCGAAATCAGCAACGGCGGTGGCCGCGACCACAGGCTCAACACGTGGTCAAAGTCAATGGGCATTAATCTGGCGCGCGTTCTGCAAACGACGAATGGCGGTCTGTGCGGCGGTCGTGATCCTGGTTCTCATCACGACCAGCGTCTTTGCACCGATCCTCGCCAATGCGGCTCCCCTGTATTACTTCGGCTATAACCGATTCGAATATCAGGAAGCCGGGCGGACCCTGCGCGCCACGATCACACAACTGATCGAGTCACGAACCAGCGATCAATCCAAAATCGACGCCCAGAGATTGCTCAAGACGCTGCCCATTCAAATCGGCATCATGGCCGATGCAATCGCCCCCGATAAAGCGGCTCCGCTGCGGACGATCGGCCAGGACTTGCTTTCGGCCGCAGTCATTCCCGATCAGGCCAAATCGATCGAAGAATTAAAACGACTGCAACGAGACCTGCGCGCCAATTTTGACGCCAAAGATTTGACGCTGGTTTCAAAATCCCACTTCCCCGTCTTTCAATCGCTGAACGGACTCGAAGTCTTTTTCCTGTGCGCCAACATTCTGTTCCTGCTGCTGCCGGTCTGGAAGAGGTTGTTGCGAGTTCTGTTCTCGGCCGATCACGAAGACCGCCGCAAGTGGGGCCTGGTCGTCATCCTGATTGTGATTCCAACGCTTGCCGGTGGCCTGCGTTGGTGGATGGTTCCTTCGCGAGTAGATCGGACCGACTACAAAAATGGCGTCTTTGCCGCCGACAGCACGGCCGACCGCGCACCAGTTGTCTACGAATCCGTAACATGGCCACTGATCGTTTACAGCCTTGATGAATACGATCTTTCTGGAAAATCGGCGGCCCCCGCCTGGTATCCCGCGGCGTGGTGCCCCACCGGAAAAGACGCCGCATCCATGAAACCGACATCCACCTGGAGCGGGCCGCACTGGCTGGGAACCGATGAAGCCGGCCGCGACGTGCTTTGTCGGATCATTTGGGGCGGTCGCGTCAGCCTGTCAGTGGGGCTGGTCGCTGTGGCGATCTACGTCGCGATCGGAATCGTGGTCGGTGCGATTGCGGGTTACTTCCGCGGCGTCCCAGACCTGGTGATCTCGCGACTGATCGAAGTCATGATCTGCTTCCCGACGTTCTTTCTCATCCTGACCATCGTGGCATTTTTCGGCCCGAGCATCATGAATATCATGGTGATTATCGGATTGACCGGCTGGACGGGGATCGCCCGGTTGGTGCGAGGTGAATTCCTGCGCCTGGTCGATCAGGAATTCGTGCTCGCGGGGCGCGCCCTTGGATATTCACCAATTCGGATCATCTTCCGACATGTCTTACCCAATGCCATGGCGCCTGTTCTGGTGTCCGCGACATTCGGAATCGCAGGTGCGATCCTGACCGAAAGCGCGCTGTCCTTTCTGGGACTGGGAATTTCGAAACCGACACCCTCATGGGGCGGACTTTTGGCCGACGGCCGTGAAGCCTTGTTGCATGCACCTTGGCTGATTCATTTCCCGGGCTTAGCCATCTTCATCACGATTACGGCGTATAACCTGATGGGCGAAGCACTTCGAGATGCTTCCGACCCTCGCCTGCGCGGCTCTCGCTGATCAATTCAGATAGCCAGGCTAACTGCACCAGCCGCGCCCGACACACTTCTCGCAAATTTCCCAAAATTCTCAACCACTCCAATTTGACGCACTGCAATCTCGAACTAGGTTTCGAATGTTCACATGAGCCGACAGTCGTTCCAACCGTCGGCTTCATGTGAACACCGACGAAAGTCGGTTCACCCAGGGGTGCAGAGAGGCTTCGTGGTCGCTGCAGTGTAGCTACGACTGAGCGGACTTCTCAGATTGATAGATCGCTTGGGTTCCTGGTGCGGGATTCGGGCCGTGTGTTGAAAGAGGGAAACGATGAACAAGTTCATGACCAGCGTTAAGAATTTTCTCGTCTCGGAAGATGGGCCAACCGCCGTTGAATACGCGGTGATGCTCGCCCTGATCATCGTCGTCTGTATCGGTACGGTCTCGACGATCGGTACGAAGGCCAATGCCAAGTTCCTGTCGGCCGCCAACGCCCTGTGATTGATGAGTGAAATTAGGGGAAACAGGCACCTTTCGAATCATCCCGGTGGTTTGACGGAGCCCGCCCCCCCCGCGATTTCAACAATCGTCATTCAGGCGCATCGAGCCGCCTTGGAGTCCCGCGACCCGGTCGTCATTTTGCGACCGGGTTGCTTCGCTGACCTCGCCCTGGCTTTGAATCTGCCGTTTGCCACGGTTTCTTGAAGCAGTCGCACACGTCGAAATGACTCTGAGATTTCGCTTCAACACCCGCGGATTGATCGAAGGTTGAACATGCTTCCTATTTGGTTTGATTTGTCTAGTAGCCAGCTTCTCCAATGGGCCCCCGCTGCACTTGTGCTGCTGGTGGGGATGGTGAACCTGGCCACCGGACAGCAACGTGGATGCTGAAAACCGATCGCATGCTGGCGGGAGCTGGAAGCTCCGTCGACGCCGCCCCTCAACTGCTTTACGAAAGGTGATTGGACATGGATTGGCTGCAAGTTTTGTTGGTTCACTGGGACATCACACTCGTCTCAGCCGTTTTGATTTTTGCCGCCTATATCGATGGGAAACAGCTTAAGGTTCCCAACTGGATTACGTTTCCGATGGTCCTGACGGGCCTGGCCTATCACACGCTCGCCAATGGCTGGTCGGGTTGCAGTGCCAGCCTGGCAGGAATTGGCTGCGGATTGCTGTGTCTGTTGCCGCTGTACGCGATCGGTGGAATGGGAGCCGGCGATGTGAAACTGATGGCGGGAATTGGCGCCTGGCTGGGTGCCGCGACGACCTGGAATTCGTTCCTGGTGACGGTGATCGTCGGTGCTCTGATGGCCATGGTGATGGTGGCGTGGAGCGGACGGATTCAGCACCACGTGACCCAATTCTTCCACATTGCGTTCGAAATCATGACGATCCGCGATCCGAACAAGCTGTTCGCCATCGCCAAAGAGCGCAAACCTACGATGTCTCTGCTGCCCTACGGCATTCCGATCTGTGTCGGATCGCTGATGTACTTCGCATACGCCGTCGGCAATGGATTGATATAAACTACTTCTCAAACAGCACTTACAAAATCGTCACCCCGTCCATTACTTGGGCGAGGGTGACGATTGCGTTTCCGCAAACGTCCAACCGCCAGAAACACAATTTTCTGGCAGGATGTTCCTGCGAACTCACTAGCAAAGCACGCAGCGCCCAGCTATATTCTTTATCCCTCCAGCGAACCCGTGGCACGGCTGGGAAGTTTGTTTTAACGCCGCGGTCAGACAACTATGTGGTCTTGATTCAATGCCGAACACTGACAGTGCCAAACGCGCTTTACGAAAAATGGAACGCCGCCGCGTGAAGAACCGACATGAGCGGTCAGCTTTGCGAACCTCGGTGAAGAAAGTTCGTACGACGGCTGCCTCCGTTTCGACGGGTGCTGCAAAGGTCGAAGACGCCAAGGCCGTGCTGCAGTTGGCAATCAAGAAGATCGATCAATCCGCTGCCAAGCACTTGATCCACGCGAACAAAGCCTCGCGAGACAAGTCACGCTTGATGAAGCTGATCAACAAGCTGTCGGCTCCTGCGGTCGCACCAGAAGCCAAGTAGTTCACCGCTCCAAAAACGGCTGAACCTCAGACACAGAAAAAGGGCTCCCTTCCAAAAAGGGCGGCCCTTTTTCTTTTTCGATCATGCTTACTTCCCCCTCTGCGTCTCCGTGCCTCTGCGTCTCACCCCTACCAATGTGCACCCGAAGTACGCGAAACGTACAAGTGGGCCCGGTGGGGGTGAGAGAGACACGGAGACAAAGAGAGAAGATAGACGGCAAGTCAGATGAAGCGCGGGTGCCCTAGATGCCGTATGACAGCACCCAGAGGACGCCGAAGACCGCGGCCATGAAGCCGACGATTTGCACGAACAACCAGACGGCGCGACGCAGAATGCGGTCCGGCAGCTCAAATCGACTGGCACTGTAAACCAGGCTGACAACCATCGCCAACGGCAGGATGTACCACGTCAGATTGGCCGTCTGTGCCAGTAACGGCATATTATGGCCGACAAGCAATTGTGTTGCGAGAATCATCACACCCAATACTCACGTAGAGGTAGCCGCACTGTTGAGAGCCGCAGACTTGGCAGCGGCCGTGGCATTCGCTTCGTCATCGGCAGGCGGCGGCGACCACGCTTCGTCGCCGAATCCATATGCAGGCCCCTGCACGCAATCCCAAATCGCCAGCACGTTCAGCAACCCGGCGATCCAGGTGAACACCAACGCCAGTTCGTGCAATTTTCCCAGGCGACCAGTAACTTCCTGCAATTGATCCATGTCAGGCGGAACCCCATACCCGTCCATGATTGAACGCGGAATGGTTCCGGTGATCATCTTCCCTGCGCCAGGGCCAGAATCGCGATCGCCCACAACCCCGCACTTCAAGATCCGGCGGAAACCGGCTCCAATCGGCCTCTCAAGAAAGAACCCGCCGGCCAGTGGCAATTCGATCGCTTGACCGTCCAGAGTACCAGTAAATGTGCCTCGAGTTTCCGTGCCATACTCGCCCTTTTCGGGCTTAAAATTGACTTTTCCTTCGAGCTTGCCACCCTGAGTATCGTTATCGACCGCCGTCAGCCGCCCCGAAAACGACGCCGTCATTGGCTGAGCCAATTGCCGTAGCGAATGATTTTCCTCGCGTGCGGCTCGCTTCGGCTGCCAGAGCCCCGGATAAGCCACGGCACCAGCCCCCAGTTGGGCGGCGTAGTGCAACGTAATCCGGCGAGACCCCTTGTCCGGCAGATTGTAAACCACCACGCCTTCGCCCAGCTTAACCCCCCACAGGAACAAGCCGAGAATTCCAAACAGGTAGATACACCCCTTGACGGTCCGCCCCTGATAGAGATGCCCCAATCCAGGCACAAGAACCGCAAGAATCAGCGCCACGACGACGCTTCGCTCTTCCCAAAGTTTGCGATGTGCTGCAGGAGGATCAGTCGGCATGCGGCGGCTTTCGAGGCAACTCAAAGGGTGAACCGCAATGCGCGACTCACGAAGTCAATCCGGCGTCGAGACGAAACGCGTTCGGCAACCGGGACATCACGTCGCGTAGACGGTCGAGAATTGTAGCACAGGAATCATTTCAGCGACTAGGGAGCTTCAAAGCCTGAATTGACACGTCGAGGAACCTTCCGCAAGCAGATCACTGAGCCTGCGAGCCTTGTTCAAGAACCTGTCAGTACAGGGTGGATGTGCCACTAGGGCAGCACCGCTCACGTTTCGATGCACGCATTCCAGGTTTTTGCCCTAGAACAGCTCGAGATTCCCATTTGCCTCCGCGATCGGACCGACATCCACTAAGGCGTCGCCGGCTGCGACGTCGTGCTCCGATAGATGAACACACCTGCCGCACCCGCCGCCGCATTCCCCCCCGATGACCCCTGGGCGTCCTGCGTCAACGAGAAGGTGTCTGAACGGAAACCGGATGTGCTCGACGACGTCGACGATGGAGGACTGGTCGCAGGAATTCGACCTGGCTGAGGCTGGCTCGGCGGAACCGCCGGCACGAACGAGGCCGGTGTCGCTTTGGGAGCCTCTTTCCCCTTCGCAACCGATGGCGGACTTGGCGGCACCACGCCCGGATCTTCGGGAAACAATCGCGGAACGTTCGTGGGAACACCGATTGCCACCGAGTTCGCGGAATTGTCCGACGAACGAGTCCAAGGCAACTTGATCCGCTGTCCCATGAAGTTCGAACCGGTGTAAATCGATCCGCGCTGGAACGGCCCCGTACCCAGCACCCACGTGTCGCGAGCATCGGCAGTCACCGGTTCGGCACCGGATTGCCAAAGAGCCTGACCTGTGACCTGGTTGTAGGCAAAGACCGCAATCTTCGCGACACCCTTCTGATTCGTTTTCTTCGCAAAGGGGATTTCAGGAATCGCGGTTGGAACGCCGGCCGCCACCGCACCGGTCGGCAAACTGGTCTGAGGAATTCCGATCAGCACATCCTGACGATTCGTCCCCACCGCTCCCGCGCGGGCTTCGACGACATATGTCGCTTCATCGCGAACCGCCTTCAGAAACACACCTTCCGCCAGCAATTTCTGGCGAATCGAACTGATGATGTAACCTTCGTCTGAAACGCCTCTTAGGTACTGCGGATCGAAATAGACGTCCTTACCCGACAGAACCTCGAAATCCATCTCGCTGATCGACCGATCGATCGCCGTCGACAACAGCATCTGTTCAGTGCCGGTGCGCAACGTGTCCGACATCCGGGTCGTTCCGCACCCGACGAGCGCCATCACAGCGCCGAGCACAAAACTCCGAACCACGAACGATAGGCCACCAGGATGGCATAGCGCGACCGAGGGGAGATGTTTCGGAAACATCACCATTCACACCAACTTTTAAATACGAGGACGGGAGAGCGCGTACTTTAAAAGGAGTCGAGAAATCCTCCAACGCCACTTTCCCCGAATGCCCCTCGCGCGCACTCTCCACCTATCCTATTTTACATAGATGACTTATGGCAAAACGCCAGAGTTGGCAGCCCCTTAAATCCCACCAAACCACGACATTAGTTCGCGGTCAGGCCGCCAAACTGTCGCACCGCCTCGTATGCCACAGCGCAAACCGTGTTGGCCAAATTGAGGCTGCGGACTTCAGCATGCATCGGGAACTGCAGCGTATGACTGCGATACTGTTCCACCAGACTGGCGGGAAGTCCGTTCGTTTCCCGCCCGAAAAGCAGAATGTCACCGGGTGTAAAACTGGCTTCCCAGACCGTCCGCGCCGCTGGATTTTCGATACACCAGACGGTTCGACCCGGCAGCCGCTGAACGATCTCGCTCCAACTCTCAACCACCTCGTAATCAAGGTGCGGCCAATAGTCGAGCCCTGCACGGCGCAGTTGTTGTTCATCCAGGCTGAAACCCAGCGGCCGGATCAACCACAGCTTCGCCCCGACCGCCACGCATGTGCGCCCGATATTCCCCGTATTGGGCGGAATTTCGGGCTGAAACAGGACAATGTGCAACAGCGGCTCACGGGACATCAACGGCGGACTCTCTGCGGGCGTCGACGCACCGAGTAGGGCAAACGCTACGAACTTAACACAGGCAATTCGACCTTGCGAATGCGGTCGGAATCGCTGGTCGATCCAGAATTGTCATCGTGATGGTTCGGTTTGGAATCGTCCGGCGGCAACGTTTCACGTCCGGAACCAAACAGCGTCAATTTCACCACGCGAGAAAACGCCTTGAGTGATCCAAACGTATCGGCAACCGCAGTCGCTTCATAGCCGCAGTGAACCATGCAATCGGCACACTTCGAATTGCCGCTCGCTCGTCCATACTTCGACCAGTCGGTGGTGTCGAGCAACTCCTGGAACGTCTCGCAATAGCCTTCATTCAGCAGGTAGCACGGTCGCTGCCAGCCAAACAGGTTGTACGCGGGCATTCCCCATGGAGTGCATTCCAGATCCCAGTTCCCCTTCAAAAACTCGAGAAACAGGGGAGACAGGTTGAATTTCCACGGCTTCTTCGCGTTGCCCAGGATTCGCTTGAACAGATTCGTCGTCTGGCTCCGCCGCAGAAACAGCTCCTGCTGGGGTGCCTTTTCATATTGATAACCGGGCGAAATCATCATCCCTTCGACGCCCAGCCCCATCATGCTGTCGAACATCTCACGCATCGCATTGGGGTCGGCGTTGTTGTAGACGGTCGTATTCGTCGTGACACGAAACCCCTTCGCAACCGCCGACTCAATGGCTTTCACCGCGACGTCGTAGACCCCTTCACGGCAGACCGCGAAGTCATGCTCTTCCTTCGGGCCATCAATGTGGATCGAGAACGAAAGATACTTCGAAGGCTTGAACTGATGGATATGCTTTTCAAGCAGAATGGCGTTGGTGCAGAGGTACACGTACTTCTTGCGCGCCACCAGCCCGGCGACAATCTCACCGATCTGTGGATGCAGCAGTGGTTCGCCCCCGGGGATCGAAACCATCGGCGCGCCACATTCATCCACGGCCTTGAAACATTGTTCCGGCGTCAGATTTCGACGCAACACGTCGGCAGGGTATTGGATCTTCCCGCAACCCGCGCAGGCCAGATTGCAGCGAAACAACGGCTCCAGCATCAGCACCAGCGGATACCGTTTGACGCCCCGCAGCTTCTTCCCGAGGACGTAGCTCGCCACGGTCCACATCTGCGAAATCGGCACACCCATGCCATCAACTCCATGATTCGAACGGTCATCGTGACCCAAGGTCATTGAGTCCATGGTGTAGCAGTTTTCGCAACCCGTGTCAGCAGAAAACGTGATTCTCGGTGTTCCTGCATCCGAAAGGCACTCAAAAACAGCCCGCGCGCTCCTACGCCGCCCCCAGACAAAACGACCTCACCCGAGCCGCTCAATGCCCGGACTGCAACCGTTCCAGATACCACTGAAATAGCGCCCGGAAACAGTGTGTGAAGTCATCGGGATCGCGTTCGATCATCGCCTGAACGTCCGCAAGGGAATAAAATTCCCCCGAAAGAATCTCGCCGGGATCAAACACCGGTGTGTCATCCGTGGTCGTCCGATACAGGCCGCTGTGCTCGAACGAGGTCATCGCCCCGTTGGCCGGAAAGATCCCCAGAAATTCGACAGGTGCCTTCAGCCCCAGCTCTTCTTCCAATTCGCGGCCGGCCGCATCGGCGTACGACTCGCCGGCACTCAGATGCCCCGATGCCGAAGACGTACACTTGAGCGGTGCTTCGTCTTTGTTCGCCGAACGGCGATGCACGAGCAACTCTCCGCGAGAATTGAACACAAAAATATGCACGGCCCGGTGCAGCCAGTGATTGGCATGGACCACGGAACGCGGGGCCTGATAGAGCACCCGGTCGTCTTGATCAACAACGTCAAAAATCTCTTCAGACATAGCTTGTCTCAAATCCCATTCTGACCCGCGCCGCATTCGTTTGAGACGTCATCCGCTTACGACAATCGAGCGAAACGTGGCTGCACAATGATTTAGGAAATCTCCCAGACCGTACCGTATGCGTCCTGCCGTTCAAAGTAATTCAGCATCCGCAAGTAGAACTCATGATTGGCCAGCGTCGCACTATCCCCGAACACCATCAGGTGACGCCGAGCCCGCGTCAAAGCGACGTTCATCCGGCGCGTATCGGTCAAGAACCCCAGTTCGCCCTTCGCGTTCGACCGCACCAGCGAGATCACGACCGCCTCTTTCTCTCGCCCTTGAAAGCCGTCAACCGTATCAATCTCGACACCCGCTTCGGCAATCAGAGTTCGCAGCAGTCGGGCCTGGGCTGAATACGGCGTGATCACCGCAATCTCGGTGGGGCGAACACCGGCCGCCAGCAGTTCATTGACCTTGATCACCACGAACTCCGCTTCACCCGGATTCGTGCGGCTCTCTCCCTCGACTTCCGCCTGCTCGACACAATCTGATCCTGCCGTGTCGAAAAAGCGGATCGAGCTCTGTGTCAGTTCCCCATCCGTCACATGCGGAAGGTCCGCCAATCGATGGGCGCGAACCGAATTGGCACTGATCAAACTCGAATCGTAGAACTCATCCGACGAGAACTGCATGATCCGATCATGCATGCGATACTGAGTGTCCAACCGTCGCGCGATGAGATCACCCCAGCGTGAGACCAGGCGTTCCATCATGCTGACCTGAAATCCCTCACGCCGCGCATCGTGGGAGATGATCGTCGGCGGCAACTGGCAATGATCTCCTGCCAACACAAGTCGCTTGGATCTCAGTAGCGGAATCCAACAGGGCGGCTCGGTCGACTGTGCCGCTTCGTCAATCACAACCAGATCGAACTGACGTTCGCCGAGAATTTCGTCATTGAGTCCTGTCAGCGTCGCACAGACCACCTGAGCCGAATCCAAGAGATATTCCACCAGCCGAGACTCCAACTCTCGTGCATCACGCAGCAGCCGCTTTGCCTCGTCGCGCGCGTCACGGCGAGCCCCCGGTGGTGGCGCCGTTCGCGTGAATTTGCCCGCTTGCCGACGCAAGCTCCACGCTTCTTTCGTCCATTCACGCGCCAGCTTCAAATCGGGATGCGATTCGACCATCACGTCGAGCGTATGTTCCCGCAATTCAGGCAGCACGCGCGCCGGATGCCCGATCCGAATCACGCGTTCGCGCGCGATCACCAACCGTTCGAGCAAATTGTCGACAGCCAGATTGCTCGCCGCACACGCCAGAACCTTCTCACCCCGACGCACCGCCTGCCGGATCAATTCCACAACGGTGGTGGTCTTACCTGTCCCGGGCGGACCATGAATCACCGCCAGGTGCTGAGCCGACAGAGCATGGCTGACCGCCGCCTGTTGTGACTCATCCAATTGCGCTAGAGGTGACCAATCTGGTACCGCATCAAATTCAGGTGGTTCTTTCCCAAGCACAGCCTGCTTCAGCCGGAGCGCGCGACCACGGTCAATCTCGCCAATACGCCGGAGCGCACTCCGCTGTCGCTCTCGCGCCACATCGTCTGCGGCCATGTCGAGTCGATAGAGCGGACGGTCAACTTCGGTCTCGGGAGAATCGCTCAGCACGACCGCGATCGAATCACGATCGCGCCAGGTGACGATACCCCGCCATCCCGTTCGGTTGTCCGCTTGCTGAACCGACAACACCACGGGCATCCCCGATCGCAATCGCGTCCAAGGCAATTCGAGTCGTCGATCGCGTTTGCCCAGCGTCACCACCGTCCGTCCGCCGAACCCGGGCGTCTCGTCACGAATCGCCAGCCCCACCAATGTCGAACCAGTCAGCTCAGCTTGTTCACTCGGCGCACGACGCGACGCAATCACCAGTTCCTCGGCGACTGCCGCGGCCTCCAACTCAAGACATCGAATCAATTTTTGAAACTCAGACACTCACGATCCTTCATTGTGCGACGACCGACAAACGATTTTACTTGTCGAGCATCAGCGCGATGGCGAAGCCATCGTAACCTTTGCTACCGACAGTCTGAATCACCGTCCCACTCACACGCGATTCGGCCGCAAACAATTCCGTAAACCGGCGAACACCCTGCACACTGGGGTCACTGCTTTGGCGATCAATCACAGTACCATCCCGTACCACGTTATCGACCACGATCACCGAGCCTGGCTTGCACAGTTTGATCGCCCAGGCGAAATAGTTCGAATTGCTCTTTTTGTCAGCATCGATAAACACAAGATCAAAGGGCCCACAATTCTCCTCGGCAAGTTTTGGTAATGCTTCCAGCGCATCACCGACTCGAATATCCACCACCTCTGCCAATCCCGCTCGGGAAACATTCCCGCGTGCAACTTCTGCATGCTTCGGATCCGCTTCGAGAGAAATCACGGTGCCCCCCTCGGCCATTCCCCGCGCCAGCCAGATCGTGCTGTAGCCGCCCAGCGTTCCAATCTCGAGGATCTTGCGAGCGTGCGAGATCTTTGCCAAAAGCATCAGCAGCTTCCCCTGATTCGGCGCCACTTGCTGCGAAGGAAGCCCCGCGGCAGCGCTCTCGATCAACGCCGACTCAAGCACCCCATCTGAAGGAATCAATTGGCCATTGAAGTAACGATCAACCGCGTCCCAAGTATCAGGCGACGAGCCACCACGCGACAGATCTTCGCGCATCGACTCGTATTTCTGAATGAGGGATAGCCAGTGTGGTGCGTATTTCGAGTTCGACCGTTCCTCCCAAATGCGGAACCCGCACACGAGTCCAAATGCCGTGAATGCCATGGCAGTGTTATCATTCAACCCAGCGAAGACCGCGAGGACCCCTCCACAAACGAGATATCCCCAAGCAAAGAAGTTAGGACGCCCGACTTGCATCTCAAGAATGGAATCAACGAGATGACGCTCGGTCCTGCTCAATTCGAGTTTCGGCATGGTGTTCTCGTTCAGACAAACCAAAATGAGCGAAATGATTCCTCACGACAATCACTTCAACGGCGGATTTCCAATTGGGTCATCTTCTGTTGCAGACTTTGACGGTGCATCCCCAGCTGACGAGCCGCCTCGCTGACATTGCCCTGTGCTCGATCGAGTGCCGCCGTGATCAGTGTGCGTTCGAGCAATTCGCTTGCCTGCATTTTTGCCTCGCTCAGCGGCAATCCGATGTAGGCTGCAAAGGGCGACTCTTCGACCACCGCGGTGCTGGACGCAATCCCCAGATCGGCCGGATCAATCAACGCCTGATCGGCCATCATCGCGGCGCGCTGGACCGTGTGTTCAAGTTCCCGCACATTTCCAGGCCAGCGATGCGCGAGTAGCGCGTCGATCGCTGCAGGACTGAAATCGGGACGAGCTTGATTCGACTTTGACGACCAGCGATCCAGAAAATGGTTCGCGAGCACCAGCACATCTTCGCGACGAGACCGTAGCGGCGGGACGTGCAGTTCGACGCCTTTCAATCGATAGAACAAATCCTGCCGGAATCCCGCGTCGGCCATCGCTTCTTCCAGGTTCTGATGCGTGGCACTGATGATTCGCACATCGACGGCAACCGTCTTACCCGTCCCGACCGGCTGAATGACGCGTTCCTGCAGCACACGCAGCATTTTCGTTTGAACGGCGGGCGGGGTGTCGCCAATCTCGTCCAGAAACAAGGTCCCGCCGTGTGCTTGCTCAAAAACGCCCGTGCGGGTGGTATCGGCCCCTGTAAACGCCCCGCGAACATGCCCGAACAGCTCACTCTCGGTCAGCGACTCGGGAATGGCGGCCGTGTTCACCGCAATGAAGGGGCCCGCGGATCGCCCGCTCAGTCGATGAATCTCTCGCGCGATCAGTTCTTTCCCCGTCCCGGTTTCGCCGCGAATCAACAGGTCGGCGTCCGAACGAGCGGCCTTGGTCATCTGCTGAAACAACCGCTGCATTGGACCGCTGACACCCACCATCGCACCGCAACCCGACTGCGAATCCAACTGATTCTGCAGGTGGTCAACCCGTTGCTGCAGTTCAAGTCGTTTCCGGACACGCGCGGCAATCGAGCGCACTTGTTCCACTTCATACGGCTTTGCGATGAAATCCGATGCGCCCAGCCGAATGCATTCGACGGCCGTCGCCACGCTGTCATTGGCCGTGACAACAATGATCTCGGACTGACCCGCCGCGTGACCCAACTCTTTCAAGATCTCGATCCCGCCGCGTTTGGGCATCTGCAGATCGAGAAACACCAGGTCCGGAACCTCGGACCGGATCAACTCCAGTGCCGCGTCCCCATCCCCCGCCTCCATGATCTCGGTCGCCGTTTGGGACAACGCGCGGCGCATGGCAAAGCGAGCGGGGGCTTCATCGTCCGCAATCAAGATCCGCAACACTGACATGCATCATTCCGGCTTGCAGCACGTGGATAGAACGAGAACCGGCATCGACATCGCTCGAATGACGCGATCCGACCAGCACCGTCAAGCAGCCTTGCCATTCTCAGGAATAGGGCAACGTGAGCACAAAGGTCGTGCCCTGTCCGACCACACTCCGGCAATCGATCAGACCTCCCGACTCTCGCACCCTTCGCGCGACAATATACAGTCCCAGGCCGGTACCCGTCGATTTGGTTGTAAAAAACGGCTCGAACAGTCGATCCTGTTGCTCCGCCGACAGCCCAGGGCCGGTATCTCCCACTTCCAATGTCAGTCGCTGCATCTCGCGCTGACAATGAAAATGAACACGACCACGTGGCCCGGCGGCGTCGATCGCGTTCGAAATCAGATTGAAAACGATCTCGCGCAGATTCACATGATCGATCGACATCAGAATCGATTCCTCGGGGAAACGAATTTGAAATTCGACTTCGCGTTCACGCGCCAAGAATTCTAATAGACGCAGCGTCGGATTGAGGGCTTCCAGCAAGGGAATCGCTGGCTGCTCCCCCCGCGGGGGCCGAGCCGCCGACAACAATTCCGAAGCCGAGGCCGTCAACCGTTCAATCTCGCCGCCGATCATCTGCAAATCTTCGGCATAACGACTGTCAGGGCCCAGTTCCTCGGCCATCACACGAGTGATTGTCTTGATCGTCGACAACGGGTTCTTGATTTCATGAGCCAGCGAACTGGCGATCAGTCCCAGGGTCGACAATTTCTCTTGCTGCAGCACACGATGTTCCGCCGCCACTTGAATGGCCATCAACCGCGAATTGTGCAGTGTGACACCGAATTGTTCGACCAATAGTGCCAAGGCGTGCAGATCCTCGTTACTGGGCGGCTGCCCCCATCGTCGGCACCCGATCAGAAACAGCCCCGAGACTTCCGCATGTTGAAACCGCAACAGCGCGCCCGCTCGAACCAGATCAAGAAACTCGACGATCGCCGGATTCGACACCGAGTATCGCGTGACGAATTGCGTATCCGCCTTCGCCATCGACAACAGTATCGGCGCCACGTTTTCATCGCGAAGCAGCTCTGACGATCCCGCCGTCGCGATGAGTCTCCCATCTCGATCACACAGCCATGCGGCTCCCAGATCACTTCCGAAGGACCGCTTCATCGCAGGCACGAACCAGTTCAATAGTTCGATCACCGGGTCACCCGCCCGCGACGCCAGTTGCACCGCCAACCGCTGCCGTTCGTTTCGACGAACCCCCGTAGAATCGAGCAGCGACTGCAATGCCTCGGCCACTCGATAGCGCAGCGGCTGGTAGAGCATGATCGCCAGAAAGACCAATGCGCCCTCGATAACACCCAGGTTCAGGCGATAACGCTCTCCCACAGAGGAAATCAAACCTTGCAACACGATCTGGTGGAAGAGCATCGCCCCGGTCAGCACCGCGGCATACACCAGCGTCCGTTCGAGCACAAAGGGCAGCAACTGGAATCGCATCACGAAATAGGCGAACAGAATGACTGGAATCATCGGCAGCAAGCTGACGAACGGTTGCAACAGAATCGCCACACTCGGATCACGATCTCGGTCAAGCAGGACGATAAACGTCGCCGTGAGTCCCGCAGTCAGAACCATGCTGGCGGCGAGCAGACGATAAAACCGTCGCAGCGGAAGATAGGCGGCGTTCATGGATGTCGTCCACAACCCATACGCCGTCACGCCGCTGACCAGGCACAGCCAGCCAACATACGGAAGCCGATACTCAACCAGCAGATCCAGAAAGGGTCGCGTTGGATCAACGGCCAATGCACTGTTGATCGGCATCAAGAGCAGTAGCGGCAGGTAGCACAAGATCAGCTTGGGATCGGGCAGAGCACCCGTGCGAAATTCCCCGTGACGCAACAAACGCGCGGTGCCATGCAGCGCCGCACTCGGCATCATCAACAACCCGAACGCCATGGCAAGCATCGAAAACCAACGCATCGGATCGGCCAAGGGCCCCACCGACTGACCGACCAGTTGCCAAACGAAGTAGCTGACATGCCAGGTCCAGACTCCCACAGCCAGCAGCAACATCCAGATCGTAACGGCACGCCAGTTGTGACGCTCAAGCAATGCAAATAATAAAACGGTATCAATCAAGGCCGCTGTGCCGAAGACCCATAATTGCATATTTTCGAGCATGCGATCTCTTTGAAATTCGCTGAACTTCGTACGTTACCGAAGAAGTTATCGAAGGATTACCAGTCAATCACCATGCGGATTGGAGCACGTGTGCTCCCCCAGATTCCTCCCTCGTTACCAAGCTCCCGCTTGGTAACGCCTCTTACGATTGTGTTTTCTGTCGAGCAGGAAAGCCACCAGGAGCCGCCGTAGACATTTCTGACATGTAGGAAGCGTTACCAAGCGGGAGCTTGGTAACGAGGGGATGCGAGAGGGGAAGACGAATCGACATCACTTCCCATGATGACGAGGCGACCCAAGAAGCGTCAGCTCGCGGACATTCCTCCCTTGATCGTCGTGGGAGATCTCAACACATCGGCCCCAGCACTCACTCAACTCCTCAACCAGATCTCCACCTCGATCGATGACAACTCGCGCCATCGATCGTTCTCTTTCCACAAAATCGCCGAGATGTCTCCTTCGGGTGTCAGCTCGATTTGCAATAGGGCATCACCAGATGGTGTCTGGTCCGATGATGTCCTGCAGGCCAGACTCAAGGTGCAACCATCCGGATTGTCGATGACCGATCGTTCCACCACTTCCGCCTGCGCCTGGCCCACTTGAACCAGGTCGCCCGCCTGGACTCGAAGCAACTTTCCTTCAAGGGGCGAGACTCGGATGCGATCGTGAAGCCACCACGATCGCATCCTCGTTTGTGCATCACGCAGCAACTTGACGATCATGGCGCTGAATCCCCAGATCCCATTGTTTGACGTAACGTTTCCAGTTCCTGCCGCAGCGTCTCAGCCCGTTGCTGCTCGGCAAACTGCCGTTCCAATTCTTCGACGTCCGGATCACGACCATCCATCCGGTCGTACGCTTCAGCCAGCGCCTCGGCTCGATCGACTTTCGCTTCCATCCGTTGGAACTGTGCGAATGCCGATTGTTTGCCGGTGCGGTCGAGCACCGCATTGATTCGACGGGCCGAGTCCGCTCGCGTCACGCGTGCCAGCAGCAACGTCTGCCGTTGGCGCGCTTGTCGAATCTTCTCTTCCAGATCGCGTACGGAATCGCGCAGCTTCCGTGTCTGCTGTTGCTGTCGTTCATACTCTTTCGACAACTCTTCGGCACGTTCGGCAGCGTACAGCTTTTGCTGCAAAGCGGCCTCGGCGGATTTTTCATCTTTTCGATCAATCGCCGACTTTGCACGTGTCAGCCACTGGTCGCGTTCCAATCGCGCCGCCTCCATCTTTTTACGAAGCTGAATCTCATCGGCAAGCGCTTCCGCCACACTGCGACGCACCGTCTCCAACTCTTCATCCATATCGATCAGCAGTTGATGCAGCATCCGCTCGGGATTCTCAAACCTCTCCGAAATCACCGTGAAACTGGATCGCATGATCAGAGAAAAACGTTCCATCCAACACATAATTGCCTCGACTTTCAAAAAGCACGCAAGCTGCCAGATTGCGATGACAATCACTCAGAAAAGACTCACTGGCAGTGAGTGAGTACGTGACCCCTCACGACTCATTGCATTCCATTCCCTCGTTACCAAGCTTTAGCTGGAGGGTGCTTTTTCCTCGTTACCAAGTTCCCGCTTGGTAACGCCTCTTACGATCTCTTTATCCGCCCAACAGAAATGTTCTCAGCGTTCCTAACCCCCATTTCCTTTGTGTAGGAAGCGTTGCCAAGCGGGAGCTTGGCAACGAGAGGAAAAACGAGGGAATGGCAGGAACTGAGTACGGCCAAATCGCGGGCCCCCTCACCACTCACCGCCACGTTTCCATCTCGGCGGCGATACCCCGCAGGCGACTCAACACCGTCTCGCGGTGGTTCTCACAGATCGCTCCCAGCGTGATCACGGCCGCTCCAAACGCGACACCCACGATCCACAGCAAATTGGGTTGATCGACCGAACCACGAACGACCAGCGACACCAGGTCTGCCAGCAAAAATGCCTGGCTGGTGTAAAGCAACACGCGGATGCGCAGTCCAATCGCCAATAGTCCGACGACGACCGACAGAACCATCAACGAGAGAATGTGAACCCAACTGCCGGTCACGATGTGGAAGGTTGGCGAAACCAGAATCACCAGTGCACCAAGCGTCCTCAATCGGTCGTGGTAACTCGCAGGAACCTCCTGCTGTAGCAGCTCCATCAAACCCAGGATGCAGATTCCGATTGGGATCAGGAACAGTTGCGGATCGGTCCAGCTCAATTCACGGAACAACAAAGCCGTCGACAGATTCAGAATCACCGCAGACAGGATCAGCGTTCCTGGGTGTCGCCGCTCGATACCTCGCCAGAAATAGAACCCCGCCGCCCCCAGCAACGGCAGACTATTGAGCCCCGCCAATGTCGTTTCGAATCCCGCCACCTGACGGTAAAGAGCCAAGGGGACAACTCCCAGCGGCAGCCAGTACCCTGTCTTTCGAAAGGGAATCGACAGAATGCCGTATCGCGAGGAGGATTCCGACAGGGCTCCCACCGACCAAAAGATCAGTCCCGCCAGGAGGCACACGTAACCCAACGCCGGATCGGTCAACGGCCAGGCGGCAGCCACACCCAGATAGACCAGCGATCCGAACAGCGCAAGCTGAGCCGACCAGACGTGCTCGACCACTTGCGACCGAATCGCAATCATCAACGTACAACCCGTCAGACAGACTCCCGCCACAGCGACATAAATCAGATCCACCGTCGACCACGTTCCCGGTGCGTACCAGGTCAACGCTCCGGCGAGCAGCGAAAGCGAGGTCACAACGAGCAACAGCTGATGAGTCCCCAGAATGGCGAGATGGGACACCAGCTTTCGCGGCGCCGTCCATTCGAAGAACCAGACACTAATCGCGGCAGACATCGCCAGCGGCAAACCGCAGGCTTTCAGATCCGCCGGCGTCAGCCCGAAGATCGATCGACTTTCAGGCACGAGCGCCGTCATGACCGTCGCCAGTAAAGACCAGTTCAAGAGCGGCCAGAACAGGGCGAACACACTGAACCCCATGCGACACTGCCGCAGCATCACCATCCCGCCCAAGGCCAGCCCCCCGGCCAGACGATGCGGCCAGTCAAGAACCAGAAGACTGGCGACCGTGACCAGCAGGAATAGCGCTGGCAGGATCACGGAAAGGGGAAGCAGACAAACCTGAATCCCTCGGTGAAATTCGGGCAAACGAGCGGACACTCCGTCGAACGTCCCATCGTCATCCCATCGCAGAACGCGTTGAAGAATCTGCTGGACAGTAAGCAGCCCATATCCCGCAAGCGTCCAGACGACCAGCCAGGAACCGAGATCAGAGAGTCGGTACCGATCCGCCATGACGCTGCTGCAGAAGAGCAGCAATCCGAACCAGGCCACCGTTGCCAGTCGATACCGTTGAAAGCGCCGCGCGGCATCAAAGGACCATGCCAGGAGTACCAAACCCGTCGTCAGCGGCACAGTCACGGGCGCGATGTGCGCCAAGATCCAGCGGCAGCCCGATAGGGCGAAGAGGATCCCCATCCCGTAGAAGCTGACGTTGGTCAGAGGACGAGCGTACGTCCGTGCCATTCGTGTCTCGGGACATCGCTCCAGCAGATAGCTCAAGAGCCACTGCGCCCCCAACAGAAACATGGTGGAGTTGACGAATGAATTCTCTGTCGCGGGGGATGGTTGTATCCAGGTCCACGCAAAGTAGGTGACGTAGACCAGCGACCATTCCGCCAACAACGAGTTCACCCAGCGCAATGCATGACAGACCAGCAAACCTGCGATCACCCCGGCAAGCAGCAAACCGGAAATTCCTTCCAACCATGGCCAATGACGATGAATCTGGACGATCCACAGGATCGAAACCCCCAAGGTCGCAATCAGACTGAAGAGCTGACAGACGTTGTCCACAACGAAATGCGGAATCACATGACCTACGGGCGCGGGAACGGAACGACTCCACCGATCCACGAGAGCTCCAGGCAACAGCAACAATCCCGCGGCCGCGGTCCAAATCAGGAGCGCCAGTTCCATCGAGACGGGAACGTCATAGATCCGCTCGCAGAACAGGGGTAGACCATACGCCCCCGCGAGAAACGCAATCGCCACAGGAATCAACAACAGCCGTTGTCGGAACAGCACGAGCTGGACACAGAACATCGGACAGATCACCAACGACACCGGCAAAATCGCAGACGGATGCGTGAACGAAACCGCCAGCAGAATCAAACTCAGTCCGCACGCGGTCTGTCGTAGCGGTGCGGCAAACAACGACACCCCGCGACGCCGCAGCATATGGGCGATCACTGAAAACACCACGATCAGCGGCCCATACGTCAAACCGTAAAAGGCGTACGGCAATCGGGCCTCATGAACGGCCGCGGCCGCCTGATCACGCACCTGCAGAACCAGCTCTTTGAAGAACACCGGACTGGTCTGATAACAGGCCATGACACACAACACCATCCCCCAAACGAAGGCCGCCTTCTGGGTCCTCCGTGCCACCACGGCCATGATCACGGCCGCAATCGCCGCCGTCGGCACCACGGCTCCGCTCGCCGGGAATGCCGTCAAGGCGAGCATGACACCCGCCACGCAAAAGATGATTCCCAACATCAGCGGACCACTGATGCTCCAAGGAATTGGTCTTACCAATCCGCCCGTGCGTTGCTCAAACACTCGGGCCACCGTATCGGCGGTTAACAAAATCGGCAGTGCGATCAGAGTGCAGAGAAATCCCATCCAGGCCAGAGTCAGATGTCCGGCCAGCCCAAACACCAGGACAACGGCAAACTGAGCCCCCAGTAGCAGAATCGGGAAGAAACCAAAGATCCGCGGCAGACGATGCTCTTCGGTCATCCAGAACACATGGCGATTCACCTTGACGGTTCCCGCCGTAAACACGGCCCACAGGAATAGCGTCAGAACCGGTGCCCAGGCCGTCGGTAAACCAGGAACCACCGCCCCCGCCACGCACAGCAACAGGTACGACACCAGAAAGGTCGGCTGCACGTCACGCAGAAAATGTCGGAAGATGCGGTGTGCCGCAAACGAACTCCACAACAGATTCAGGGCAAGCAGCCCCGCCAAACTGGTGTTGTGGACCAGATCAAACGTCGACGTGACTTCGTGCGGCCGCACCCAGTGCAGTGCCAGAAAACTGAGCGGGATCAGCAGCACGGTCAAAGCCAGCAGCACCGTCCCCGTCTTCCGCAGCCCCAGCTTGTGGTAGCTGAGTTCACCCAGGGGAAAGACGATCCCGGTGTACCCCAACAGAATCAAATACTTCCAAACCGGCGTGCACTCGTTCCAGTGCATCGTGACGAGTCTCAACGACGACCCCAGCAGAATGCAGACCCCAATTCCCAGGATCCACTTGATGTTCTCCTCCTGAAAGAACGCATTCAGAAATCGCAGGATCGGTGATCGCGGTTCGGTCGAATGACTCATGCCAGCCTCCGCAAGAAATGGATTGATTGCACCCGTTGGAAGGCCGCAATACAAAGCCCATGCCAACCCTCGACAGGCCCAAAAATTTCCGACGCAACTGACTTAATACAAATCGGTTACAGTCCACCAACCTGACATCACCGACAATCAGATCACCACCCCCCGCAGTGTTTCTCCGGCACACCGCTGCAGTCCCCAGACTGCAGGCGAAAGTGATTCAAATCACCACTTGAACCTTGGCCCCCAACAAACATCAACAGATACACTCCCCAGTGCGTCGCTGCGGGCATTTTTGAAATATTCATAGATTATTTAATTGCCAACTCTGCATATTATGTGATAATCGTCTTGTAGGACGGTCGATTGTGTGATACCAACGGGCAATCCGGCGACGACACCAATCGGCAAATCATGGAGGTGTCCACGCGATGGAAAGCATCAACAGATTCGGTCGGTTTTGGGTGGTTCCAACTCCCACAGCAATTAGCCGGATTGCCGAGCTTCTGACGGCCGCTCGAGACCGTCTTGCGCTCGAACATCACTTAGCGCTGCTAGCGCACTTTCCAGATGCAAGCGAGAGCTATGGAACGACGGTTCTGGAATGACAACAGATTCAAGAATTGCAGGCGCTGGACATCTTTGAACTTCGAATCGATGAGACAATCGCAGGAATGAATAACCTGAGTGCCATCTTCTACAAGGCGCCATCTCCGTTGGGAGACGAGGATCGATGCAGGATTTGGATACTCTCCGTCGTCGCAAAGAATGATCATCAGCTCGACGAGCACATGCTGAGCATCTTCGCTGAATTGCGCAATTTGATTGTCATCCGATACTATGACTCAACCGAAGCACAGGAACTCGATCAGCACTCCGGGTTGCCAAGAGTTCCGTGCAAGGAGAATGATAATGGCAACGTTATTTCAGGCAGAAAAAGTCCTTTCAAAGACGGCACTTCAGTTCTACCTCGAAGTTCAATGTGCACTTGATGAATGCGACCCTAAGATTCAAGAGATCGTGGCGCGAATGTTCAAAATTCTTCGAAACAAGAACGCGCCTTCGGAAGCACAATCCCATGCGTGGGATGTCATTGACGAAGCAATCTTCCCTTCGCGTTCGGCCATGATCCGAGAAGAAAACAACGCATTCCATGCATCGCCCGAGGCACAAACGGCGGAACAGGAACTCATCGACGAGGAACGGAACTTTGCAGAGACCGTGCAAACATTGATGGAATCGAAAGGCATTTCCCAGGCCCAGCTCGCGGCTCAGATGGGGACCACTCAACCGGCGGTTTCCAATCTCTTGAAACGACAAAGTCGGCCACAGCGGAAAACGATAAAACGCATCGCCGAAGCGCTTGGAGTGAATCCAAAAGTTCTTTGGCCTAATTTTGTGGATGCTTAATCTCAAGTCGGGTTCTCGAAGGAGAGCCCGACCTCCGGCGAATCACGACAGTATCCGACACACGATCCCCCAACCGCTGACGATGGGAGGAAAACATCATGCTGATTGCGGCCGGAAGCGGCGTGATGAAACACAGGATGTCGACCACATACAGAACCCTGCGAACCAGCGCACGTGCAAACCCGCAGGGACGCAATGTCGAACCCACGCTCCGGATCCCCATGAACCATTTGCCGGGCGTCACCCCAAACCGGCCTTCAACGTAGATCTTCAGGCCGCAGACGATGAGACTTGTCGCAAGTGCAGAACTGTAGAGGTCAGGACGGCCACGAAAAATCGTCGCGAAGTACTCAAAACGCGGATAGTTCGCCAGGTTCATCTGATCACTTTCTCGCGGTCGCTTCAGCAGAATGTCTTCGACATCATAAAGCGTTTGACACAGGTCTCGTTCGTCGCCGTCGTGCCAACGGAGATTCGGATCTCGTAGTGAAATTGCCAGAACCATCGACAGAATCAACGCGACAGCCAACGCATCAACGGAAAACGCGAACCCACGTCGCCATGTCGTGGCGAGAATCGCGCTTTGATTGCCGAATTCGTAGCCGTTTTCAGGCCTGCGAAGGGCGAGCAACTCTGTGCCGCACGTCAGCGTGATCAGATGAACCAACCAGCCGACGAGCACCGCCGCCAATAGAGCCAGCCAGCGAGCCAGGTACTTGCGAACCTCAAGCGACCAGACCGGATCAGCCGGCAAAATGGAATTCTGTTCAATGGGATACAAAGCCGCATAGCTCCACGGCCGATACGCGTCGAACACATACGCCGTTTCAGTCGCAGCATCGACGAAGAGTTGCGGCGTGCACCGCAACTTGACCCCTTCGACCGCGACAACCTCCTGCCAGTGACCGACGTCGGTTCGACGAATCATCCGGATTGGCTCCAACGATTTTGTCGATGCCACGAGCAGACCATCACGATCACAGACGATCCCCGCGCATCGATCACCACTCACAAGAAGTGGCACAGGTTCCCAGCCCGAAACATCGACCGACGCATTCGCGGGCGCTTGGGCCGACGCACACTCGGGATCCTCAAACTCGAATCCGTGACGGTATGCGTACAGCCCATTGGGGATCGTGTTCAAGAGAAGGTGCGTTTTCCCCGCGTGTTGCGCGACCATCAGATGAATCCATGGCACTGCCCCTCCAGTTGGAAGAGGCAAAGAAGGCGCACGCGATTGCAGTCTGGCTTTGCCTGTTTTCGGGTCTTCGTGCCAGTCGCAGTCTGTTTCAGGCAATCGAATCTTGAGTCCCTTAACCCATGCGTCATCGATCAAATGCATCAACCGAAAACCTCCGTCCTCCGCCTCGACCACTTGTGTGAGATGCTCATCATAAAGGAATGGATGATTTCGAACTCTCAGGCAACTGTGCGAATCGGCGATCTTCACGAGAGACGAGTCGTCCCATCGGTGGATGCCTTGTCGGGTCCAGACAAGCAGTTCCTCATTGACCAATTGCAGATTGATCCCTTGATTGGCAACGACGACGCCAGTGTCGCTTTCGACGCCGGACTTCAAATCCAAGCGCCTGATCCGTGCTTCAAACCCCATGGTGGAATTGGAAATCCCCCTGAGATTCCGCTGAACGGGGAACACAAGCGAGCCTTGATCAAGCACCCCACCATCGTAGCACTTCCATTCCCCCTCTGGAGTTCGCGTGGCGTCACCCGACACGAGCGACGCGACGGTCAAACCGATGATCCCCAGGGGCAGAACAAGGCTCACAAGCACAAATGCCGCCGAGGCAGCGATGCGGCGAAAACTCCAACCGAAATCATTCATCGGCGACAACACAACGCGTCACCCCCAGCGCACGAACTTGGGATCGATGAAAACTCCGCATTGATGGCAGTGAGGATCATCGGCCGAAACTGTGCCGTCTTCGCAGTTCGGACACCTGTCCGAATCCAGCAACATCCAGCAATTGACCCCAAGCTGCGCGTCACAATGAGGGCACTGGTGACAGATCCACTTGAAACCCCATTCATCCAGGCATTTCGGACAGCGATCCTGCGGAACGACTTCGATCTCACCATTCACGATATAGCGATGTGAGCCCGATTCACCCAATGTTGAAAAGACCTCGCCCAACTCGGACACGCCCATTCCGATCGTCAGCACCGGGAACGATTTCTCGCGTTGAGAATCAAAGATCTCCAGGGCGCAATTCAGGCTGGCCGAATGATGACGCGGCATGGTCCGCGATACCTTCGCCAGCATATCGCGAAGTTTTGTCGCGTCAGGTGATGCCAACAGCCGCTCAAGCTCGCTCGCCATCTCGGCCAACTGAGGCTCAACCTGCTCCCAAGTTCGTTGATCCATACGATGTCCTGACGCGGCGTGTCATGCTGTTACGGTGTTGTCATGCTGCAGTGCACTCATTCGAGAGTGTACCCCACTCCATTCCGTTCTCGAAAGAACGTGCCACAAAGAACACGCCGCGGGTTTCCAGGCCCAATGGGCAACGCTGTGAAGCATTTATCCATTGTTTTCGTGTGCCACTGGCTACGCCAGTGCAAGGGGATACAGGAATTCAAAACACCGTTGTTTGGGAATCCAACGGCAATCCTTGTTTCAGCACAAACCCTTATCAAATGACCTATCACCTACCGTCATTGTCCTGCTTTGGATGAATGCGGACAGGGCACTGGCATAGCCAGTGGCACACAAAACTCAGCAAAAAATCCTTCACAGCGTTGCCCAACGGGGGTTTTGGAACAGACGCTGCCAAGCGGTCCGAATCGGCCATCCCAATCCAACTCAAGGTACCACTTACGAAGCTTGATCCCTTACCATGTTGTTATGGAACGAGGAGCAGCGATAATCCCAATCCGCGACGGCGAAGACTGCACGGCAATCTTTTTTTGTGCCTTTACATGATCAATCAGCAATCCGAATCGACCGACGTCATCGCCGATGACGGCCCCACATATCCTCCCGAAACAAGTTATTCTGCGAAAAAACGACGAATTGTTGTTTGGCTGTTCGTCTATTCCGCAGCGCTCGGCGCCATATATTGCTTTCTTCCAGCAGGCGATCGACTGATCGACGGCCTCGCCTCGCTGCCAATTTCCATCCTGGCTTTATCTTGGTGTTCTGCGGACGCAAACGAACGGGGCCGGGGATTCGGGAAGTTGGCATCAACGACATTGGTGCTATTCTTCGTCGTGGCCTTTCCAATTTATCTCTTCCGAACGCGCGGAATCCGAGCCTTAAAGGCACTCTTTCTAACTTTGCTAGTCACGACTGGAATGTTGGTGTGTATGCTGGCAACGAACTGGATCACCGTTTCAATTGGCATTGCCATGGGTTTCTGGAATATCGCTGAATAACAAAGCGAATTGCAGAATTCACCTTCCAAACGTTTGGAAACTACGGTGGTTTTGATGGGGACAGATCGGGGGGCAATCTCTATCATGACCTCCATTACATCGCATTCGAATGGTCGGCCTGACAGACTTGTTTCCCCTCGTTGCCAAGCTCGCGCTTGTCAACGCTTCAGACACATCAGAAATGTACGATGGTCCCAGGCCACTTTTCTGCTCGACAGAAACCGAGATCCGAAGAGGCATTGCCAAGCGGGAGCTTGGCAACGAGGGAATTGAACCGGGAAAATGTGCCCGTCCCCCTCTCTTCGGGTTGTGAACGGTTGATTCATGAAAGCAGGTGCACGATGTTTGGATCGCAGGATTGGCGGAATCCTCAAATTCAGGGAGATGCCGCACACCAACCTCTTGGAACTCTGATGAAGCGACCAAGCCATAATGCTCAAGGCGATCAAATGAGCAAGATAGCGTTGAGCACATTCAAACCCTGACGCAAACAGGAGTTACCGAGGAACTCGATCAAGTAAATCAAGATGCTCAATTCCCAGCCGGTTGCTTGTCGAGATTCAGTTCAAGTTCGCCACCAACACAACACGTGTACACGTCATTGGTAATCCGAAGGGACACAGAACTGCGGGTTGCGGGTCGAAACGCCGATAGCATAGGATAATTTTGATCTGTTGTTTCAAAGGAAATCCTCGATGCTACGATTGCTGAGTTCGCCCCGAAAGCTGTGCACCGGACTGACTCGTCGGGAACTGCTCGAAGTCGGCGGTTCGGGCTTGATGGGCCTCTCTTTGCCGCAGTTGCTGCAAGCCGACGCCGCCCGCGCCGCGGAATCGCGTCCGGCAACGGCGAGGACCATGCCCGACGGGTTTGGCAGCGCCAAACGATGCATCATTCTGTTTTTGTATGGGTCTCCCAGCCAGATGGAGACCGTCGACATGAAGCCCGAAGCACCGGTCGAAATCCGGGGCACGATGCGGCCGATCCCGTCCGTCGTGCCGGGACTGGATGTCTGCGAACACTTGCCGCTGATGTCAAAGATGATGGATCGCACGACCGTCCTGCGTTCCATCCATCACGAGTATCCACTGCACGGCGTGGCACATGCCATGACGGGCGTTCCCGTGATCGACGTCACGATGGAACTGAGCCCCAGCGATCCGCGACATCATCCGTATTTTGGCAGCGCCGTGGAATACGTCGATCGTCAGCGACGCGGTGGCTTGGCCGCGTTTCCCCAGAATGTCGCGTTGCCATTTCCCTTCAGTTCCCAACGCACAGGGGAAGTGTTTCGAGCCGGACCGTACGCCGCCTACCTGGGATCAACCTACAATCCCGTCTGGACCGAATTTCAAGGCGAGGCCGATCGATCGGTGTGGAAGAAACTGGGCGGCGTCAGCTCGGAAATCTTTGACCCCTACATCGGGTGCAAGCCAGACGCCACCTTCCGCATGGCATCAACCAGCCTGCCCGCTGAACTGACTCTGGATCGATTGAATCGCCGCCGCTCGCTGCTGGAACAAATGGATGACGCGCGACGCGATCTCGAACGTTCCAGTCGCGGTAAGTCGTTGTCGAGTTTTCAGCAGATGGCCCATTCGTTGATCCAATCACAAACCGTGACCTCTGCGCTGGACGTGCGGCAAGAGCGGATAGAAACGCGTGAAATGTACGGAATGACGTTGTTCGGCCAGTCGTGCCTCACCGCCCGACGAATGCTGGACGCGGGAACGCGGCTGGTCAGTGTCTTCTGGGACGAATATGGGATCGCCGGCGACGCCTGGGACACGCACTGGAACCACTTCCCTCGCATGGTCGACCAGTTGCTGCCCCAGTTCGACAAGGCATTCTCGGGACTGATTCTGGATCTGGATCGTCGCGGACAACTCGACGACACTCTGGTCGTCTGCATCAGTGAACATGGCCGTACGCCAAAGCTCAGTTCCGGCGACGGAGGCGGTCGTGATCACTGGTCACAAGCGTACTCCGCATTGTTTGCGGGTGGCGGAATCGCACGCGGCCGCGTCGTGGGTGCGACAGACAAACACGCCGGAGAAGTGGTGTCGAATCCGGTGGGGCCGAAAGATATCCTCGCGACGATGTACCACCTGCTGGGCATCGATCCGCACATTTTCCTGCCCGATCGAACAGGCCGTCCGATTCCGCTCGTGCCGGAATCCAGCCGAGTCATCACGGAACTCTTGGCATAATTGAAGGAACGACAGATGGCCGCTGATCCGAAGCAGACGCACAATTCAAAAACCTTAGCGCACGGCAGTCCGCTGATCTCGTGCCGGTTCGATCCGTCTGGCCGTTACGTGTTCGCCGGTGACCAGGACAATAAAGTCATCCGCTGGGAAGTCGCGACCGGCGTGAAATCGGAACTCGTCGCACACGATAGCTGGGTTCGCGCCATCGCATTTTCAGGAGCGGGCGATCAGGTCATCACCGGCGGCCACGATGGGCGGCTGATCTGGTGGTCGACAACCGCCGAAACACCCGTGCCGTTGCGCACGATTCAAGCGCACCAAGGTTGGATCCGCGCCTTGGCGATCAGTCCCGACAAGACGATGCTCGCGTCCTGCGGGAATGACCTGAAGGTGAAGCTTTGGTCGCTGGCCGATGGCCAACCGATTCGTGAATTCTCCGGCCATGAACGACACGTCTACAACGTCGCCTTTCATCCCGATGGTAAGCAACTGGTCTCGGGGGATCTCACCGCCAAGTTCATTCACTGGGAAGTCGATAGCGGCAAGCAAGTCCGCCTGTTTCCGATCCCTAGCCTCAGCTTTTACGATGCGGGGTTCATGGCCGATTATGGGGGGCCATATTGCCTGGAGTTCACCGCCGACGGCAAACGATTCTTCGGCGGCGGAATCACAGGCGTCACGAACTCGTTCGCGGGCGTCGGGTTTGTGATCGCGTCGCAAGTCGATTGGGAAGCCGGCAAAGAAACGATCGCTCACCAATCCAAAGGCGCGACACAAGGAACCCTGTGGGGTCTGGCCATTCACCCCGAAGGTTATTTGATCGGCGCCAGCGGAGGGCAGGGGGGCGGCCATCTGTTCTTCTGGAAGTTCGATTCAAAAGATGAGTTCCATACGTTCAATCTCGGCAGTCAGGCCCGCGACCTGTCGCTGCACCCGGACGGCCTGCAGATTGCGACGGCGCACTTTGACAAGAATCTGCGGATCAGCCTGATGGCCCCGAAGGCGTGACCGTCAATGGGGGCTCGACGCTTCAGAAAAGAGTCTCGTACCTGGACAGGATTGTGCGCATCCTTTTTGCGATCAAAGGCACCGACACTGCTGCATGAATGAGATGTTCAGCCATAAGCCAATGGCGATATTTCAGCGCTCTTGATCTTTCGTGGATCATCATTCATTCTTAAAAGTCTGTCACGACGGGACGGACATTTGTCGAACCGGACACCAGCCGCCTGGTTTCGGATCATTTGCTGTCTGCAAGTCCAATAGGCGGAACAGGTTGTCCCTGCCGCAAGACCGACCGATAAGGAATCGCGATGCCTCCGCAACTCATCTACGAATTTGATCGAGTGGATTTTGATCGACCGGTATTCACAATCGAAGAGATTCGAGAGATCAATCCGCAACGATTCGAGATGGAGCAACTGACGGCGATTGTTTACGTCGATCGCGAAGGCAATGGCCTGATCGGTTACAAAGATATTACCCCGAACGAATTCTGGGTGCGGGGACATATGCCCGAGTTCCCGCTGATGCCGGGTGTCGTGCTGTGCGAATGCGCCGCGCAACTGGCAGGATTTTATGCTCGAAAATACGAACTGCTGGAAGGAGACTTCCTGGGGTTCGGCGGGATGGACGAAGTGCGATTTCGATCACCCGTGTTCGTCGGCGACCGCCTGCTGATCATGGCTCGGCTGTCAAAGCTGCGCCCCGGCCGCCGCGCGGAATTCGATTTCCAGGGTTTCGTCAAAGAAAAGATGGTCTTCAGCGGCAAAATGATCGGTGTCCCGATCGACAAGAACCGCTCGGCGGCCACAGAAGAATAATTTTGGCGGAGCCATCCCGGGACTTGTCTCGTCCGACCGGCTCTTCCGTGTTGCATGCGCTCAGGATTCGTTGATGGCCCCGCCCGTAATTGATCTGCGTCCCTATTTCACCGCACTCGATGAAGTCGAAGGTGTGCTCGACTGGCCCGAGGTCTTCGGCAACTCAAATCCCGTTGAGTTCGATATCGGTTGCGGACGGGGCAAGTTCCTGGTCGATTCGGCCATCAGCCATCCCGAAACCAACTGGCTGGGGCTGGAACTGGACTTCACCGAAGGGCGACACGGCGCGAAACGTCTGGCCAAACGCGAACTTCCCAACGCCCGCGTCATCGGTGGGGACGCCAAGCAGTTCATGGCCAACCATGTTCGACCTCATTCGGTCGATGTCGCACGTGTCTACTTTCCTGATCCGTGGTGGAAGCGAAAACACCACAAACGCCGCCTGTTTACCGATGAATTTGCCGACCAGTTGGCACTCATCGTCAAGCACGGTGGCTACGTACACTCGTGGTCCGACGTGGGCGAGTATTTTGAAGTGATCTCGTCGCTAATGAATCATCACGTCGAGTTCATTCCGCAAGAACCACCCCCGGAACCAGCAGGCCTGGACGACAACGACTTTTTGACCGGCTTTCATCGCCGCGGTCGACGAATGGGCTGCACGATTCACCGTGGACTCTGGCTACGACGTTAGTTTCCGATTGGCGTGTGGGACAGACACGATCAGTTCCAGTGCATGGCAACGAATCAGGACGATTTACGGGACGTTCGAGAAGATCACCGCGCAATCATCCTCGTGAAGGGAGTTGATGCTGTGCCGAGAACTCACGGATCGATGGATTGGGCTGGCCTTCAGCGATCGGTGGATCGTCAGAATGGGGCGTTCGCCCCGCCAAATACGGTTCATAAAAGCTTCCAGCATGCTTCGTCGATCATCCCGCGAAGCAAGACCCCGACTTGGGTCCTCAGGGCATCCATGATCTTCTCGCTGTTCAGCCTCACCATCCTCTTGGCGCCCGGCGTGTCGACGGCGGCCGGACCATCACGACCCAATGTGATTGTGATCCTGACCGACGATCAGGGTCGAGGCGACTACTCGGCGTTCGGAACCAAGGACATCCGCACCCCCGCCATCGATCGACTCTGTCGCGAAGGAATGACGTTCGACAACTTCCGCGCCAATTCGTGCGTCTGTTCACCTACTCGCGCGGCGCTGCTGACCGGCTGTTTTCCCGATCGTGTCGGCGTCCCCGGCGTGATCCGTCATACGCACAACGACTCGTGGGGCTGGCTGGCACCACATGCCGTGTTGCTGCCCCAGATTCTGAAATCACAGGGATACCATTCTGCGATCGTTGGCAAGTGGCACCTGGGGCTTGCGTCACCGAACACGCCGACCGAACGGGGATTCGATTTCTTCCATGGGTTCCTTGGCGACATGATGGATGACTACCTCACTCATCGTCGCGGGGGGCAAAACTTCATGCGTCGCAATCATGACGTGATTGACCCCGAAGGCCACGCGACAGACCTGTTCACCGATTGGGCGTGCGACTATCTCGCGGAACGGGCGAAGGCTCAGACACGCTCTGACGCGGCACGCCCCAATACGCCGTTCTTCCTGTACTTGGCGTACAACGCACCCCACGATCCAATCCAGCCACCAACCGCATGGCGCGAGAAGGTCCGCCAACGCGAACCGGACATGGCCGAAGCGCGCGTGGGGTTGGTCGCCTTGATCGAGCAGATGGATGCCGGGATCGGCAAGGTTCTGGAGACTCTGGACCGCTTGAAACTGGCGGACAACACGCTGGTCTTTTTTACGTCCGACAACGGGGGATTGCTGCGGCATCAGGCCAATAATGGCCCATGGCGTAGCGAGAAACAGCACATGTACGAAGGCGGCTTACGTGTCCCCGCCATCGCACGCTGGCCGAATCACATCGAGAGCGGTTCGCACACGGCGCGGTCCGCCGTGACCATGGATCTGTTCGCAACGATCGCTGACGCGGCCGGGGCAACGACACCACAAGGCATTGATGGAATCAGCTTTCTGCCGACACTCTTGGGACAGGCTTCCGCTGAGAATGCCTTGGCCGACGCCCAGCGCGAGCTGTACTTTGTCCGGCGCGAAGGCGGTTCGGCATACGGCGGGAAAACCATCGAAGCTTTGATCCAAGGCGACTGGAAGCTGATTCAGGACAACCCGTTTCAACCGCTCGAGCTCTACAACTTGGCGGTTGATCCTCAGGAATCACGCAATCGCATCCACGAAGAACAGGCGATCGCAGCACGATTGTCAGCCTTGCTGCGAAAGCACATTCAGAACGGCGGTCAGGTCGCCTGGCAACGACCGACACAATAAGACGCGCGTGGATCCCGGGACGCCCGCAAAAGCAGATCGTCCCGGTCACACGTGGTTACAGAAAATCGAAGACGACACGACTTCGCGGTTCAGCGACCGCTTCCAGTGTCACTGACTTTGGCTTGAGGATCGATCAACTGTTCGGGGTGATCGAGGAACAAATAGTGTCCGTGATCTGCCGTGACGATCATGACCGACTCGTTCCAGTTGCTGTTTTTCTCAACCCAATCCGTAATCGCCTTGACGGCGTTATCTCCGGAAATCACCGCACCAATCGAGTTATCGAGATTGTTATCGTGGTTAGCCCAGTCAACATCACCCGCCTCCACCATCAACCAGAATCCTTTTGGGTTCTGAGCCAGAACATGAATCGCGGCTTCGGCCATGTCTTTCAGCGTCACGTTTTCCTGGACGTCGGCATCGGTATATTGCTCGGCCTTGCCGGAGCGACCTGGCGAAGGCTTGAAGTCACCATCCGCCGTTGCAAAGGGCAGGTGCCCCGTCGTGGCAACGCCATAATAACCCAGCAGCCGCTTGTGCTCTTTGATCGCTCGTTCGACGCCTTGCTGCAATGTCACGGGGCCTGCAATCCCCGTGGTTCGTTCCGCGATGACATACTTCCCACCGTTGTCGACGCTGACCTTGGCCTTGTCCGCATCGGTGAAGTACTGGTTCCCAACGACGAAGTTCTTTCCCTGGCCAGACGACTTCGGAATCTCGACGCCCCATCCTGTTCCGATCAGCACGTCGAGCCCAGCCAGAGGTTCGTTCGGATGAATGATCGAAGGCAGGCCGATCAAGTCTCGCGTCAGATCCTGATAGTCGTCGCGATGCACGTTATGAGCGTACGCCGCCGCAGGGGTCGCATGGCAAATGGGGACCGTGGTGACCGCACCCACCGAATAGCCGACCGCTTGCGCCAGGTGCGCGATCGTGGGCACCGGGGCACCATTCGCGTCGACATTGACCGAGTTGTTATACGTCTTGATGCCTGCGGTCATGCTGGTGGCAGAACTCGACGAATCGGTATAGGCCTGCTTGGTCGGATCAGTCTTTGGAGCCGTGATCAGATAAGGAATCTCGGGAGCGATTTCCCAGGGGAATCGTCCCCCACGGCTCGGATCATAGCCACCGAAAATCGAACCACCCGGATTCTTCACGGTCTGGGTGTCAACGTCGACCTCGGTGCCTTCATTGTGGGGACTCGTCACCATGTAACCGAACTCTGCGGTTCCCCCCGCGTTGTACTTCTGGAAGTGCAGCGCATCGCCCCGACCTTCGGTGTAGGTCACCTTTTGCTTCAAATAGATCGCGGCGGCTTGTGTCGTCTGCCAGTCCATCCCGTCGAACACCACCAGGAAGATGTGCTTCTTTCCGGCCTTCAAAGCGGCCTGCTGAATGTCGAACACATTCGTCTGGTCGAAATAGGTCGCATCGGGATTCAACGTCTTTTCAGGAACCCGACCATACAATCGCTTGAGCGCCGCCTCGGAATGATAAGGGTTCAGGGGCCCCTTGTAGCTGCTTTGCGAAATTCCCTCGGGTGCAGTCTTCGTTCCATACGAATAGACGGGAATCAATCGATTGCTGTGCGAACTCCAACTGACATACCTGTCCTCCTTGTCGCCCCAATGCGCAACAGGTGCCTTTCCTTCCTTGATCGCTTCGGTCTGCAGGTCTCGGACATAGTCGTTTGCACCGACATCGATCCCGCACAGCAACGCGCTGGCAATCCCCAAACATACGGCAAATCGACGGTCAATCATGAAACCGGAATCCTTAAACATGCAAATCCGCGCGACGCGAGGACCGCTCAAAGAATGTGCCATTCAGTCCATTCGCAGAACCTGATTCAACCCTCGATTTTAACAAGGATCCCAGCACAAATGACCTGAGAACGATGGATTTTTGGTAATCCGCGGGCATCCGCCTAAGGGCCAAGGATTAATCGGGATCGGGAATCGGTGTCCCCTGATGAAATCGCATCCGCCAACCGTCGCTCGTACGACTCCAGATCGAACTTCGCCTCGGCCTGAAGACCGTGCCGTTACTGCTCGTGACTGTACTGTTGTAGGTCACCTGAGCGAGATTCTGATCCAGCCGCCGAATTTGAAAATCGGCCAGTGGCAAGACCGCATTGATCGGACCACTCGGCATCGAAACAACGTCGTCGCGAGCATAAACATTCCCGGATCGCCCGAACTCAAAGAAATCGGCGGCCATGACGGTGTCGAGATAGGCCCTGTCGAAGCGAGATGTTTCACGCCACAGCGATTCTTCCAATCGTTGAAGCAGGTCACGGTCAGCCTCAGAGAGTTCCGTCATTGGTGCCATCCATCAAGACGATCTGACGTGAATTCAATTCTCAACAAACTCAACCAGTCGGCGGTACGTCTCATCGGCGGTCTTCCATTTGACGGTACGCGCGGGATGCGGACTGGGTTGCCCCACCGCAAGCGGATGCACCACACCAAGCTGGGCACCCGAATCGATGCCCCCGGAATTGATCAGCGAAGGAATGGCGAAGACACCCGATCGACCACTTCCGGAATGACACGAACGACATTCCGCGGCCAGTTCGAAGAATCGCCCACGCGGGCCCCAGTCGATCGCGTTTTCGCTCTCAAAAATGATTCGATAAACGGGAAGGTCATCTGGTTCGCGTTGCAGCCCGCCATGCTTCATCCCCGCAAACGCAAGTCGCCGCTTGAGCGTATACTTGGTGGCATTGAATCCAAGACCGGTGTTCGTACTGGGATCGCGACCTCCATCGACAGTTTTGAACATGTTGACGCGAACAGATTCCACCAGCGGCGTGGGGACGGGCTTCATGTTCGGATCGAGTGCAATCAAGAACTGCAGCAACGCGACTTCCGTCCCCTCGGGAACCTGTGGAGCATCGGGCTTCAGCATGATGCTGCCGTGCTGGCCCGACGCCTTCCAATCGATTCCCGTCGCTTCCACCTCCTGGAGATACTTCTCGAGTTGCGAGCGACCGCCGGGAAATCGATAAAACACGCGAAAGTACGATCGGCCCCGAAAGGCGCGGGTGTGCAAGAAGACGAAGCGGCGTTCGATGTCTTGCGTCACTTTGGGTTGATAGAAGTCGAGCTCTTGCCATTCGTCGTCCTCCGTCAGCAATCGCGAGGGAAGATATTCGCGTTGGGGATCGAACTGATGCGTGTCAGTAAAATGCCCCGATTCGAGTGCCAATTGATAGTTGTTGGGCAACTGTGCGAGAGTTTCAACCGGCAGGGCCAGCGACTGGATAACCTTTGCCAAGCGACCGCAGAGTCGCGCACGTCGCTGGCGGGTTTCAACGTCACCACGGCGAGAGATGTTTTGACTGACCAGAGAATCAAAGACCGCCCACAGGTCGCGCTGGAGCATGACGCGCCGAATGGGATCGGTCGTCATGCGTTCGGCACGCTCCTGCTGGAACTGATCGAGCAACCCCACAAGCCGCGCGACGGTTTCCGGTTCGTCCCAATATGTTGTTCCCGGCCAGGCAAGAAAATCAATCGAATCCCCCCCTTCAATTCGGGCAATGGGAGTTCCACCACGCTTCGAAGGCAACAGGCTATGACGGATCGAGATGGCCGCAAACAATCGATTCCAAACGTGCTGAGGATCGGCATCGTAGAGCGGCAATGGGTCCGCAGTGCGAAGCGATCCCGCGAGTTCGCCCGTGTGGTGGTACGCCGGATCAAGGGCATCGAGCTCAGCGGCGATCAGTGGCCGTGTTCCCAGAACCACCGTCAACCAAGCCAGCAATAGTCGGAGGTCTCTATTCAATGGACTGATCCCATATCCAAAATACGTCGAGCTCGACAGATTGATTTTCCGCGACACGCGCTTTCAACGCATGATACGAGCGAATCACCCTGCATGAGCAGGGACAGCTTTTTTTTCTGATCACGTGGACTGTCGGCCCACTCATGGCAAATCTTCATGCACGCCATTTGCGGCGCCAACGAACTTCGAATGCACATCTCCAAGGAAACCCCATGAGTAGCGGTCAACCCATCCCCGAAGATCCGCGAAATCGCTTCGCTGGCGAGCGGACATTGCTGGCATGGATCAGAACGGGCCTGGCCATGATGGGATTCGGATTCGTCGTTGCGCGATTCGGGTTCTTCCTGCGAGAAATTGCCGCCATGGGAAAGATTCCCGTTTCACATCATTCTGGGTTCTCGTTGTGGATTGGAATCGTGCTCGTCCTGGTCGGCACCGCCGTCAGCCTGCTTGCCGGATGGGAACATGCCAGATTCATCCGCCGTTTGAACCAGAACCTTCCCTATGAACCACCGCGCTGGCCGCTGGGCTTGATCGTCGTGATGTTTATGGGCGTCATCGGACTGTTAATGGCCGCCTATCTGCTGACGCTCGGAACCGCAAACCCGCAACCTTCGGAGACGGAAAGATCCACAACGGCGATCCGAATTCGCGACCCCAGACAATCCCAAGAGCAAGAGTATTTGATGCGAATTCGATTCGCGCCATCGATCGTGGGTGACGCGGGACGACAGGTTTCAATCGCGCAGGAATTGCTCTCGTGACTATGCCTTGGCATGTCGACGCTGAGGTTCCGTATTTGGCAACAGGGCCGTGAACAAACCGAATAGCGGCAGGTAGGCACAAATTTGATAGACGTATTCGATGCTCGTCTTGTCCGCCAACCAGCCCAGCACAGCGGCGCCGATGCCTGCCATCCCAAAGGCGAATCCGAAGAACAGACCGGCGATCATGCCGACCTGGCTGGGAACAAGCTCTTGGGCATAAACAATCATGGCGGAAAAGGCCGACGCCAGAATCAGCCCGATGGGAACGGTCAACACGACTGTCCAGAACAAATTGACATGCGGCAGGATGATCGTAAATGGCAAGACTCCCAGGATCGAAAACCAGATCACGGTCTTGAACCCCACCCGGTCACCGACGGGCCCGCCGCCCACTGTCCCCACCGCCACAGCGCCCAGGAAGACGAACAAGTAAATCTGGGCATCCGAGACAGACACGTTGAAACGCTGCATGAGGTAAAACGTGTAGTAGTTGCTGAGACTGACGAGATAGAAATATTTCGAGAAGATCAGCACGAGCAGCACCGTGATCGCGGCTCCAACACGCCAACGCGGAAGCGTTGGTCGGTCGACCGATACGGACTTTGGCTTGTGGATGCGGATCGAGCTCAGCTGCTGCTGATACCAACGACCGACGTTGAACAGAACCACCATCGCGGCCACGGCCCCGATCGAGAACCAGGCGATACTTGGTTGTCCCCAAGGAACGACGATGTAGGACGCGAGCAAAGGCCCCAGGGCCGACCCCGCGTTGCCGCCCACCTGAAACATCGACTGGGCAAAACCGTATCGCCCCCCCGACGCCAGTCGCGCGACCCGAGACGCTTCGGGGTGAAAGACGGACGATCCAATTCCCACCATCCCCGCCCCCACGAGGATCGCAGGAAAACTATTTGCCATCGCGAGCAAGATTAAGCCCACGAATGTAAACCCCATCCCCGACGTCAATGAATAGGCCCAGGGGTGGCGGTCGGTAAAGAAACCAACCAGTGGCTGCAGTAATGACGCGGTCAATTGGAACGTGAACGTGATCATTCCAATTTGAAAGAAGGTGAGCGAATAGCTTTCCTTGAGCAGAGGATAAATGGCATTGATCAAGGACTGCATCACATCATTGAGTAGATGTGACAGACTGAGCGCCACCAGGACGGAAACCGCGGCGTTCGCTTGCCGAGGTTGAGAACTCTCCGTGATTTCCGCCATTGCCTCAGTAGCCATCAATCGACCTATCCGTTTCTGCTGAAATTGCCTTCAACTATCTTCCGATATACACGCCAACACCGGGACTGCTGTACCCGAAGCCGTAGCGTCCACGTGGCCCCACGACGCCATAGCCGTAGGCAGGTGGAGCGTAGACGGGAACCGGTGCGGGTGCCACATACGTCGGTCCCGGGTAAACCGGTGATGAATAAACCACACCTGGCGCCGGAGCGGGAATCACCGCTGGGGGCGGTGCGACCACGACCGGAGGAGGTGCCACGACGACGGGGGGATAGCCATAGACAGGTCGGCCGTAGCCGTAATAGTGCCGATGGTGATGCCCCCAACCTGGCTGCGCAAATGCCGATCCCGTGCAAACAAGACTCAAACATACGACAGAAAAAAACAATTTGATCGAAGTCATGCTGGTTCCCTTCCAGTTACAAGTGATTGATTGTCACGAACCGCCAAGGTGGCACCACAGCACCGTCAGCCATTTTTTCATGGCTGTCTTCGCCTGAATCACATCCAGGCCTCAAACATGACTTTGTGGATTAGGACACACTCGCGGCAACGAGGTTCGAACAACAATAGGTTCTCAAGCAGCTTTTGTTCCTGCCCGGCCTGTGCCAGCGTCAGGCCACCGATTCCGGCGGAAACTGCCGGTGAGGTGTAGTGAATTTGCGGATCTTCGAGGAGGCGAGGTTCCGGGAAACAGACGACATTTCAGGTTTGACAGAAATTCCTGGTGAAATCGCCACAATGCGACTTACCATGTCTCCACACGTAATGAACACCGTTCCAGTAGACTGGCCTGACAACATCCGTAAGACCTGACAATGGAATTCTTGATCGCATTGCCCGCGAAAGCTAAGATCGCGATGTCGTCATGCGGGCCAAATGAATCGGAAATGAGGCGACGGAATACAAGATCAGCCTGTTGTAACGAAGGTGTTAGCCACCTTTGCACGAGATATCCCATGCAGTTTCGGGGTCTGGAAGTACCAAGCCCCGCGATCTCAACAGCTGATTGTTTGATCTTTTGAGCTGAAGTTGCCGCAGTCCGAGTTCGAGCGACGAACTCTGTTTACTTTCTCATTTTCTCCAGCAAAGAAGTGCCGAGGACATGCCGAAATCGACGGACATCCGCATCAAGAATGCCGCTTGCGCCGTTGAACCGTTACCGTTTCGAGCCCCGCTGAAATTCGGCGGGCGCGTGATGGATAAAGCGTTCATCGTTAATGTTGATGTCGAAGTCGAATCACGCGATGGCAAACGCCACGCCAGTGGTTTTGGCAGTATGCCGCTCGGCAACATCTGGGCTTGGCCATCGGAAAAAGTCTCGCCGGAACAGGCCGAGAACACGATGCAGCGATTCATCGATGAAATCATCGATCTCGCCAACGAGTGTGGTGAGTTCGGCCACCCCATCGACCTCGTCTATCACCTTTCCGCCGAATACGACCACCTTGCCAAGACCTTGTCGAATCAACTGAAAGTGCCCGAACCGATGCCCGAGCTGGCTCAGTTGGTCTCAGCCAGTTCATTCGACGCCGCACTTCACGATGCCTACGGCCGACTGCATAACTTGAATAGCTTCGACACGCTGTCGTCGAAGTTCATGAACTATGACCTGTCGACTTATCTGGACGGCGAGTTCAAAGGTGAGTACCTCGACAAGTACACCCTGCGTCAGCCGAAAGAGCGGATGCCGCTGTACCATCTGATCGGCGCGCTCGACCCGCTCACCGATGCAGACGTCACGAAGAAGATCGGAGATGGACTTCCGGAAACATTGCCACAGTGGATCGCCCACAACGGCCTGACACACATGAAGATCAAACTGGCCGGCGATAACCTCGACTGGGACCTGGATCGAACCCTGACAGTTAATCGCGTCGCCGAGGAAGCGCAGGTGAAGCGCGGATGCACGACCTGGTTCTATTCCGTGGACTTCAACGAGAAGTGCCAGAACGTCAGCTACGTCGTCGAGTTCCTGAACCAGATCAAAGCGAAATCACCGGCCACGTTCGAACGGATTCAATACGTCGAGCAACCGACGCATCGCGACCTGAAGGCGCATCCTGAAAACAAGATGCACGAAGCCGCCAAGATCAAGCCCGTGGTGATCGACGAATCACTCGTGAACTTCGACACCCTGCAATTGGCCCGCGAACAGGGTTATACCGGTGCCGCGCTCAAAGCCTGCAAGGGACAGACCGAGACGTTGCTGCTGGGGGCCGCCGCGCAGAAGTACGGCATGTTCCTTTGCGTTCAGGACCTGACCTGCCCGGGATATTCCTTCCTGCATTCGGCCAGCATTGCCGCACACATTCCGGGAGTCGCCGCGATCGAAGGGAATGGGCGTCAGTATTGCCCGGCCGGGAACAAGCCGTGGAACAAACGATTCCCAGCGATGTTCGACATCACCGACGGAACCGTTGGGACCGGGATCCTGAACGGAATCGGACTCGGCATCTGAACAGGATGGCTGATGACGTAGGCCGCCAGCAGGCCAGAACCCCTCGCAGCCTGTCCTGATGCATAAAAAAACTTCGCCCTGAACGATCAGTTCGTTCAGGGCGATCTCATACGCTGGCGATGGAAGCAAACCGCCCAAACTTACAACAGAATCGTTTGTTCGCGGTCCGGGCCGATGCTGATGAACTTGGCGGGAACCTCTAGCAGCTCCACGATCGTATCGACGTAGCGCCGCGCACCGGCGGGCAGATCGCTCAGCTTCCGTGCCCCGGTAATGTCCTGCTTCCAGCCGGGGATTTTTCGGAAGATCGGCTTGGCAACTTCCAGGTCTTCAACATGCGAAGGGAAGTCTGTGGTGCGTTCGCCGCGAATCTCGTATGCCTCGCAAATGTTGAGCTCGTCAAGCTGAGCCAGCACGTCGAGCAGCATCACGGCAATCTCATCGACACCGCAAACGCGGGCACCATACGCCGTCGCGACAGCATCGAACCAACCACAACGACGCGGACGTCCCGTCACGGTTCCGTACTCGTGCCCCACATCGCGGATATGCTGACCAATCTCGTTGTGCAGCTCCGTCGGGAAGGGGCCTCCTCCCACGCGGGTGGTATAAGCTTTCACAACACCGATCATCCGATTGATCGCTCGCTGCGGCACACCACTCCCGCTGTGAATTCCCGCGGCCGAGCTGTTGGAACTGGTGACGTAAGGGAACGTCCCGTGGTCGACATCCAGCAGCCCGCCCTGAGCGCCTTCAAACAGGATGTTTTGTTTTTGCTTCAAAGCCTTATGGAGCCATGCGGTCGTATCCACCACGTGAGACTCGAGCTTTTGAGCGTACGTTTGGTACTGAGCATAGATCGCGTCGGCATTGAGTGGCTCGAGCGAGGGATCGAGTGCTTTCAACGTCAAGTTCTTGAATGCGACGATGTCCTTCAGCTTATCGCGAAGAGATTCGGGATGATAAAGATCGCCGACGCGAACGGCATGTGTTCGCCCCGCCTTGTCGCGATAGCAGGTTCCAATTCCACGACCGGTGGTCCCGATGGCATGGTCACCACGTCGTTGCTCGAAAACGCGGTCTTCGACGATGTGATACGGGAAGATCACGTGAGCACGATCGCTCAGCAACAGATTGCGGCCATCGACGCGAATACCGCGATCGGTCAACGACTTCATCTCGTTGAGCAATGCTTCTGGATTGACGACCAGACCGTTACCGATGACGGCCGTGACACCCGGACGTAGGATGCCCGTGGGAAGCAGCGACAGCTTGTAGGTTTGACCATCGAATTTGACCGTATGGCCCGCGTTGTTTCCACCCTGATACCGGACCACAACGGCGTGCGAATCAGTCAGAAAATCAACGATCTTTCCCTTGGCTTCATCGCCCCATTGCAAACCGACAACTGACGTGACTGACACGATTGCAAACCTTCAGTGAAAACATTCATTGGACGGCGAGAACGCACGTCTCGCGCGGCAGAACCGACAAGCTTGTGAGATTTTCGGGATGAGCGTCGTTCAGCAGTCCGAAACCGCCGGTGGGCTGATGTCGATCGAAATGCGATCCGTTCGACACGTGCCGTCATCCGGGAAAACGTTTTTCGGAACCTCGGGACGCGAAAAACGCGGGGCTGACTTCAACGTCAGCCCCGCGAGTCCCGTTCAGTCTACCGTTAAGGACACTCAATGTGGAGTGTCGTTCGCCCCGAACCGGTGAAAAAGCGTCGGTTCGGGACAGGTTTGCCGGCGTTACAGATATTGATTGATAATGTTCTCAAGCATTTCCTGACGGCCGGATTCATTGGGATTCAATGTCTCTTTACCCAGGACATACTTTTCGAGCGATTCGAAGGTCGCCTTGCCCGATTCGATCTCCGCACCGACTCCCGTATCGAAGCTACGATAGCGTTTCTTGACGAAGTCCTTCAGCACACCGTCTTTACGAATCGCCGCAGCGATCTTGGTTCCGCGTGCAAAGGCATCCATGGCACCGATATGCGCGTGGAATAGATCGATCGGATCGAAGCTTTCGCGACGCACTTTGGCGTCGAAATTCACCCCACCAGGAGCGATCCCACCCTGTTCCAGAATGACGAGCATGCACTGCGTCGTCAGATAGATGTCGGTCGGGAACTGATCGGTGTCCCAACCCAGCAGCAGATCGCCGGTGTTCGCGTCGATGCTTCCGAGCGCCCCCTGGATGCGAGCGTATTCCAATTCGTGCATCATCGTGTGACCGGCCAGTGTCGCATGGTTGGTCTCGATATTCAGCTTGATGTGATCAAGCAACCCATTGGCACGGCAGAAGTTCAGACACGCGGCAGCATCGAAATCATACTGATGCTTGGTCGGTTCTTTCGGCTTCGGCTCAAACAGGAATTGTCCCGTGAAGCCGATTTTCTTCGCGTAATCCACGGCCATATGCATGAACTTGGCCAAATGGTCCAGTTCGCGCTTCATGTCGGTATTAAACAGGTTGTGATAGCCTTCACGACCACCCCAGAAGACATAGTTTTCGCCACCCAATTCCTTGGTGACTTCCAACGCCTTTTTGACCTGTGCCGCGGCAAAGGCGAAGACATCGGCATTGCAGGTGGTCGCGGCACCGTGCATGAACCGTGGGTGCGAAAACATGTTCGCCGTGCCCCACAGCAGCTTAATTCCCGTCCGCTCTTGAGCGGCCTTCAGCGCTTTGACCACCGCATCCAGATTCTTGTTGGTCTGGGAAAGCGTCTCAGCTTCAGGAGCCACGTCGCGATCATGGAAGGCATAAAACGGACAACCGAGCTTTTCGATGAATTCGAAAGCCACGTCGACTCGCTTGACCGCGTTTTCGACGGAGTTTGAACCGTCATCCCAAGGACGCACCAGCGTCGCGGAACCGAAGGGATCGACACCCGTACCACGGAATGTATGCCAGTAACAAACCGTGAATCGCAGCAGATCCTTCAGCTTTTTGCCTTCGACCACTTCTTCAGGATTGTAGTGACGAAAGGCGAGTGGATTCTTGGAAGTGGGCCCCTCGTATGCGATCTTCGAGACTTCAGGGAAATACGCCATGGAAAAGCTGCCTGTTTTAAGGAGAGCGAAAAAATCAGACGAGTCGAACGTCTGATTTCACCGGTTCGCGGACCGAGTCGGGCAGAGTGTACCCGAGCCGAAACCAGCTCGCCATGGGTTGCGACCCGCGGTGCGAGTCGGATTTCCACACGTTTCTGGATGAATGAAGACGTTCACACTTCGCGATAAGTGTTCACTTTGCCGAAGCCGTTGCCGACGGCGGATCGCCTGCTCCGAAATACGAGGCGAGTTGTCCATGTCGATATTCAAAAATGCGCATCAGATCACGCCGAACCATCAGCCAGTGAATCAGTGCTCCGCCAGGGACGGCATAGTCGACGATGTCACGAACGAGCGTGCCACCATCTTTCATTTCAAAGGTATGCAGATGGTTCCACAAGCGGTACGGGCCCTTGAGTTGTCGATCAACGAACCGAAGCGGTGGTTGCCACTCGGTGATCTCGCTGCGCCAGCGGATCGGAATCCCATGCAATTTCAGGCGGTAATCGATCGTCGTTCCGGCAAACATGTCGACGGGACGAGGCGTGAGCACCTGAAAATTCAAGAAGGGGGGGGTGAGATCCTGAAGCCGGTAGGCATCTGCAAAGAACTCAAACACCTCGTCAAGCGGACGAGGCAACCATTGTTCGGCGCTGAGCCGATAGGTGCCGCGTTGAGTTGGGTGAGGCGAAATCGTGATCAATTCCACAGAGCCTTTCGAAAACGGCTGGCAACATGCGACGGCGATTTCCCTGGCAACTCTTTGTCATGGCATACGCCGAAGAACAAATAGCACGCCCCTCACAGGATTCCACTTCACAGAACCCTGACGTCCACAACAGAGCAATCATCGTTAAGGTTATAGGCAACACGACAAGACTCGCGATGAATACGGCGCATCGTATGAGAAAAGAACAGAGACGAAGCTCATCTTGGAGGACGGCTCCTTGCCCTCACTGTGTGGATCAGTTTCAGCCTCACCGCAGATTGGGCCATCCAGGCTTCACACGTCCATACGGTGCTCTCCGCTTCAAGCTGGGACGGATCGCCTCAATCTCGGCGTCGGACTGGGGCAGATTGAGGTCGCCTGCCCAATTGCTGAAACAGGGAAATGGCAGTCGTTCAAGAGGCAACGCGACGGCCCATCACCGCGTGCCAGGCGTCCAGCGCTGCCGAATTTCCAATCCAACGCACGCTCACACAGATTGGCCCTGATGGGATTATGTTCAACATCACGAAGTACGACAGACAGATGACCATCGTCTTCCATGAGCAAGGGAAACAACCGGTGTGCTTCCGATAGCACTCGCTCGAACGCCTCGTCATCCTCGATCACTTCAAACAACGGCAACCGCGCCACCGTCCGATCAAGCACGTGAAAGCAGTTTCACCGGGGCAGATGCGAGGGCGACGTAGCATCAAAAACCGCAATCGTTGGTCCACCAGAAATCCACTTATTGAGCTGCGTCCCCTTTTCCTTTCGCCACCCTTTTCCCCCGCCTTTTCTCCAGCCCCCGCTAAAAGGCACGGTCCTGTCGCCATCGCGACAGGACCGTAAACAGTATGCACTTCGTGACACTTGAGAATCACATTGAGCCAGCCTGGGTTCGAGCCATCAAAGCTGAAAGTCGGCAATACGCTCGCTGACAAAGTGCTCAAGAAGCAGCATTCGATGGTCGCACATCACATCGTATACATCGTTGGGCAGGCCATTTGAATCACCAAAATGATCGATCCCACCGCAAATGCCCCGCCACTGGCATTCTCCACAGTAGCTGTTTCTGCTCCAATCGAATGAATTCTTGAGAAATTGACGCAGGTCTTGACGAAGATTCGGAAGCGCTGCTTCGTCGCACTCCGCAATCTCACTCACATTTTTCCAAGGAAGACTTCGTGAGGGCGTCTGGCGATAGATGCCTACCACTCCAGCGGTATTCAGGTGAATCGGCAAGATCGTTGGCAAATCGAGCGCCCGGTTGCGTCCACCGTGCTTTGCCAGCATCGCCAATTCACTGACTGGAGCTAAACCGGCATCAAAGTGTGAATACTTCTTGTAGAGTCGGACCAGTAACTCGCAATAGTCTCGAGTGTCTGGCAATCCTGGATCAGACTCGGAGAATTCATAACTCGGATGCCTCGAAACGAGTGGGACCGAGAATCCGCCGTAGTGGTTAACCAGCAACATCTCTGCAATCGATTGCTCAATTTTCTTCAGATTGCCGTGGCCGGCGTAGATCACCATCGGAACTTGATAACCAAATTCTGACAGTCGGGCGATGGCGGATTTCTTTACGACAATCGAATCAACGCTTGGCCCCGCTGCCCCATAGCCGGTCGCATATCGAAGCTGAACACCGAGACGAAACATTTCGTCCATGGTGCCTTCATCAAGTTCGTCAAACTCCCCCGATAATCGAATACTCGCCTGCAGATTATTTGAGAGAGCCTCATTCAGCTTTTCGATCGACGAGATTGTCTCCGACCAATCTGGCGAAGGTTGCCGAAAATGAAATGTCACATTGAGCCGAGTGTTTGACTTGAGCAGATCGAACAAAACGACGATGCATTTACGTATCTCTTCTCGATGAACGCTGTCGAGTTGCGCGTCAACTTGAATCGTGACAAAAGGCTCGTGCTTAGGGTCGATCGGCCTGGAAAAGAATTCATTGAGTCTCGACTGAATTCGCTTCTCATCTTGGTGGTCTCCAAGACTCACATCGAAGGCCCTGGAGCCGGACGCATCGAGAATACGCAAGCGATCGCCATCTTTCTCACGGCAGATCACATCTTCGCCATTGAGTTGAAACATCACTTGTTGCACGCCCACTTAAAGTTCATTGAACAGAGTCCAGAGACCCTTCGAGATTCGGGTTCACGAATCCTCACCTGCAGTTCGGCAGCATCGTTTGCAAGAAGCTGAATCGACTATGCAAGGGGCAGCGCCCGCCGTTCAGCTATCCGCCGCGACACGACACACATCAGTTCAACTGTGAGTTCTTGTCTTTGTAGTAATGTGCCATAAACGTGGCATTGCCTTCTTTCAGAAGCACGTCGTGGACATATTGCCCGGCTCGCGCCCACACACGAGTCAACTCACAGGCATTGGGATGCCGTTTGTAGACCTTTCCAGTTTCTTCCAAGTTCTCGGCCGGACACCCTCCCGCACAGAACTTATTCGCAACGCAGATCTCACAATTCTGCTCGAGGAGATCTGTATGATTGGGTCGATCCAATTCGGCGCGAACCAGATCGTCAAATTGCTGGTAAATATTTCCAATTCGCCACGACTGATGATGATCTTTGTTCCAACGATGGCACGGCCAGATATCGCCATGAATATCCACAAGCAACAGTCCGCGCCCCGCGCCGCAAGCATGATTGGGGCGTTTGTCTCGGATAATCCCTTGAATGGCATCGTCGATCCCCTTCAAGTAGATAAATCGCCCTTGGCGGAATTCATCCATTACCAAATCGCAAACTCCCATCAGTTCCTTCTCATAGGCTTGAATGCTCTCCGGACTCCAGAAAGATGGACCACCGGGAACAAACGCGACATTGATGTAACCGAGCGATCGAAAGTATTTGTAACTCTCGACGAGTGTGGCGGCGCTATCAGGAACGACCGTACTGCGCGCCGTCGTGTGTGGACGATATTGCAAGACCTTAGGTACGGATTTCTCCACGAGTTGCGATGACCCCCGTCCGCCCGTCGTTGGCCGGTTTCGATCTTGTACTTCCGGGGTCCCATCAATCGAAGTGTGAAATCCCATCCCCCACTTTTTCCAGAAACTCACGACTTCGTCCGTGACGAGTGTTCCGTTCGTTGTCATTCCGAAATGAATATTCTTCCCAAGCTGCCACGCTCGGCGTTTTCCAAAAGGAACCAGCTTTTTGATCAGCCGAAAACGAAGAAGCGGCTCGCCACCCATAAAATTCACGGCGACATTTTTCGTTGGACCGGATGCATGGAGCAGCCAAAGGACGGCATCGAATGCCACTCGCTCTTCCATGTGTTCATTCCATTTTTCTTTGAAACAATATGTACACCTCAGATTGCACTCGACGGTCAGATCAAGATCGATAAAGGTGACGAACGTTCCTTTGGTCGGCGTCGCGCCGAGATTCAAGCGTCTCTCATCGAAAGGCACCCCAGTATTGATCGCTTCGGAGTCGATCTCAGGAACGACTCTCGGAGCCGCGTTCCCGCCTGACGAACCGCACCCTGAGCTACACCCTCCCCCAGAGCAACCTGCCTTCATCCCTGCTGTCGGCGTCGAATCAAGAATGGGGAGCGAGATTTGCAACATAGATATCTGTCCTTTTGGAGAGATGACTTAAGCCGTAAGAACCACACTCGTGTTACGTCACCATTCACAGCCCGAAGCGAGGGGGACAGGCACATTTTCCAGGCTCATTGAAATCCGCCGCGCATCGACCAGAACAATCATTCCCAATGCCGCGGGAAAATGAGCCAGCCCCCGGCCTGCGAACGGTTCCTCGCGTGACTGATACGAACGTGTTGGCGCGAAGCGACCGCGCCATTTCAAGCAACGACCGGCACTTGGCAGCATCGACACCGTGGCTGCCAAGACAAGTGAGAGAGAGTTCTAAGAGGAGTATCCGCTACGTCGCAATTTCCGCCAAACAACGCATCCAACAATCATGATGACGATTGCAATGTTCGCCAGCACAATAAGTCGTCCCGTGGGACTCTGAACAATCGAATTCGCCTGCGCATTCGCTTTCATTGAGGCGGCCATCGCAGCCTCGGCAGCCTTGAGAGCCTTTTCAACTGCAGGCGGATTGTGCACCTTCCAATCCAATTGCTCGGCATTGATGGGCGGCATGCTTGCCGTGCCAAACAAGTCTCCAGATTCAATCGAGTTCCAACTTGAGCGATCCAGTAACACCCTCATTGAATCCCCCACCACGGCCCGCCCAGCCATCGGCCCCGGCGCATTGAAGTACTGCTCAGAAATTCCTTCCTCGGGAACCCAAATTGAATCGGCCACCTGATGAAACTTCGCCACATGCGATCGAGTGTACAAGTATGGTTTGCCACTGACGATCGAGTACTTCTCAATGGTGGTTGGTATGTAGCCATACTTGGCATCCATCCAAATGCACACCGGACCTTGCAATTGAGGGTGAGACAATTCGATTCCAAACTCACCATTTTCAGCAGATGGCTCGCGCATTTGAATCTTCGTTTCTCGCTTCTGAAGCAGCTCGGAAACGAGGTATCCATAGCAATTCTGATTGTAATATTTGAAGTAGTCCGAATCGAGGGCATATGAAAGACCGATCGCGAAGCCTTTGCGGCTCGACGTGATGAGCCCCCAAGCTTTGACCGCAGTCGTATGCGACTCGTCGTCGTCAACCGAAACCTCGACGCGCCTGCCATATCCTTGCGCGAGAACATCGCGAATCAACCTTGTCGACGCCTTTAAAGGCACATTTTCTTTGCCTGGTTGGGACACGTCTGGAAAGACCAGGGTTGTCACTTCCATTGTGACATCGTACGACTGGACCCTGTCGATGGCCTGAAGGCAATGCTTTGCGAGTTCGGCGGGTTCGTTTGCCAACACCTCGGTCACGAACAGTACGAACAGCGTCACAAAAAGCCCTGGAGATCGATGCCTCATTTCAACTACACTCGCTTCCAATGGCCCGGTGGTTCGTTCATGAAAATATCAAGGACTGCCGTCGGTCTTCACGCAGGCGCCGCCGCACCAACCCAACCTCGCTCACCTTAGACAGCACGCTCGATCTCTTTGCGCCGCCCCCGATGATGAGCCCTAGTCATTTTCGTAATTACCGAGAGACGAAGACAAGGCACGAGTCTCTTCGGTGAGAAATCTGCTGAATTTAGATCAGTTCCTTAGCAGCCTGTTGAAATAAGGGGAACTGGCACCTTCGTGTTCACCGTGTCATGGTATTTTTGAATCTGCGCGGAACCAGCCCCCGCGACTTGCAACAGCCTACTTGTATAGGCCTACACACAATTGGACTGTGGTACCAAACGCTTGAAAATGACTCTGAAGAACCTTTGCCCTCAATGCACCTCGCTGCCGCGATTTCGCGATGAAGCAATCACGATGAGCCACTCATAGCGTCGTGTTGACGAGCGCCGTACAGGAAATATCACTAAACCCGCAATCCGTATCCGAAGTTACGCACGTATTGTTAATCATACAGCTATCATCCGTGGTACAACTATCCGTAGTGCATCGATTAAACCCGCACGAATCGGTCGCACACGAATCGGTCGTGGTGCAAGTATTCGACGCCGAGCAAGTATTCGACGCCGTACACGTGTTCGTACCACAAGTATTGCTTTGCTGGCAGGACTCATTATTGCTCGTTGTGCATGTATTGGCCGCGGTGCAGATATTTCCGGTTGTGCAGGTGTTCGTACCACACGTATTCGATGTTGTGCAGGTATCAGGGCCACACGTATCAATCGTACATGAGTCGGTCGTACAACTATCTATGCCAGCACCACAATTCGCCGCCTGCACGTCTCCGGCCAATTGCGTCGCAACCCCAACGAGCGCAGTGGCCATCAACCGCACGAACCAACGGCGAGACATCGGCGACTCACGCTGAGCTCGCTCCTCAGCATCCGCGTCCTTCAATTCCGACAGCAAATCCGAGAACACTTGCCTGCCCATAATTCGTGCCTTCTTCTAGTGGTTCGCAAAACCACAACAAGAATTAACCACTTCCTCATTTAGATGACGACATAGCGCCCGACCGACCCAACACTCAAGCCGTCGACGGAGGCCCTATTTCATGCACAGTCTTGAACACGCGATTTGACACAAAGACACGAAAGCGGCGAATCCGCCAAAAACAGAAGAGGAAATCTCGCTAAAACCGAGACTTGGCACCTGCGGTCGCCGACCCAGCACCACTTCAAATCCGAATTGGTACGTCGATAAACCTATCGCGAGCAAACCAAGAAACAACACTCGCAAACAACCAGAGTAGAGCGCATCACCTTCATGATGAAGCAAGAAGCCGTCGCATTGCGCGAAAACAAGTCGACCTTAGTGAAGCCGAAAGCCAAGCATCACCGTCGGCGCATTCACATAATCATACGCAGCCAGGGCAAGATTATACAAACCGCAAATTCGTATACAACATGAATTCAAAAAAAAGCGAAATCTGGAAAAAAATGATCGAATGACGCGAACCAGCCTCGCAGCCTCGCCAGATTGGGGCAGAGGAAATGCGAATCTGGTTGCCAACAAGGCGAACGAGTACGCATCGAGAATCGTCGGCAGCCAAATGCGCGGCAGTGACGAAGGATCGCTGTCACTGTAATGCGAGAGAAGGCAACCGCTCACAGTCCAAAGAGACGGGGACAGGCACATTTTCCCGGTTCATTGGAATCCACAGTGCATCGACGACAGCAACCTTTCCCTTTGCCGCGGGACACTGAACCAGCCCCCGGCCTGTGAACAGTTACCGAGAGCAGGCCACAATTGTATCGCAGCTCAGAACGATTCTATTACAATCCAGTTGATGGCGATAAGACGAATCGACCTCGACGTCACCATCAGCTATGGCTGGGGCGGACGGCAAAAGGTTCCGCTCGACTGTTAATCACCTCAGCCGCGAAGACGCAAGGCAGTCAGACGCGATGAAACAAAACGAGTCTTGCAAATGCCCGTCGTTCCCAATTGAGAGTCGGAAGAGTGCTCACTTCGTCGAATCCACGAACGGCGACTGGTGCACACGGGCAGTCTGTCTGGTGTTGGTTTGCCACGCCGTATTACTGGGATGGTCGGCCATGTGGCAAAGTCCGACATCAAATGAACCGGCACACTTGGCCTCGGGGGTCGCTCTGTGGGAACTCGGGCGATTCGACGTCTACCGTGTGAACCCACCACTGATCCGGGCAATCGCCGCGATTCCGGTGATGATGAACGGCTGCAAGACTCACTGGAACAATCTCCGCTACGGCCCCCAAGTGCGATCAGAATTCGCGATTGGAGCCGATTTCGTCAAAGTGAACCGCCTCGATTCAGTTCATCTGTTCAACCTTGCCCGATTGGCCTGCCTTCCTTTCAGCATATTGGGTGCCTGGTGTTGCTACCTTTGGGGACGTGCATTGTGCGGGTCCTTGTCTGGGTTTTTGTCGTGTGTGTTGTGGTGCTTCAGCCCCAATATTCTCGCGGCGGGTCAGGTGATTTGCCCAGATATGGGCGGCGCTTCACTGGGACTTGTCGCCTCTTACACGTTTTGGCGGTGGCTGAAAGCGCTTTCGTGGGAATCAGCGGCACTTTGCGGGGCGACGTTCGGATTGGCATTGCTCGCAAGATCGTCGTGGATTGTGCTGTTCGGGCTTTGGCCGTCGATATGGTTCGTCGTGTTCCTGTTGCAGATACAAAAAAATGGCGTGAGCACGAGCCTGCGAAGTCAAATTGGCCAAATGACGCTTTTGTTCGGCGTATCGCTCTATGTGCTCAACCTTGGATATCTATTCGATGGCACACTGATGCGGTTGGGCGATTTCGAATTTGTCAGCCAGCGACTGGGAAACCCCCAACCCGATGCACGTTCGGGGAACGTCTTCAAAGACGGCCATTTCGCCTTTATTCCGGTGCCGCTTCCCAAAGAATTCGTACTCGGACTGGATCAGCAAAAGAAAGACTTCGAAGCGTTTCCGCATGCATCCTATCTACGCGGCGAATGGCGCATGTCCGGTTGGTGGTACTACTATCTATATGGTTTTTTGGTTAAAGTGCCCGCAAGCATTCTCTGCCTTGTCCTGATTTCCATTTGCGTGTCATTTCAAAAGCTTCCCCGCATCGAGCTCGATCACGTGGCAGGTTGGATGTCCCTCTGCCTTCCAGGCCTTGCGACGGTCGTCATCCTCAGTTGCCAACCCTCCTTGAATCATCACTTTCGATATGCCCTGCCTGCGTTCGGACCACTGTTCGTCTTCGCCGGTTCGATTCCATTCACGATCCGTCGTTGGAAACAGAATCTCCGCTTGGCCGTGATAGCCCTTACGATGACCTGCGTGGTTTCATTGATAACGACAACCCTCACAACGGCGCCGCGGTTCATATCATTCTTTAACCTGGTCGCTGGCGGTGCACGCCAAGGCCATCGCCACATGATTCACAGCAGTTTGGATTGGGGACAAGATCTGTACTTTCTGAAGGAATGGCTGCAGCAGCAACAGATCGATCAGCCGATTCACTTGGCATATCATGGCGTATTTGATCCCGCCGATATTGGAATCGATCATGTGCCAGCAAGATGTGGCCCACACTGGATGACATCAGCCTCGCCCGACGAAACATCCGACTTATGGGTCATCAGTGTCAACTATCTGGTTGGTGACCGATGGCGATTGTCACCCAACTGTCACTATGAAGAGTTCTTGCGAAAGACACCGATCCACGTTTGCGGAGACAGCCTCTACGTTTACAAGATTCCGCACGATCGCCGCGAGTAACGCAACTGGCGAGGCACTCCTTTCTTCAGGAGAAGGCGACCAGAGAACACTCACACGACTTCGGCGCACCGCATGAGGTCTTGCTTGGTGACTCGTTCTCCACTGAAGACGCGTGTGACGCGGCCGCGGGCTAATGTGACGATACGGTCTGAGTAGGCGAGTACCAGTTCTGGCTCCGTTGAAGCCAGGACGACGGCGGCGCCCTGGCGCTTCTGCTCGGCGACCAGTTCCATGATCTCGGCCTTCGCGTGCACGTCCATTCCGCGCGTTGGTTCTTCGAGCAGCAGGACGCGAATCGGCCCCAGCAGCCACTTGGCCAGGACAACCTTCTGCTGATTTCCGCCCGAGAGAGCGCCTGCGCGCAATGCGGGATTGGGCGGGTTGCAGCCGACACGCTCCAGCAGCGGTTGGCAGACCTGGTTCTCACGACGGCGAACGATCCAATTGCCCAGAGTTCGGCGTAAATGAGCGAGGGTTGTGTTATGCGAGATGGGAGCTCGTCGCGCAAGAGTCTGCGCGCGATCCGCTGCCACCAGAACGACTCCCTCACCGACGGCACTCGCCACGTCCCCCGTCCGGATGGGCTTTCCATCGACAAGGATCTGGCCTCCCTCGGGATTTACAGAGCCTCCCAAGGCATGAACCAGATCCTGATGCCCAGCTCCGACAAATCCATACAACCCCAGGCATTCGCCAGGCTTCACGTCGAGTGAGATCGATTCGAAACACCGACTTCGCATCAGTCCGCGAATTTCGAGACGAGCGGCTCCCTCGGCTGCGACAGGAAGAGCGGTTTCGACACATTCTTCCGAAGTCGATTCGGTCACATCACCGACCATTTCGCGAATGATGGTGGCCCGATCCAGATCACGCGACAGACTGGTCCGAAGCTTACGTCCATCTTTCAGAATCGTGACTCGATTGCAGATTGCCAGCACGTCTTCCAGGAAATGGCTGATAAAGACCATGGCAACGCCGCGCGTCTGCAGATGTTTGATCAGCTCAAAGAGTCGACGGGCTTCGGGTGGGCTGAGGGCACTGGTCGGTTCATCCAGAATCAAAACACGTGCCCCGCTGTGCAGGCCACGGGCGATCTCGATCATTTGCCGAATGACCAGCGGGTAATCGCGCAGCCGACGACGAACGTCGATCTGAATATCGAGCTCAGCGAGTGCCGCCGTTGCCTGCCGCGTCATCTCGCGCCAATCCAATTGCCCCCAGGCATTGACCAATTGACGCCCGAGAAACAGATTCTCGACCACGCTCAGTTGCTCGATGCCCGAGAGTTCCTGATAGACCATCGCGATGCCGTGCGACAAGGCCTCGCGCGGGGAACTGAGCCGGATCAACCGACCATCGAGCCGAATCTCGCCGGTATATTCGGGAACGACGCCCGCCAGGACTTTCATCAGCGTCGACTTTCCCGCGCCGTTACAGCCGACAAGCCCATGGACTTCCCCCGGTTGCAAGCTGAAGTCGACACCCGAAAGCGCGACAACGCCCCCAAAACGGACGCTGACGTCACGGCAATCCAGCAGCAGTGGAGCGGAAGAGTCGGACATCGCGGTATACCTCGTGCTGCGTCACGAATCAAAAGTCGAACTTTGGCACCGCGATACGATCCTCTTCAGCCACGCAGTGCGGCGCGATCCGGGAAGAATCGCACGGGCGCGGCATCTCTGACGAACGGTGAGCGGCAATCAATTTAAACGGGATCACTCGACGATAACGATTCGAGCTGTCGCTTGCGATCAAGCCACAGATGCCAGACGGCATTGAGAAAGACGATTTGGAAACTGACCGTCCAGAACATGCAACCAGTGCGGACTGACTGCCCCTCGCCAAGGACGAAAAATTCGAAGTGCAGTGCCAGAAGCATTGCGAGAACGCCGAACACTGCCGACGTCCGTCGATAATCGACGCAATAGGCTATGGCAGCAACGAGATAAAGCGGATTCGCCCACCACCAAAACAGGGGAAACATCATTAAACACTGCAAACCGAGTATGACGTCCTTCTTGCCCATGATCTGCAGTTCATAGGCAGGCAACACACAGGCGAGGACGTAGCAGCCACCCGAAAGCAGCACCCACTGTCGGCCTGGTTCCAGCAGCAGCGATTTCCAGTGTCGTTGGTTCATCGAAACAATCTTGAAAAGACACGAATCTTTCCGGATGCCACCGTTACGACGTCCGTCCGCCAGCAACCGTTCGCAGTCCTAAGTGGGGGACTGACGAATCGACGCGAGAAATCCACGATGACCCGCGATGTCGATTGAACCAGAGGACAGATTTCCACGTTGATCTGATTGTTGTCGATCGCGTCGGAAAATTCCTTGGAAAACCCCAGATTGACGATTCCGAAGATCATGCGATATCACTTCAACCGCTGATTCTCATTTCGTTCGAGTCAGAATCGCCGGTCGCAACCTCAAGAGTCTGCCTGTGTTTCAACTGCTGCAATTTCTGTTGCCGACGCGATTGTTGCAGCCGGTGCTGAAACCGGTGACGCGGTTGCTTCTTGGTTTTATCGCAGTACCGCTTTTCCGGTTTACGATGCGAAAGGTGGTTCGCGTCCAAGAGATCAACGAGGAACTCGAAAAAGACCTTGAGCAGTGGTTTCGCGGTTCGCTCTTGTTACTCGCGGCCACCGATAACATGGAACACACGTTGTTCTTCTGGCTTCCGGCGACCACAGTCGCAACCTGGTATTTTCAGGCGGGCCGCATTCTGCTGGCGATTGGTGTCATCGAGGTCATGCCTGATCAGGCGCTGTTCGCATTGATTCATCCCGGCCCGCAAAAACCCAAAATCGAAAAAGGACGCGTGATTCGGAGTGTGTTGGCTTACCTGCCCCAACTGGGCAAGGGCCTGATCTGCCAGCATCTCAATCGGTCATCGCCGGTCTTTGCCATCCTTTCTGTCCTGCATGGGGGCGAAATCGGCTGGATCTGTTACGGAATCGCGATTGCCCAGTATTTGCTGATTGGATTGGTGACATCGAAGGACAAAGCGCTGGATGTGTTGTCTCAATTTGATGAAGCCGTGGCTCGGCATCGCATTGAAATCGAATCGGAGTTGGGTCAGAAGGTGACTGAAGAGACTGTACCAACCGTCAATCTGCCAGCACCGGCGCCCGTCACGGAAGCGGGTGTCGGCAAGTAGGCCCGAGACGGTTTTGCTTGGGCCCTACCGGCAACGCCGTGAAGGATTCTTGCGTATTCAATGCGAACTAATCGTGGCATTTCCTGCGGGCTGCAGGCCCAACCATTCCATCAGCCCAGCCCAAAGGAGGCCGCAGGGCTCCGACGGTCTGGGTCAGCGAATCCATGCTCGACGAGGTGAATCGGTCCATCGAACACCAAGAACGGCATCACGAGCGAAGGTCATTTCAGGATGAATTTCGAGAGCCTTACCGAAAGCATCGCATTGAGATCGATGAACAAGATGCCTGGGGCTGAATAGATGGCCTTACAGGCCGTCTTATGCTGCGGGGGATGATTACCTAGCCCGTCGGAGCCCTTGCAGTCTCCTTTGGACTGGGCTGGTAGAATGATTGGGCCTTTGGCCCGCAGGAAAAGCGACGGCTGGCTCCCAATTGGCTAGCAAAAATCGTTCACGGCGTTGCCAGTCAGGGCAACTTACTTGCGATGGACAATTCCGTTGGAGCGGTACACGCCACCACGTTGAGGGGGCATGACTGATGGTGATCGTGCTCACAACGTCCTGTGGCAAGAGGGGCTTTATCTCAAAGAACGCAACTTTAAAACGAATGACAAGGGGGTCTCTATCGCGCCGACACTTGCCCTGTGACCTCTGCGGCGTCGTCGGCGTACTGGCGGTCGAGTTCCGAGAATTCGACGCCTGTGAGCTCGTCGAGTCCCTCCGCGCGTTCCCGTGTCTTCTCGTTGATGCTATAGAGTTGCGACAGGTGACTGACCAGGGCTTCCCGGTATCGTCCATTGTCATAGTGCATGAAGAAACGAGCCAGCCCTGCCGCCTGCGTATAGTTCTTCACCAGTTCGGGAGCATGCTGAAATTCCTGCATCCCATACCCGGAGAACTCGCGCAGCGGCACATAATACTTGTCATGCAGCAGGTTGTAGCGGGCACGATCAAAACGGATATACGTCGGATCGCCGAGCATGAATGAACCTTCCTTACGCTGGAACGATTCCATATAGCAGGCGATCCCTTCAATGATCCAGAAGTGATGGTTCTCACAAATGGTTCGATTGGCGTGAGGGTTTTCGCGGCCGAAAAACAATTGGTGGGTCGCTTCGTGATAAAGCGTCCCTTCGTGTTCCTGCTTGGGGTCGTAGTAGAAGTGAGCCACGCGATCGCTGGTCAGATAGACACCGTTCGTTTGATCAATCGAAGGAAAGAACTTTCGCATTCGTTGGAGATATTCATCTCTCGACGCGTAGAAGTGCACAACGAATGGCTCACGGACCTTGCTGGCACTACCGGTGAATTCAAACAATTTTTTCAATTGTTCGGGGGTGTGGAAGAATCCCGCGAAGGTCTCGTTGAAGACGCTGTAGAAGTCTTCCAACGCCTTGCCCATCTCGACACCCTTCTCGAGATTGACATTGGTTTTGATCAGATAGTGATCGGTACGAACTTCCCAGGCGGAATTGAAGTCGCGCCGCAGTTCGCCTTCTTTCTGCGGGGTGACCCACCGTGAATTGAAATAGCGATCACCGTCGATGTAGCGCTGCAAATGAGATTTGGGAATCCAGCCGAAGCTCTCGTGCCAGACAAAACCCTTCTTGATTTGAGACGCAGCGACAGACGTGATCCATTCGTCTTTGAGCCGCTCGAATCCAAGAATCCTTCTGACCTGCGTGTTATCCGGATCGTGCAACGCCGCTTCTCGGATCAGGTTATAGGCATAACTAGGGAAGCCGTCTTTCACGGACGCCTTGGCCTGAAGAAACAGGTCTTTCGCATAGGCCGTTTCGAGGTAGCGAAGCTGAGTCTTCCAGTGACGCTCGTCACCGACCATCCCAGCCGGGATTTCGGGCTGAACTTTGTTCGACAGCTTCTCGGTCCGTAGCGACAACGTCTCGGGCGGAATGATGCGCGAACGGACAAAACCGGCGTCTTCGATGAGCGATTTGTCATCGCAGAATTCGGCAAGTTTCTCAATCTGATTCGAGAAATCGCGGAATTTCTTGCGATGATTGGTCTGGATTTGCTGCAGCCGGCCCTTCGCCAGCGGCTGAGCAACCGCGGTCGATTCAAGGCAAACGCACAGCATGAGCGTGACGCCTGCGAGGCATGCGATCGGCCTCAATCGTCCTGTCAACATCTTCTCGGTACTCACATCCCGGCCGCCGTCACCGATTCCACATCAAGTGATCAATGAGAAGAATTTTATAGTACGTTCTCAGGTGACGATAGACGAGTCGTCTCGCGTGATCGCCGGGGCCGCGGAAAAAGCAAAAACAACCTCCTCGACGATTGACGATCGGCGGGAATCGTCACATGCCATGGTTCTGTTTTACGAAACCGGTTCTGTTTCACGAGAAAGGGCGCGTGGAACGACTCTGAAGACCTGTCCAGAGGGACAGCCGCTCACGTCGGCTCGTCGCCAAACGTCGTTTTCTTCCGCAGCAAATGATGGTACTGCTGCGCAAATCGGTGCGATTCATCGCGCACATACTGCAACAGCCGCAAGGCATACGAATGCTTACTGAGCACGCGTGGTTCCGACTGACCTGGCAAGAAAATTTCCTCTTCCCGCTTGGCCAATGAACAGACGAAGGGCGCCGTCACGCCGATGCTTTCCAGTGCCGCCATGGCCGCGCCCAACTGCCCTTTTCCCCCGTCAATCAGCAACAGGTCAGGAAACGGCTGCCCTTCTTGCTGCAGTCGCCGGAAATGACGACTGACCACTTCTCGCATAGAGGCGAAATCGTCGACGCCATCGATCGATCGAATTTTGAATCGCTTGTATCCATGCTTGAACGGCAGGCCATCAATAAACTGAACGCAACTGGCGACCGTTTGTCCGCCCTGCAGGTGGGCGATATCCATTCCCTCAATCCGACGGGGCAGGGTGGGGAGGTCGAATACCTTCTTCAATCCCGCCAGGCCGCGCTTGGGATCGATCTGAAACACTTCGGGCTGCGCGTGCTCGCGCAGGTCACCCCGCAGATTCAAGTTCTCTAACGACTTGATCTGATCACGCAGCCGTGCGGCCTTTTCGAACTTCAGTTCCTTTGCCGCCAACTGCATCTCACTGCGCAGTTCATTGAACAGGCTTTCCTTTTTCCCATCGAGAAACATTCGCAGACGGCGGATATCGCGACGATAGTCGTCTCGACTGATCCGCATGTTGCAGGGGGCAGTACATTGATGAATGCTGGCCAGCAGACAGGGCCTGAACCAGCGCCAACGCTCATCCGCCTCCTTGATATCGAGCGAGCAGGTCCGGAACTGAAAGATCTGTTGCAGGACCGCGATGGCCCCACGCAGGCGCTTGGCGTTTGTGAACGGGCCGTACAGCTTTGTTCCCCGCGGGCGAGGCTTCCGAGTGAACTCGACACGCGGGAATTCTTCGCGAATGAAAATCTCGAGATACGGAAATGTCTTGTCGTCCTTAAGTTCCTGATTGAACCGTGGCTGAACATCTTTGATGAGCCGCGCTTCCAGCAGCAGCGCGTCGACTTCGCTATCGGTCACGATGTAGTCGAGATCGCGAATTTCCGGGACCAGGTTTGCGGTTCGCAGATCTTCGGCGGCTTGCTTTGTGAAATAACTTCCGGCGCGGTTCCGCAAGTTGACCGCTTTGCCGATGTAGATCACACGTCCCCGGCTGTCTTTCATCAGATAAACCCCCGGCGATCCGGGAAACGTTTTCACTTTTTCCCGGGGCTCGACAGGAGGTTGAATGATTGGAAGTTCATCGGCCATCGTCAGATCAATCTCGTATCAACAACAGAGATTCGCGGGGCACAGTCTGTTGCGAGGAACGGACATGCGATGCGAGTTCCGTCTCAATCCTTCGGTACTTTCCCCGGACACACCAGATCCAAGTGCATCCACAAACCCCATCCATCGTAACGGCGTTGATCACGACGCGGACGGTCCGTCGAAAAACAGGACCGTCATCAAGGGGAACCACTTTGCACTGATGCATTGTTCCTTCCACGTCAATGCCTCACAATAGCAGACTGCCCCGGGCGGCATCGTGTCCGCCTCACGAAGGCGATTGCGACGCCTTCCACATTCCTATGAAAGATCCTGGCTTCATGTCCGACTCGATTGAAATCGATGGCGTCCGTCTGCACCTGAGTCAACCCGATACATCTGAAGGAGAATGGATTGGCCAGCGTGAGATCCTGCAGCAACTGATGGCCTGCTGGCTGGTCGTTGATGCCAAGGACTTGCCGCTGTCGCCGCGACTTGTGGGTGCACCGGGGATCGGCAAAACAACCCTGGCCATTTCGGCCGGTCGAGTTCGCCAGCAGGATCTGTACATTTACCAATGCACGGCCGATACGCGTCCGGAAGATCTGCTCGTCACACCGGTCCTCGCCGAAAGCGGTCGCATCAAGTATCACGCGTCGCCCCTGGTCACGGCGATGGTTCGCGGTGGAATCGTCATCCTGGACGAAGGCAATCGCATGAACGAGAAGTCATGGGCCAGTCTGGCTCCACTGCTCGATCACCGGCGGTATGTCGAATCGATCGTCGCGGGGATCACGATTCATGCCCACGCGAATTTCCGCTGTGCCGTCACGATGAACGACGACGAATCGACCTTCGAAATCCCCGACTATATTCTGAGCCGTTTGCAGCCCACGTTGACGCTCGGTCATCCCAACCGAGATGACGAACTGTCGATCCTGCGGTTCCATTTGCCGTTCGCGGAAACGGAAATGCTGAACCTGACGGTCGACTTCCTGCAGCAGTCACACCAGTTGAACCTCGATTTCTCGACACGCGACGGAATCAACGTTCTGCGGTATGCGATGAAGCGATTGGCGCAAGATCCGGAACATCCGGCCGGAAAAGACAAAGTCTGGCACGAGGCACTGATGAACTGCCTGGGTGAAGGTGCCCATGATCTGGACTCGCTGGCGAAACGGCGGCAGCAGTCGCTGGGCGGAAACATGATGCCAATGGGGTTGGGAGATTTCTTCTTTGACCCCAGCGACCCGCTGCATCCCGATTTTGACGACGACGATGAGGACGAGGAAGAGGACGACGACGAAAGCTGATGGAGACCGGCACCGCATCAGGGTGAAGGATTTGGCTCGTGAAATATCTGCCAGGCTTGGCCTTTCCCGCCGACCGAGCGGCCCAGCCCAAAGGAGACCGCCTGGCTCTGACGGGCTGGGTCAAACGCCCCCAATTCCACAGAAGCCCGTAGGCTCGACCATTCGAGACTGCGGCGGTCGCGTTTGTTGGCGACAGAAGAATTCCACCAGGGTTCAGCTCTGTCGCAGCGAGTCCGTGAGTCGTTTTAACCCTTCGTCGATCGAGATTTTGGGGTCGTAGCCGAGATCGCGCCGTGCCGCGTCCAGTCGATACCAATGCGACGTCGAGAGTTGCCTTGCCACGAACCGGGTCATCGGCGGCTCGTCACGGCGGCCTGTGAGGCGGTAAACAAACTCGAGAATCCCGCCTGCGAGCAGCGCCGTCGACGCGGAGATCGAACGCGAGACCGGGGGCACGCCAGCACAGGCGAGTAACCGATCGACGAGTGTCCACAGCGGGATCGGCTCGCCATTCGAAATAAAGTACGCCTTGCCGGCGACGACGGAAGCGAAACCAAGTCGATCGGCAGCCAACAAGTGTGCATCGGCGGCATTATCGATATAGGTCGCATCCACCAGATTCTCGCCGTTTCCAACCCGACGCAGGCGGCCCGACTGGGCCCGCTGAATCAAGCGTGGAACCAGATGATTGTCGCCGGGACCCCAGATCAGATGCGGACGCAACGCGACAGTGCTTAAGGCAGCTCCGTTGGCCGCCAGCACCCGCTGCTCGGCAATCGCCTTCGTCTGCGGGTAGTGCGTCAGATACGTCTTGGGATACGGGACTGATTCATCGATCCCCTGTTCATCGTGCCCCGTGAATACCACGCTGGGAGAGCTGGTGTAGACGAGTTTTGGAATTCCCTGACTGCGGCACGCGGCGAGCACGTTGTCAGTCCCAACGACATTCGCGCGATAGTATTCGTCAAACTTCCCCCACACGCCGGCCTTGGCGGCCACATGGAAGACCAGGTCGCATCCCTCAGAAGCCGCTTGCACTTGCGCGAGATCCGTCAGATCGCCGCGAACGCAATCGACGCCCCACGCCTCGAGAGTCGGAGCGGCGCTGCGCTGTAAACTGCGCACGCTGTCACCCCGCGCGATGAGTCGCCGGACAATTGCTTGCCCCAGGAATCCACCACCACCTGTCACCAACACACGCATATCAGACGCTTTCCTGCAATGATCGGATCGCTGCTGAACATTGGACGATTGAGCTCATCGGGGGACAGGCCCTTGCTCTTCACGACATCATGGCGATTTCGACTCGGGGCGGTGCCATTCCCCGCTTCGTTCAACAGGCAATTCGATCGAGAATCACAGACGAAACGCGGACAGCACGAACAGACCCAAGAGCAACAGCGCCACGGCAATCACCCACCAGGGGCGACGATTCGTCGAGACCTGTTCGCTTGAGATCCAACGATCACAAGAGGGGCAATAGTCGGCCGCCTCGAGCATCGTCTGTCCGCAATACGGACAGGGAATGTAACCATCATCGTCGTCTTCGTCCTGCCACTCGTCATCACCTTCGTCGCCATCAGAGGAATGAACCATGAAACGTCTCGTACTTCAGCGGGAATGCGGTCAGACCTGAAATCCACGTCAGCATGATGGCCAGCAAGCGCAACCCACACAATCGATCCATTTCCCGCGATCGTTTGCAACACGGCGATATCTCTTGGTCAATCGGCAAAGATTGCCGAACTGGTTGGGCGATAAAAAACTGTCAAGCACCACCAGCGCGCCGCTGGTTCGCATCGGACGGCTGTTACCTGGTCTGCAGGACCACCCCAAAAGCAACTGGAATCAACGGAATTGGGAGAGACTTCCATGTTTACATCCGAACACTCGAGAACGCGAACGATCGAAAACCAACTGGCGGAACAACTTAAGCAAACCTGGCTGATGCTGTTCATGGGAATCACGATCGGATTCCTCGGACTGCACTTCCTGGTCGCACGACCAATGTCGCTGGAGATTTCGCATCTGAAATCAGCACTGTCGACGGTCGAAGAACGAATGGAAACCCTGGCCTCCACCAGCGAGAACGTGTGGGAAGCCAACAGCCTGCTGTCGAGCCTGCGTGCCCAGCAAGGTCAGGTGGCCGACGCCCGCCTCGCTTTACAATCGATTCGACAACTCCGCGGTGACGTGATCGAAGTGGCCGCTCAGAATGACGCCGTCTCGAAAGCCATCGCAGGCGTTGACGAACTGCACGCCCGAATCATTGATCAACGAACCATCACGGACGAAGCAACGACCACCTTCAATTTGATCCAATCTCTCGAAAATGCGGTTGTCGCGCAGCAGGAAACGCATCAGACCGCCGCGACGGCATTGGACGAGATGATCGAACTGAAAGAGACCGCAGGTTCGCAGGCACAGGATCTCGCACAGGCTCAATCGTCGCTCAAGCAACTGGTCGAACTGAGTGCCGAGTTGCGCAAGCAAGTCGAACATCTTGAATCGGCACGAGCGAGCCTGAATGGATTGGCGGCGCTGAAATCCGGTTTGAACGACGCCGCACAGAACTTGGAAGCCGCCGAAGCCGTCTCCGGCAAGCTGGCCGGACTGCAGCGACGGCTCGCGGAAGGTGGGCAACAGGCCGAGATCGCAACTGAACGGGCCGAGCGTTTGATTGGCCTGAACGGCAAGCTGATCGGCGGCGAATTGAACCTGGATGCTTCGGAACAGAACCTGGACGCCATCCTCAAGATGCAGGGCAAGCTGATCGATGAGCACTTGAATGTCGCGACATCGGAAGAGAACCTGAATGGCATGCTGAAGATGCAAAATGTTCTGCAAGTTCAGACGCGATCGGTCGCCGAAGCAATTCAGACGCTCGAAATCCTGAGCAACTTCCGCGAAGAACTGGCCGCCCAGATCCACTCGCTGGGGGATTTCCGACGCGATCTGGTTGAGATCAGCCTGATGGAAACCTCGGTTGCCAAAGTCGCACGGATGATGAAGCCGCTGGCGGAATTGGGCAATCTTCGCCGCCTGAGCGACGACGAATTGCGTCATGCCGCTCGCAGCATCCTCGACGGCCGCACGGCAACCCGCGTCACGAAAAACAGCCTCGAAACCCGTCCTGCCCCGATCAGCAGCGTGTTCGCTGAAGAGACGGCCCAGGAGTCAGCCGGAATCGTTCCGACACCCACCGATGAATAATGTGGCCGACGAATCGTGGCCGATGACGATTCCGATGGAATGATCAAATCGACCCGGGACCTTGCAAAGGCCCGGGTCGATTTCTTTTGTCGGGTGCCGGTTTCCACGAAATTCCTGCCATTGTCACGATGGGTCAATTTCATCCGGTCTTGGCATCTGGTATTTTTAACCGTCAATGTCTTGACTAACACAGGATCATCGCCTTATGTCCGCCACTGCAAATGAAACTGATCAATTGGCCACTCGCATCCTGAATCGCGTCGAAGAACTGATCCTTACGGCGGAACGAGAAACGAAGCCTTTGGAAATCGATCCGTTTCGAAGCGAACTCTTTACGCTCTTTGTCACCGCCAATGGAGCGGGTTACACTCGCGAGGACGCCGACCCCGACCTGTCGGCGGATGGACTTTGTCGTGCTCTGGGTGCCCGCTGGGAGCTGGCAAATGCCGCCAAGAGTGCCATGGAATCGACAGGTCGGATGTCTGCCGATCAAATGTCCAGAATGCGACTGCTGTGGTCGGTCATGCGAATGTGGATGGAATGGTCCTATGCCTGGGATCGCTGGGCGGAATTTCATCAAGAGACGCCGTAACTCTGGATCGCCTTAGCCGCCTGTTAAAGCACTGGAAAAAAGAAGAATTCGAAGCAAGGCGCCACCCTGGGAACTTTCGATCCGTCATGGACGTCACCTTGTTTCTCTGTACGAGTCCTCATCCGACCTGACTCACTTAGCCGCTTGAACCTGCAACCAAGGGAATTGACGTACTGGGATCGGTAAAGACTTGTGGATGATTTCCACATTTTTTTAAACAGGCTGCAGCTTTTTTGCGGCTCCCGTATTCGATTCCCGTTAGGCTGATGGGATTTTGTCCTGATGGAAATGAATACTGTTCAAGCGGCCCACCCTATGCGAATTTCCTCAGTATTCTCGGTTCTCTGCATCATCGCGGTGATGTTTGGCGTGATCCTGACAGAGGCTCGAACGGCGAATGCCCAGGGCCCCGTGGTGACCGTGGCACGGAACGCAAATAGCTTCCCACCGGTTCCAGGCCCGTTCTATCGCGGAAATCATCCGCAAGATCCGCGTCATGTGGGCTTTTACTTCCACACGCTGAAACTGGCCTATTTGATCGGTTTGTTCGTGTTGTGGGTCTGGACGGCGGAATGGATCGATACGGACTCAAGGGAATTGAAGGTTCGCCCGAAGGTCTGGAACACGATCTTCCTGTTCGCCGGATTGGTTGGATTTGTCCTGTCTTTATGCGCCCCAAGTCCTTTCCTGAGCTTCCTGGTCATGACCGCCGGCTACGCGACGCCGATGGGCATCTATGTCGCGGAGCGAAACAAACGCGTTCCCGATTCGGCCAAGGTTCTGACGCCACGGCATCTGAAACTGGTCGCGATGCGACTGTTATCACGGCTGGGAATGAAGTTCAATTCCAAAGAGCTGCGCAGCCATGCGGGCGGACCTCCGATTCGGCTGATCGGCAAGTCTGGCAAAGGGGCCGGCGAAATCGACCGATCCCGACAAGTGGAAAGCTCAAGCGGTTACGTTGCCGCTCGCGAACTGATCTACGACGCGATCCTGCGACGAACAACCGACGTTCACCTGGAACCACGTGAACACGAGATGTCGGTACGGCTTCGCGTCGACGGTGTCATGTATCCGGCCGAGCCATTTGATCGCGCCACCGGGGATGCGTTGATCAATATCTTCAAAGTCTTGTCGGCGATGGACATCACCGAGCGCCGAAAGCCCCAGGACGGCAGTTTCCGGGCGGAAATGGAAAACCGCGAAATCGACTTTCGCGTTGCGACCCAGGGTTTGCAAGGCGGCGAAAAAATGGTGATCCGAATTCTCGATCAGGGAAATTCGGTACGAACGCTCGCCGATCTGGGAATGCGAAAACAACTGGTCGAGCAGATGCAGACCATTGTCAGCCAGCCGCATGGAATGTTTCTGACCTGCGGACCGACGGGCGCCGGTAAATCAACGACGCTGTACGCAGCTCTACAAGAGATCAATGCATTCGAAAACAACATCATCACGGTCGAAGATCCCGTCGAATACAAGATGCCGAATGTCACGCAGATCGAGATCAACACGAAAGCGGGACAAACCTTTTCGACGGCCCTGAGAAGCATTCTTCGCCAGGACCCCGACGTCGTACTGATCGGTGAAATCCGCGATGGCGATACAGCCAAAATCTCGTGTCAGGCCGCCAACACGGGCCATATGGTGTTCTCAACCGTTCATGCGAACGACACCATTGCAGCCCTGTTCCGCCTGATCGACCTTGAAGTAGAGCCGTTCCTGCTGGCGAGTTCCATTTCGGCCATTCTTGGCCAACGCCTGGTACGCAAACTTTGTCAGGATTGCAAAGAGGCGTACAAACCATCGGCGGACCTGCTGCAGAAGATCGGGCTTCCGCCCGACAAGGTCGACAAGTTCTATCGACCACCCAAAGATCCGGAAGGCTCATGCCCAACCTGTAACGGGCTGGGCTTTGTCGGTCGTGTCGGCGTGTTCGAACTGCTGGTGATCAACGACCGCTTGCGCGACCTGATTCGCGAAACCCCCAATATGACGGCGATCAAGGCCGAAGCACGCAAGAACGGGATGCTGTACATGAAAGAAGAAGGTTTGCGTCTGGTCGTCAAAGGAACGACCTCATTGGACGAATTACTGCGAGTCGTCAAATGACGACAGACCATCGTCCACAGGCCAGTGAGGGGGACAGACCGATTTTCATCGACAATGAATTCCTTGGACGCGGATGCGTTTCGATTGCCAGGTGTTTGTTGCGACGAAAAGACGTCATTCCCCGGCGTGGAAACAATGACGAATGACGGACGCAAAGCCGTCGGGCTGAACCGACGCGGTCCTGATGATTTCTGTGAATTATGCCCGATTTTCCGAGTCCTTTTTTCAACCGAGCGTCAAGCATCATGATCGACATCGCCTGCCTGATTGTCGTCGGCGTGGTCACCTGGATGGTGGCGAACGAAGGCATCTGGGGTGCCGTTGAAACGTTTTTGTGCACCCTGCTGGCCGCCCTGATCGCGATGAACTTTTTCGAGCCACTCGCGGTTCAATTGAAAGCGTTTCTTCCCGACTCGTACACCGATGTGGTCGCACTGGTGGGGCTCTTCATTGGCGTCGAGTTCGCACTGAGACTCGGCTGTGAGAATCTGGCCCCCAGCTATATCCAGGTGATTCCGGCCGTTGATTCGCTGGGCCGATGGCTCGTCGGGGCCGGTACCGGGTATCTCACCATGGCATTCCTGCTCACCGCCCTGCATACCGCGCCGCTTCCACGCGAGTTCATGCAATTTGAGCCCGAGCGGAACAACTTTTTTGGTGGCGCACCGGATCGTCAATGGCTGGGATTCACGCAGTACGTTTCGGAGAGACCACTGGCCCGGTCGATACTCTATGCCAGTGCGAATCGGGACATCAAAGCCGCGTACATGCCACATATCTTCGACGGGCGTTACGAAGTCGTCGGCAATCCGCTGAAACCGTATTCTGCGAAAGATCTGTCTGGTCGAGACTCACCGCAAGTCATCTGGCCGTCCTTCCCCATCCGCTATGCCATGCGACGAGATCGCATTGCCCGAAACCTTTCACCGGTGGCACCACCAGCCCCGATCTCCATCCCACCCGCCCAAAATGCACCTGGAGGCGGAAGCCCCAGCAACGTGAATCCTGGATTCTGAACCGGCGGGACGGCGGCGTCCCCATGCGCGAAGTCGCATGCGCTTTTCAGAGGTCTGTCGCGCAGGTGAAACTTGCGACGTGAGAGACCTGCGCATGTGTGCCGAGTTCAGGCGAAGCCAGATTCAAAATGAGGCCCGATCTCACATCGATGGTGCGGTTTATCGGCTGTGATTGCTGATGATCCGTACGGCGAAGATCAGCACGACCGCACCGGCGGTTGCGACGATGAGATTGCCCAGCAGCCCTTCCGCGTGTAATCCGAGTGCGCCGAATAAGACGTCACCGACAACGGCACCAACAACTCCGACGATCAGGTCGCCGAGTAACCCGAAGCCGCGACCTTTCATAATTTTGCCGCTCAACCAACCTGCCGCGATCCCGATGACAATACTCCAGAAAAGATGCACCACAAGACCTCCACTTGATAATAAGACGTTGATTTAAACTTGCTACGTAAGATGAGGTTCAATGACATTTGATTTCAAGCGTGTCATTGCGGGGAGCTTACGGGAATCATCGGTTTGAACAAAACGCCACCGTCTACACGCCTGAGACAGAAGAAACGTCGAACTGCGTGTGAAGCTTTGATCAGATTGAGGTGAGTTGCCGCCACGATTCAGGATCGAAACGAGCAGTGAAGTATGGAAACATCCAAGACAGGAACGCGCAAACACGACTTGATTCTGTGAACCGAGAATTCGCAAGTCTTCCCGCCGCAAATGTTTCTTGCTTCTGAGAAATTCCCGCATCCTCAATATTGTTTGGTTGTCAGCGTTTGGTGATCTTGCCAGAATCCCGGCATCGTCCCAATCCCAGCACATCATTGCCGCGCCCAACTCACTCGTTATGGGTCGAATGCATCATGGAAGAAAAAAAGCCTTCCACTGCCGATATCCTCGCGAAAATCCGAGCCCAGAAAGCAGCCGCGGCAGCCGCTGCTGGGGAAACCCAGGGGGCTCCTGCGGACGCACCCGCAACACCTGCGGCTGATGTCAGCACTTCGCCTCCCGCGGCAGCGACTCCAGCAGCCGCTGCTCCTGCACCAAAGCCACCGGCGGCACCCGGTGCCAAGCCCGGTTCAACGAAAGATATCCTCGCTGCGATCCGTGCAGGCGGAGCCAAACCAGCCGCCGCCGCAGCGTCAGTGACACCCGCGGCGGCCCCGGTTCCTGCCGCTTCAGCCTCTACAACCCCGGCGGCTTCAGCTCCAGCAGCGGCCGCAGCAGGTCCTCGTCCCTCCGTTCAAGAGATGTTGAAAGCCGTGCGGGAAGGTAAAGCGGGGACGATGGCCGCTCAACCTGCATCGGCGGCTCCGGCCAAAGCAGCATCCGTCGCAGCGCCTCCCATGCCGGCCAAGCCCGTCGCAACGGCCAAGGCTGGAAAGACGGAACCAGTCCGACGAGGACTCGCCGGGTTGTCGACAGTCGCCATATTCAGTGCCGCCTGTTTTGTCTTGGGGTTCATGCTCGGCAGCAAGATGTTGCTTGTCTCCGGGGCATTGGTGTGGGCGTTATTGATGACTCCTTTCGCCGCCGCGTGGGCATCGCTGCTCGGAATCGGCGGAATTTGGACGCTGGGAACCGCACGATTCATGTTCCCAAATGTCTTGGTTGAACCACCCTCCAAATTCAAAGTCGGGCCATTGTCTGACTATCCGATCAACACCGTTTCCAACAAATGGAAAGATCAATTCGGCATCTGGATCGTTCACACCGATCAGTATGAAGGCCGCAACATGATCTTCGCGTTGACCTCCGTCTGTACTCATTTGGGCTGCACGCCGAACTGGCTGGATGGCGAACAGAAATTCAAATGTCCCTGCCATGGGTCAGGCTTCTATATCACCGGGGTGAACTTCGAAGGCCCCGCACCGCGTCCACTGGAACGAGCGGGATTACGAATCGCCGAGGATGGCATGCTCGAAGTCAACAAGAGCGTGAAATTCCAGGAAGAAATGGGTCAATGGACCGATCCAACCTCGTTCGTGAACGTGGTTTGACGGCCTGAACTTAGCGTATCCGGTGTCGCGGGTGTTTGACGGGATCTCCTCGGGAATCGTTCGATGTCAGTTGGTGACTATATTCGCGGTTCACAGATCTGGAAGAGCATCTTTCGGCATCCCGCGCCGGTCGATCGTCGCAATCGCATCGTCGTGATGCTGACGAACTTCTTCCTGCATCTGCATCCAGTGTCGATCAAGCAACAGGGCATTGCGCTGTCGTACACCTGGTGTATGGGCGGAATCACGTTCTTTTTGTTTCTGGTGGAAACAATTACGGGCGTGTTGCTGATGTTCTATTACCGTCCGACGCTGGAATTCGCCTTCAATGACATTCTTGCACTGCGCGATGTCACCACGCTGGGAATCATGCGGGAAGTGCACCGCTGGTCGGCCCATGCCATGGTGATCACCGTCTGGCTGCATATGTATCGCGTGTTTCTGACCGGCAGCTACAAACCGCCTCGCGAATTCAACTGGGTCATCGGGGTCTTGCTGCTGGTGCTGACGTTGCTGCTGTCCTTTACAGGCTATCTGCTGCCGTGGGATCAGTTGGCGATCTGGGCGATCACCGTCGGTTCGAACATGGCACGCGCCACACCGTTCCTGGGATACGAAGGACCTGGCGCTCAGCTGCTCAACATCGGCGGTTATGACCTGATTACCAACGGTAGCGATGCACGTTTTCTGCTTCTTGGCAGCCGATTCGTGGGTGAAGCCACATTGAACCGGTTTTATATTCTGCACTGCGTTGCCATCCCCCTGGTGGTATCGCTGTTGATTGCGATTCACTTCTGGCGTGTCCGTAAGGACGGGGGCATCAGCCAGCCGCTGTGATCGATGCGAGGGGGGATCACGGACGAACCTGTGACGTGACGAATCGTGGCGTAGTGGGTGGACAAGTTTAGGTGGCTGGCGACAAGCACTATGGACCATTTGATACATAACCCCGATCTTACTGCTTCGGTCATCTACGGGCTGGGGTGGGTCTATTTGCTGTTGTTCATCATGAATTCGTTCTGGGCTCACCGCAGCCTGGTCCACGATGGCATGTGCAACATACGTATGGGTGGCCTGCTCGGCGAGGGACAGAAAGTTCCGTATGCGGCATTCTGGGCGTTGTATGCCGGATTGTTGTTGATGGTCGCCATCACGCACTTGACCGGCTGGAACAACCCTCAGCAGTTTTCGCTGGTGATGCCCGAGATTCTGAAGACTCCAATCAACAAGGCCTCCAACCCGGTTGCCTTCTTCGTTGGTTCAATGACGATCTACATCCTGATGATCGTACTGAGAAAATGGTGGACGACCCCGACGGCGGGTTGGCTACTGCTCAATTTCTCGATTCTGTTTCTGGCTCTCAGCATCACCGACTACGACTTTCGCCAGATTGTCGGTAAGCCGGACAATGTGCCGATCGTGGCGATGCTTTACATCGTCGGCTTTTTCACCTGGCTGTACTTCAAGAAGTCGGTCGAGAACGACGCCCGCAAGGCGGCCGGTAAGCCCTTGATCGAGCAAGAGAACAATGAAAAAGTGTTGACCTGGCCGGATCTGGTCTACACTGAGCTCGTCTGCATGGTGCTGGTCACGGCGGTGCTGATCGCCTGGGGCATCGTGCTTCAAGCCCCACTGGAAGAGCCGGCGTCGGCGGCAAAAACACCCAATCCGTCGAAAGCGCCGTGGTACTTCCTGGGTTTGCAGGAAATGCTGGTTTACTTCGATCCGTGGATGGCCGGCGTGGTGCTTCCAAGCGTGATTCTGGTCGGTTTGATGGCGGTGCCGTACATCGATTTCAACAAACTGGGCAACGGCTACTACACATTCAACGAGCGAAAATTTGCAGTCTCGACGTTCCTCTTCGGATTCCTGCCGCTGTGGGTCGCGATGATTGTGCTCGGCACATTTCTGCGTGGGCCAAACTGGAACTTCTTCAGCCCCTATGAATATTGGGACGTTCACAAACTGGAATTGCTGAACAACATCAACCTTTCAGAGCTTTTCTGGATCGAGTGGTTGGGAATGCAATTGCCGGCTGTACCTCCGGGCGCCACCTTCGCAGTCCAGGCACCGATCATCATCTTGCGTGAGTTCGTGGGACTGCTGGCGGTCGCGTTGTACCTGCTGGCTTTGCCAAACCTGATGGCGATCACTGTTTTTCGCAGTTTCTACATCCGGATGGGCTTCCTGCGATACATGGTCCTGGCCAACCTGATGCTGATGATGATGTCATTGCCAATCAAGATGGTGCTGCGGTGGGCCGTGAATCTGAAGTACATCGTGGCGATCCCGGAATGGTTCTTCAATATTTGACAAAGGTATGAGGTCCTCGTCGGGCGCGACGACGGCCTTTTTTGTCGACGACGACTCATAAGGATGGTTCGGTATCATGCCGGCAACCGACGATTATCTTCGCGACCTCAAATCGATGCACAAGGTGTTCTGTGGCAGCGCGATCGTGCTGTTGGGGGTCACCTTCTGGATGATGTGGGCGGACTACAACGACGAATGGCGCACGTACCAGCGTACCGCCTTCGAGTATCAGGCCGACCGTGACAAAGCGCGCGAAACGGCCATCAAGAGTGACCCGCGATTCAAACAGTCCGTCGAAGAATTGTCGGCCAAGGTCGATGCCGCGACAAACGCGCTGAAAGACAACAAATCGGAACTCGCCAATTTGCAGAAGGCTGCAGAAACGGCCAAGCAGAAAGCGGACGGTCATCTGCGCACCCTGAAGCTGCGTCGCGCCGAACGCGATGTGGCTCGCGCCGACTACAACCTGGGTGTCCGAGACAACGTTCCCAACCTGGAGAAGCTCGAAAAAAGCTTCAATGACAAGGAAACGCACGTCAAGACGATGGAAGCCGAGTACGTCGCACTGGCATACGAAGCCAGTCAGGCCAAGGCAGCCGTGGCCAAGGTGACCGCACAGCGTGACGCGGCCGAACTGGAGCTCAAAAAAGCCGAAGCCGAAATCTCACTGGTCCATGCCTCGATTCAAAAAATTGCTCCTGAGAAATCGAACTGGGACGGCACGTCCACGTGGCTCGACGGCACCTTGCGTAGCGCCAAGCTGCAGTTGATGCAGATGCCGATCGTTGACGGGTTTAACGGCCGCGAGCGCATCACGCAGGATTGGATGCCGAAACTGGAAATCGACCTGGGTGGCATGACCAAGGTCTCGCGATTCGACCGCTGCCGCACGTGTCACGCCATGATTGATACCGTAAACGTGGGAACGGCCCCCGCGTATCCGCTGGGAAAACGAGAAGACGGCAAGTACCCGCACCCCTACGCATCACACCCTCGACTCGACTTGTATCTGACCTCATCCAGCCCGCATCCGCTGCCGAAGTTTGGCTGCACGGTCTGCCACGAAGGGCAGGGGTCGGGAACGTCGTTCACGAATGCCTCACACACGCCAAACGATCCGGCGGAGATGGAGAAGTGGGCTCACGATCACAAGTGGTTTGACAATCACTTCTGGGAGCATCCGATGTATCCCCAACGATTCCAGGAATCGGGATGCATCAAGTGCCACGTCAACGTGTCGGAACTTGGCGTCAATCAGAAGTTCGGCCCGACCGCACCCAAGGTGCATCGCGGCTGGGAACTGGTAAAGACCTATGGCTGCTTCGGCTGTCATGACATTTCGGGATTCGACGGGACGAAGATCGTCGGCCCAGACCTGCGTCTGGAACCATCGACGTCGGAAGAAGCCGAGCGAATCGCGAAGGATCCGCTGCAAGTTGCAGGTAAGATGCGAAAAGTGGGGCCATCACTTCGCCACTCGGCATCGAAATCCGATCCCGGGTTCATCGCGTATTGGACGGAAGAGCCCAAGCGGTTCCGTCCGACGACGCGCATGCCGCAGTTCTTTAAACTCGACAATCAAGTCGATCATCTGGCCCATGTGAACAACCCCGTCGAGATCGCCGGGATCACGCACTATCTGCAATCGAAGTCGGAAGCGTTCGAGACCTTGTCACCGGCCGCCGGCTACAAGCCCGATGCAGCGCGTGGTCAAGAATTCTTCGCACTGAAGGGCTGCGTCAACTGCCATTCGCACGCCGCGGTGGCCGGCCTTGATATGACGTTTGGTCCTGAACTTTCCAAGATTCACGCGAAGCTGAAAGCAGGCAAGGCCGGGTTTGACTGGCTTTACACCTGGATTCGAGAGCCAGAGCGTTATCACCCCCGCACCAAGATGCCGCACATGTTCCTGGATGCGGAAACGACCGCCAGTGGCACGATCGATCCGGCTGCGGACATTGCCGCGTTCTTGCTGAAGCTGGATGGCGAGCCGGCCAGTTTCAAGCCGACGGCTTCATACGAGACGCCCCTGGTTGATGACGCCGCTCTGGACGGACTTGTTCGTTCCATGCTCAGCAAGATGCTGACCGTTCATCAGATTGATGAACTGATGAAGACGGGCAAATTCCCAATCGCCGCAGACGCCATCAAGACCGACGAAATCGAACTTGTCGGGAAGAATGGCGAGTTCTCGATCGAAGAATGGAAGCAGCGAAAGCTGACCTACGTCGGTCGAAAAACGATTACGAAGTATGGTTGCTACGGCTGCCACGACATCCCCAACTACGAATCAGGTCGTCCGATTGGTACCGCCTTGCAGGACTGGGGCAAGAAGGATCGTTCGCGTCTGGCGTTTGAGCACATCCATGAATACCTGCACCATCACGGCAACCAGGATTTGGGTGTTCGGTTTGAAGCGATGGATGCGAAACAAGCCGAACGGTTGAAGCTGGCTTCCGTCACGGGCGCACGTGTCTCCGAAATCAAACCGGGGCATCCGCCTGTCGGTGACAAGCTGGAATTGGACGACGTCATCCTGAACATCGACGGCGTTGCGATTACGAACCCTGATCAACTACGCGATCAGTTGAGTCGCAGCGTGGTCGGGTCGGAGTTGTCACTGAAAGTCTGGCGTGCGGATCACGAGAAAGATTTGAAAATTGTCGCCGATGGCTCGCTGTACGAGCGTGTCGAAGAGGCGATCGGCCGGGCTGAGCGAGGCGACTTCAAGCAGGAACAGGAAAAAGACCGGGAACTTTCTGCAGCGTTCTACTACGAGAGCCTGACGCATCATGGCCGCCCCGGCTTCTTGTGGCAGAAACTGCGACAGCCACGAAGCTATGACTACAAGACGGTCGAAACGAAGTCGTCTTATGACGACCGTCTGCGAATGCCGAAATTCCCGTTCTCAGAAGACGAGATCGACGCGATCGCGACGTTTATCCTGGGGTTGACGGCCGAACCGCCCGTGACGGAATACTTGTATAACCCAGGTGGAGCTGCGGGTGCGACGATCCGCGGTGAACAATTGATTCAGCAGTACAATTGTTCCGGCTGTCATATGCTGGAAATGCCGAAGATTCGATATGGAGCTGATCTCGACAGCTTGACCGCGACGGACACGTCGGCGGAATACCCCGGTGCAGTTGATCTGTTGATGCACTTGCGTCCAGCGCGCAGTGGGCTTACTGGCCGTCAAAAGGTTGTGAAAACCGAAGAAGGGTCAAAATCGCTGCCGGTGCTACAATTCAATGGAATGGTCACAAGCAGTCCGAACCCGGAAGATCCGCCAGAGGATCAGGAATACGTGGTCGAGCTTTGGGAGACGATTAAAGCAGCAGGTAAGGACTTCCTGCCGACGCACAAGTTCATTTTCCCGGCCGCCAACCTGGACGGGATCGAGCCTGCCCGCGGTGGACGTTATGCCGAATGGCTGGTGAATCGACTGGTGGATACGAAACAGGCGAAGGAACGGACACTGGCATGGCAAATGTCACCTCCCCCGCTTTATAAAGAGGGGACGAAGGTTCAAACTCCTTGGCTGTTTAACTTTCTGAGGAATCCTGGCAAAATTCGGCATACGACAGTGCTGCGAATGCCTCGTTTCAACATGAGTGACGAGGAAGCCCAGGCATTGGCGAACTACTTCGCTGCGGTTGATGGGGCACAGTACCCTTATCAGTTGATCGCAGAACGTGAACCGGAATATGTGCATGGCAAGGAAGTGGAATTCCACACGGCCTTCCCTGACAAGAAGAATGACTATCTCAGTGAATCCTGGAAAATGTTGAATGCCCCGCTGTGTATCAAGTGCCACTCGGTGGGCGGTCAACAGGTGAAAATCTCGAATCCCGCCACGGACATTCGCGGTCCAAACCTGGACTTCGCCGGTGACCGATTGCGACCCGATTGGACGTTGCTCTGGCTCTACAAACCACAGTGGATTACGCCGTACACGTCGATGCCCGTACCGCTACCGCCGCAACAGGCGGGTTCACAACCTCGCTTCCCCGAGATTTTCGGTGACGATGGTCATAAACAGACCATTTCGCTGAGGGACGCGCTCTTCAATTACCATAAGTTGATGGAGCGTGAAGGGAAGACGGAGTCTCAACCGACTCCACCCGTTGCTGGAGGTGATGATTAATGTTGAAAGCTGTCATGCCAACTTGTGATTCGATCCTCCGCGTCTGTGCGGGGCTGGTGGTCTGTTCGTTCGTGTTCACGACCGTGGGTTGCGAGTTGAACACAGGCGCGAACTTAAAGGCCGCCGTGCGGTTCAAACCCAGCAAGGTTGGCGAAGCCGCAGCGGAGAGCGAGACCCCCGCAGAAACCACGACAGAGGTCACGGTCACGGACGGAGTGGGAACGCTCAAAGGCAAGGTGGAATACAACGGAGCATTCACGCCATTGCCTCCGCTTTATGCGAAAGGAGCGGATGTGAAGGATGCGGCTGTTTGCGCCGCGGCGGAAGCGCCGAATGAGACGATCATCGTCAAAGATGGCGGGTTGGCGAATGTGTTCATCTATTTGCGTAAGGCTCCGAAGATCACTGGCGACGCCGCTCCAGCGGGGAATTTGATTTTTGATCAGAAGAATTGCGTGTTCAAACCACACGCCATGATTGTCCCAGTCGGAAAAGAGATTCGTGTCTTGAATAGCGATGGGGTTGCTCACAACACGCATACCAACGCCAAGAAGAACACGGATTTCAATAAAATTGTGAACCCTCACGATTCCGTGGGGGCCCCGTTGATCTACAAACAGGCCGAGCAGGAACCGTTTTCAGTGGTTTGCGACATCCACTCGTGGATGCGCGCTTATCACCTGCCGATCGATCATCCATTCGCGACGATCAGCGCTGAAGATGGGACATTTGAGATTCAAAATCTTCCTGCCGGAAAGCATGAGTTCAAAGTCTGGCATGAAGCTGGAGGATTGCTGGAGAAGGCACTGGTCGTCACGATCAAGCCGGGTGAGAATGACCCGCTGACGATCAAAGTGTCCCCCTCACAACTCGGGAAGTAATCCCGCAGGGCGAGATCCGGTATTTGACTGAGTTCGACGTTTTAGCACTGACGGTGCAAATGATGTTTTTTAAGATTTCTCCTTTCTCACGGCCCTGTTCAGCACGCCACGCGTTTGGTGGCCTGCTGGCCTGTGGATTCACTTTACTGAGTCTGGGCTGTGGAGCCGGTCCGCCAGCGGAATTCAAGTTTCGCGCGACGACCGAAGATTTGATCTCGGATGCCAAGAAGTCGGTGAAGGCGACGCTGAACGACTCATTCGGAACCCCGAACGATCTGGTTGCGTGGGAACGACTTCCGGTCGCGTATGGTGGAATCAATGGGACCGTCGAGTCCGTTACCGACGACAAATCGATCGTCGTGAAACTGGATGAAGAAGCGGGCAAGATCAAGCATGGCACGGGAGTGGTCTGGCTGACGGGCGGCTTGTCGGGCGAGAAGTCCAAGCCCAGTCATGTGGCCATCTTCCAGAATGAAACGAGCCAACTGCAACTCGTCAATAAGGGCGAGTCACCTGCCGCGGGCGATCGGTTCATCCTTGGATTTGGCGAACAGCTTCAATTGGGTCGTCATGTCTACATGAAGAACTGCATGCACTGTCACGGCGTGACAGGCGACGGTGCCGGGCCAACGGGTGAGTTCCTGAATCCACGTCCCCGCGATTACCGGAACGGGCAGTTCAAATTCACTTCGACGCGGGCAGGCGAAAAAGCCAACCGCGACGACCTGCATCGGATCGTGGCGTACGGCATCCCCGGCACTTATATGCCCTCGTTCTTGTTGCTGGGCGACAAAGAAACGAAAGCGGTCATCGAGTACGTCCGCTGGCTCGCCATCCGTGGTGAATTCGAAAAACGGCTGACCGCGGAACTATCGTCGGACTATTCAGAAAAATCGATCGCCGATTCCACCGCGAAAGCCAACACAGCGTATGCAGAAAAGCAAAAGAACAAGGAAGAAGCAGAACGTCCACCAAGCTTGAACAAAGCGATCAAGACGGCGAATGGCGAGTTTGCCAAATTCGCAAAAGAAGAATTACCCGCCGTCATTGAAGAAACCGTGGACATCCTGGCTCAGGCCTGGACACGAGCCGAAGAAGCGGACTCGATCATCGTTCCCACGGTTCAGCGGGTCGAAGATACGGTGGCTTCTCGTGAGCGTGGCCGACTTCTTTACATGTCTGACAAGACCAAGTGTTACACGTGCCATGGTGAGACAGGTCGAGGCGATGGAGGTGCCACCGAGGACTTCTGGCCAAAGCCGGGCTCAACAGAAAAATACGCAAACCGTGGTCTGCATGACGAATGGGGCAATCAACTGAAGCCGAGAAACTTGACACTGGGTCAGTATCGCGGCGGCCGCCGACCAGTGGATTTGTTTCGTCGGATGTACGCGGGCATCAAAGGCACACCCATGCCGGCATTCGGCGGTACGGCACTCAAAGATGAAGAGATCTGGGATCTCGTGAATTTCGTGATGAGTCTTCCTTATTCGCGTCCTCCTTCACCGGCGGCACCCGGAGGAAACATGGCGAAACTGGACGAGAAACCTGCACATTAGCAGCAAAACATGAGGAGCCGTTGAGCGGTTCGACACGAACCCCTTAACAACTCGGGCGAAGCATTGGATTGCGATCCGCATCGCAACCGTCGATTCGGCAGATGAATCCTCCAGTGGACGACGCCGCAGCGGGCGGAGTAACAAAGGCGACATATCGTGGGCAGATTTTGGGCAATCTTTTTCGTTCTGACCGCGGTCATCATCTTCGTGGTCTCGTGGATCTCGCCAAGCCAGAATTGGTGGTTCCCTGGCGACGGCCTGGCTCATTCAACGCTCGGAAGCAAGATTGACGATCTGTTCTATCTGATCCTGGTGATTGTCGCCGTGACTTTCGTGGGCACGAATGCCGCTTTGGGATATGCCCTATGGCGCGGAGCCACGATCAAGCAGGACGAAAAAGTCTGGTTCTCGCACGGCAGCCATAGCCTGGAAGTGATCTGGACGATTGTCCCATCGGCAATTTTGCTGTTCATTGCGCTGTACCAGCTTGATGTGTGGGCAGCTTACCGTATCAAGGGATTCGTGAAGAACCGGGACGGATCGCCGAAGCAAATTGTCGCCGTTGCAGAAGTCACGGCGCGGCAGTTTGAATGGCGAATCCGGTATCCGGCTCGAGGGAAGGTTTTGAAGCCCACACCTCAACCGGATGACCTGTATTCAGTCAATGAACTGCACGTCCCGACGGGGGACCTGGTATCCATCACCTTGCGAACCGACGACATCCAGCACGCGTTTTTCGTCCCAGAGCTTCGGGTGAAACAAGATGCGGTGCCTGGAAAGTTGATTCCCGTATGGTTCGACGTCACGGATACCCGGGAATACGAAATGTTGTGTGCCGAACTTTGCGGTTGGGGACACTACAAAATGAAAGCCAAACTGGTCGCGCACTCGACCGAAGATTTCGACGCCTGGAAAGACCAGGTCTCGGCAGAGCAATTTGATGACGGCTTTCGCAAGCCGGCGGAATAGACAGGCATCACACGGTGACCACGACACACCTCTGGTCGCCGCCCATGCGGTTGGGTTCCGCGAACGCGAAACTCGGACACGATCACAAAATCGTAGACGTTCTCTAAAAGCAGATCGAATATGAGCACTCTCAATCCGACACTGGAACATGCGGGACACGCCGAACATGGCGATCACGGTCACTCGCAAAGTTTCTTCTTCACCTACATCTGGTCAACCGATCATAAGATGATTGGGAAACAGTTCCTGGTCACCACCCTCTTGATGATGATGGTGGGTGGAGGACTGGCGCTCGGTGTTCGCTGGCAGTTGGCACGTCCCTGGGAACGGATGCCGATCTTCGGTGACATTGTCTTTGCAGGGGATGGCGGCCAGATTTCGCCGGACGCCTATACGATGCTGTTCACGATGCATGCAACAGTCATGATCTTCCTGGTGATCATTCCGGTTCTGGCCGGTGCCTTCGGCAACTTTTTGATTCCCTTGCAGATCGGCGCCGACGATATGGCGTTTCCGACGCTGAATGCGCTGAGCTATTGGTTCATGTGGCCAGCGATATTTTTTTTCGGCGCCAGCTTCTTTATGCATGGCGGTGGACCGGCGGCCGGTTGGACGGGATATCCATTGCTGTCACTGCTCAGTGAGGCGGCACCGGGTTCGCGCAATGCACAAACGTTCTGGCTGATGGGTCTGACGTTCGTTGGTGTTTCGTCCATGATGGGTTCGGTCAACTATATGACGACCATCATCAACATGCGTGCACCGGGCATGACGTTGTTCCGGATGCCGCTGACCATCTGGTCGATGTTCATCACGGCGATTCTGCAAGCGTTTGCCTTGCCGGTGTTGACCGCGGCAGGCTTCATGATGGTGGCCGACCGGTTGCTTGGTACGTGCTTTTTCGTCCCCGCCGGAATCGTCGTCAACAACGCGCCGCCGACGGTGGGGGGTGGGCAGACGCTACTATGGCAGCACTTGTTCTGGTTCTACTCTCACCCTGCCGTGTACATCATGCTACTGCCCGCGATGGGGATGGTGTCCGACATGCTGGCTTGTATGTGCCGCAAGCCAATCTTCGGCTACAAGCCGATGGTTTATTCGATGGCGGCCATCGCCGGACTGGGATTTATCGTGTGGGGACACCATATGTTCCTGAGCGGCATGAATCCGGCCCTTGGCATGACCTTCATGGTCAGCACCATCATGATCGCGTTGCCCTCGGCCATTAAGACGTTCAACTGGATCGGTACAATCTGGGGCGGTCGAGTTCAATTCAATACCGTCATGCTGAACTGCACGGCATTCGTCTCGATGTTCATCATCGGCGGATTGAGCGGCATCTTCATGGCCGCGGTGCCGGTCGACATCTACATCCACGACACCTACTTCATCGTGGCCCACTTCCACTACGTGATTTTCGGTGCCACGTTGTTCGGTGTGTTTGGCGCCGTTCAGTTCTGGTTCCCGAAGATGTTCGGGCGCATGATGAACGAGACTGTCGGAAAGATTCACTTCGTGCTGACGTTTATCGGATTCAATTGCACCTTCTATCCGATGCACATGCTGGGTATCGCGGGGATGCCACGCCGCTACGCCGATCCCTATCATTTCCCTTATCTGGAACACTTGCTGCCGATGAATCAGTTCATGACGGCCGCCGCATTCCTGATGGGATTTGCCCAGTTCCTGCTACTTGGCAATTTCTTCCTGAGCATCTTCTTCGGGCCCAAGTGTGGTCGAAATCCGTGGGGTGCGAATGGATTGGAATGGACGGCACCTTCGCCGCCGGGACATGGCAATTTTGACATTCCGCCGATCGTTTATCACGGACCATACGAATACGGATCACCCGTCGCAGGTGACAAAGATCATCTGATGCAGACGGATTATGTGCCGCTGGCACAGCGCGTCGCGTTGCAAGACCACTAGTGTTTTTCGCATCCAACAACCTTTACTCTGACCACGTTTGATCGCTTCCATGAACTCAACACCTCCGTCGCGTTGGCTGCACCGGTTTGCATGGCTGACTGCCGTGCTCACTCTGTTGCTGCCTGTCACGACGGGCGCCATCGTGACGACGTTAAAAGCAGGCATGATCTTTTCCGACTGGCCTTCGTCGGACGGCTATAACATGCTGGCGTATCCCTGGCTCACATCAGCTCGCGATGAATTCGTTGAGCATGGCCATCGGCTGTCGGGAATGACAATCGGCCTGCTGAGCCTGTCACTGACGATTGCGGCGTGGTGCCTGGACCGTCGTCGCTCGGTTCGCGCCGTGGCCACGGGTATCTTTCTCGCGGTCTTTGCTCAGGGAATGCTGGGTGGTGCCCGTGTGCTGATGGACGAGCAATTGCTCGCCCTATTACACGGTGATTTCGCGGCACTGGTTTTTAGCCTGATGGCGACTTTGATTCTGATCACCAGTCCGGGCTGGGATCAGCGACCTCGGCTGACATCGATCGACGAGAGCCACAGTATTTCGGGAACCGCCAATGTGCTGTTGGCAACCATTGCCGCCCAGTACGTGATGGGCGGATTTTTGCGACATTTACGTGAACGCGGCCAATTTGCCTGGGCGTGGATGGTTCATCCCTGGTTCGCACTGGCCGTCGTGTTCATGACCGTGTTATTCTTTTTCGCTGTGAAAGGCACCGAATCGCCGCATTTGCGGCGCTGTGCCACGGCTTTACTCTGTTTGGCCGCCGTTCAATCCCTGGTGGGGCTCGCCACCTGGTACGTGAAGTACGGTGTGCCGTCCTGGGGCGTTGTTGCCCAACAGGATTCTCCGGCTCAGATTGTGATTTGTTCGATGCATAAAGTTGTGGGACTGCTGACGCTGATGTCTGGCGTGCTGGCGGTGTTTTGTAGTTGGGCGGTCAAACCGCTTCATCAGGATCAACGGACGACGAAAGTCGCGACCTCGGTAGCGGGGGCGACAACATGAGCACCGTTTCCCAGCTTCCCCTCTCGTCCGACGTCACCAAGGCGGCGGAGTATGGAGCCATTTCCAAACCTGTGACGCGTGTGGCCGACTATCTTGAGATCGTCAAACCGAAGATCTCGATGATGGTGCTACTGACGGTTTCCTGCGGGTATGTCCTTGGGATGGAAACGTCGACCGTTTCGATCACGTTGCTGCATGCCTGCCTGGGAATCGCTGTCGTTGCCGTCGGCTCATCGGCCATCAACCAATGGATCGAACGCGAAACCGACGGACGGATGCGACGGACGAAGAATCGTCCACTGCCATCAGGTCGGCTGGCCCCGTCGGAAGTGCTAATCGTCGGATTCCTCGCCGCCATCATCGGGTGCACGTACCTGACGGTGTTCGTGAATCCACTCACTGCGTTGCTGACCGGAATGACGTTTGTGCTTTATGCGGGTGTTTACACACCTCTGAAGCGATACACGTCGCTCTGCACAGTCGTCGGCGCGATTCCTGGAGCGTTGCCTCCGGTATTGGGTTGGACTGCGGCAGGGGGGCGACTGGATTACGGTGCATTCGCCCTTTTTGGAACGCTGTTCCTGTGGCAATTCCCGCATTTCTTCGCGATCGCTTGGCTGTATCGAGATGACTATTGCCAGGCCGGGCTACGTATGCTGCCTGCTGGAAAGTCGCTTCCTCGGGTGACAGGACTCCTCGCCGTTGTCTACGCCTTGGGATTGATTCCGGTCAGCCTGCTTCCCAGCCAGTTCGGCATGGCGGGATCGTTCTATTCGAGCGTGGCACTAGGGTTGGGAATCGCCTATCTGGCTGCGTCAATGTTGTTTGCGTGGAACGAAACCCGGACAAGTGCCCGGCGACTTCTTTTGACTTCACTGGTTTACTTGCCCGCGTTGTTGCTGGTCCTGGTTTGGGATCACCAGCGATTGCTGGATCGGTTTTGACGAAAATTGAGCGACCCTGCTGCTCCATCAGGACGTGAACGACTCTCGTTGCGAATGAGACTGACATGACACACGCCATAGCCGCTCCAACTCTCAAAATGGGCATCCCCATTCCGAACGCCAAGCTCGGGATGTGGCTTTTTTTGGGCACTGAGATCATGTTCTTCACGGCCTTTATCGGCACGTACATCGTGATGCGCATGGGGTCGCAGGGGTGGCCAACCGACACCAACGTCACGCACATCAACATCGCTTTGGGTGGCACCAATACATTCGTGCTGATCGTCTCGAGCTATCTCGTCGTGCTCTCGCACGATTGCCTGCTGACTAACAAGTACGCCAAGGCCTGGCGTTACATGCTGTACACATTCGTGTTGGGATGCGTGTTTCTGGGGATCAAGGGAATCGAGTACGCTGGCAAATTCGAGCACGACATTCTGCCAGGACATATTCCCGAAAATAACCGCCAGGCGATGGACAAGGTGGTGAATCAGTTCGGCGTGCTGATGGACAAGCGGTTGAGCGCCGTATTTCCGCTGGGTTCGAAATATGAGTCCAATCCAGTCCTCACCCGTGAAGATCAAAAAGCGTCTCTCGATGCACGCGTTAAGGTGTTGACGGAAAAGGCTGATCGAAGTCCCGCGGAAACGGCAGAACTGGCCAAACTGCAGGCGCTGGCGAAATTGAATCAGGAATACGTCAGCCTGAAGGACCATGTCCGATCGGATTTGTCATTGACTGTTCCCGCCGAGAAATTCAATGACATTCGCAAGGAAGAGAACGCGCCCAGCAAATACCCACCCGTGACACTGGACGAAGTGAATCACAAGGTTGCAGAACTGGTGAATGATAAGGCTGCCGATGGAACCAAGTCGTCAGAACTGGCAACACTTGCACATGGCCTGACTCCGGCACACCCAATTCTGTACGGGAATCTTTTCGCGTCGAACTATTTCCTCATGACCGGTTTTCATGCCATTCACGTGATCGTCGGACTGTTTATGTTCGCGCTGATCTTGATGAAGGGAAGTCGGTTGTCGATCAACGATTCGGTGCTGGTTGAGAACATTGGACTCTATTGGCACTTTGTGGATCTGGTGTGGATCTTCCTGTTCCCTTTGCTGTACATCATCTGATTCGTTGATGACTTGCGCGTCATTCCTGTCTTGAAAGAACTTCGCCATGTCTGATCACGATCATCCAGAATCCCACGGTGCGGCGTACTTCCGTGTGTTCCTTGCTTTGGTTGGATTTACGATCGTCTCTGTCGCCGCGGACCTCGTTCATCTCGAGAATAAGGTGTTGCTGGGAGGGATCGTCCTGGCCGTCGCGACCGCCAAGGCACTGTGCGTCATGATGTTCTTCATGCACCTCAAGTTTGAGCGTGCATGGAAATATCTGCTGCTCGCCCCCACGATCATTCTGGCCCTGGCACTGCCGCTTTCGCTACGACCCGACATTGGGGAAACCTACTATACTCCTGATGTCCCGCAGATTCGCGACTACGCGGAACATGAAGCGAGCCTGCAGCATGGCGAACATGCCGCAGAGCATCATTGATCGATTGCCCTTTGGGCACTCGACGGGAACGGATACCCGCGTGAAACAAGATCTCACTGACGAAGGATTTCTGTCAGCCGCGATGGCATCACGGGTGACAAGTTCTTTGTCAGCGATTCGGATTCGATGAGCGTTTCATTCTCAATGGGGCTCAGGACGCGCACTGGCATCGCCAGAGGCACAGAATCCGCAAACTGATTGGAGCATCATCAGTTTGCAACAGCCCCTTGGGCAGAACCTGGAAGACCGTGTACGAGACCTTGACCGAGAATGCGATGTCAGATCACATCGCCGTGAGTGTTGCCGGGGTTCATCATCGATACGGAGACCGCGAAGCGCTGCGCGGGATCGATTTTGACGTTCCTGGTGGCGAAATCTTTGGACTGCTGGGCCCTAATGGCGGCGGAAAATCGACGCTTTTTCGGTTGCTTGCGACATTGCTGCCACTGAAAACAGGGCGGGCGTCGCTGATGGGTTTGGACTTGGCTTCGCAAGCCGATGCCGTCCGCCATGTGATCGGCGTGACGTTTCAATCGCCCAGCGTCGACGGGAAGTTGACCGTCGCAGAGAACCTGCGGCACCAGGCACATCTCTATGGACTGGCGGGGTCATCTGCTTCAGCCCGAATCGATGAGATTCTCGGACAGCTAGAACTCTCCGACCGCCAGGGTGATCGCGTCGATACGCTGTCTGGCGGGATGAAGCGCCGAGTTGAAGTGGCCAAAAGCTTGCTGCATCGACCCCGTATCCTGTTGCTGGATGAACCCAGTACGGGGCTCGACCCGGGTGCCCGACGCGATCTGTGGCAGTATTTATTCCGTTTGCGTCGTGAAGAAGGAACAACCATTCTGGTCACGACTCATTTGATGGAGGAAGCCGACCGCTGCGATCGGCTGGGCATTCTCCATCGCGGGGAACTCGTCGCGCTGGGTTCACCGGATGAATTGCGTCTGACCGTTGGCGGCGATTGCCTGACGATTGAATCACCATGCCCGGATCGGCTCACCGAACAGATTGCCACGCGATTCCAGATCACTCCGCGTCGACTGGGTGATACACTGAAAATCGAGCGCGAGGCGGGTCACGAACTATTGCGCGATATCGTGGCCGCGTTTCCCGACGAGATCACGGCAATCTCACTCGCCAAGCCAACTCTGGAGGACGTTTTCATCGTCCGCACAGGTCATCGGTTCTGGGAGTCAGAGCAGGATTGAGTGGGTGAGTTCCTCGTTACCAAGCTCCCGCTTGGGGACGCCTCTTACGCCCTCATGGATGCGGGCCACTTTCCCGCTCTGTAGGAACCGGAATCGCAGGGAGCGTCCCCAAACGGGAGCTTGGGAACGAGGAAAAACGAGGGACGTAGGAAAGAATGGGATGTCCAATACTATTGATCGCCTGACATTGAAGCCTCCGGCGATGCGGACTGCACCGGCCTTGAAGCCGTCCATGGGATTGGCGGTCTATACACTCGCGCTGCGCGAGCTGGTTCGTTTTTTACGTCAGCGGACGCGAATTGTGGGGGCCTTGGGCCAGCCGATCATTTTTTGGGTGCTATTCGGAGCAGGCCTGAGCGGATCGTTTCAGGGACCAGCGGGGATCTCTTATCAAGAGTATTTCTTTCCAGGTGTCGCCGTGATGATCGTGATGTTCACTGCGATCTTTTCCACCATTTCGATTATCGAAGATCGACGAGAAGGGTTTTTGCAGGGGGTCTTAATTGCCCCCGTCCCCCGGGCCGCTTTGGTGCTGGGCAAAGTTTGTGGAGGCACGGTGCTGGCCGTTCTCCAAGCCGTATTGTTTCTGGCCGTCGGCCCGGCCCTCGCACTCGTCGGACTGTCTCCACAGATTACCACAGGCTTAACCTGGCTGAACCTGCCACTGGTGATTGCCTATTTGTCGCTGGTTGCGTTCTCACTCACCGCGCTCGGCTATGTGATCGCGTGGCCGATGGATTCAACGCATGGATTTCATGCGATCATGAGCGTCTTTCTGATGCCCATGTGGCTATTGTCCGGATCATTCTTTCCAGCCCCCTCTTCAGGGTGGCTCGCCTGGATTATCCGGCTGAATCCTTTAACCTACGGGACGTCAGGACTTCGTCGGCTGATCACACAAAACACAGATGCCGTCGCGAACCTGCCATCGCTGGGGCTCAGTGTGTCGGTCACCTTAATTTCAGCCGCAGTTTATGTCGCGATTGCGATCTGGATGACTGGGCGTCCCAGTGCATTCAACGCGCGTTAGGAACTATCATGACAGGTGAAAACCTCGCCGCCGGCGAGATCTCAGCACGACAAAAACGAACTCGCACACGCCTGATCACAGGTGGATTGCTATGGGTACTTTGCTTCGCCGGTCTCTTCTGGCTATGGGTGCAGCAACGACAGAAAGCATCCCAGGCTCAGTCCGAGCCGAACTCGATTACGCTCGAGACCCAGGACGGCCGCGCCACCAAGCAGATCAAGCTTGTTCCGCAGAAGGATGGAAGCTTTGCCGCTCATGAGGTCGCCGAGGGAAAAGACGACAGCCCTTGGGACGCGGAAGGAATTGAAGACTTCTCGTTCACGGACACCGACGGCAAGACGGTGACGAAACAGGACCTGCTGGGCAAGCCATTCCTGATCGCGTTCGTGTTTACGCACTGCCTGGGCCCTTGTCCAAACGTCACGCGTCAGATGCGCGAAATCCAGGATCGACTGAAAGAGTTCGATTTTAACCTGGTCACCTTGACCGTTGATCCCGAACGCGACACCACAGATGTCCTGAAACAGTATGGCAGTGACCAGGGCGCGAACTTTGAGCGATGGAAATTCCTGACGGGGAATCAGACCGACATCTATGGGCTGATTCAACGCAGCTTCAAGATGCCCGTGGAAGAAGCCAAGGGTGACGCGCGCATCCCGGGATTCGAGATCATCCATTCGACGAACATCATGCTGGTCAACGCAGCCGGAAAAATCGTCGGCAAGTACAATGCTCAAAAAGACGACGAGATGGCGAAGCTTCGTAAGGATCTGAAGCGCTTGATCAAGCCCGTATCCAACAGCGCGACTCTAACGGATGATGACGAGAACCCGTTGAGCAAACTTCCTGCGTGGGCCGCGACCCTACCAGCTGTGAATGCGGGTTTGAACGGCTTGGCGGGAATCATGCTTCTCGTGGGTTATGGTTTAATCCGGCAAAAACGTCGGACAGAACATGCTTGGGTGATGATTTCGGCGTTTGTCACGTCGATCATATTTCTGGGGTGTTACCTGACCTACCACTACGCACTGCATGTCTACACGGGCGAGCCCGGAAAACGATTTGGCCACAGCGGCACGCTGCTCGGTACGTCATATCTGGCGATCCTGCTGACGCATGTCGTTCTGGCGGCAGTCGTTCCGGTTTTGGCGATCATGACTCTCTATCGAGCGTGGCGGCAAGATTGGGTGCGTCATCGCCGCATCGCGAAGGTGACATTTCCAATCTGGGTTTACGTATCCGTGACAGGCGTTATGATTTACGTCATGCTCTACCACTGGCCCGGCACGGCTCCTTGAGGGTTGTTCATGAAACGAACATTGAACATCATCGCGATGGGATCTGTCTTCCTTGCACAGGCATCGAGCGTATGGGCTTGTCCCATGTGTAAATTTGCCTTGGAAACAGACGAAAACGAGCCGCGAGCGTATATGATCAGCATCCTGTTTATGCTGGGCATGATTACCACGCTCTTTACCAGCGTCGCCGTACTGCTGTGGTGGGTTTCGAAACTAGACCGGAAAAATTTGACCGCCGCAGGTTACCAACACCTGTTTGAGAACGCTGGCAGCCACCCCCACTTGGCGAAAGTACGCGCCGAGTAGATCAGGTTTCAGCATCACGGCAATCATGGAATTGTTGGAATGCTGACGCAAAAAAACGATACTCTGCTGACCGATTCTGTTCCTCGAGTGGTCCTTCAGCCTCGCAAGGCATTGCCGTTCTTCAGTCGTCACCCATGGGTCTTCCGCGGTGCCGTCAGCCGAATTACCGGTGATCCCGCAGCGGGGGACATTGTCCGGCTGCATGCACACGACGGCGTCTTTATCGCCTGGGGTTTGTTTAACCCGAACAGCAACATCTGCGTGCGGCTTTATTCGTGGGATGAATCGATTCCACTCACGGACGAGTTCTGGCGCACGCGCATCGACGAGGCAATCGGACTGCGCAAGGTTTTGTTTCCCAGCCCAGATTCATCCTCCGCCTGTCGGCTGATCTTCAGCGAAGCTGATGGACTATCTGGCCTGACCGTCGACCGGTATGGCGACTGGTTACTGGTGCAACTGACCAGCCGGGCACTGGCACAGCGTCAAGAGGTTCTCCTGACTCGGCTGCGCGAGGCACTCAATCCCAAGGGAATCTGGCTTCGAACGGAAAAGGGGATTCGAGCCGCTGAAGGACTGGAGCTTGCCGACGGATTGCTGTGGGGCGAGGCACCACCGCGGCCGCTGTTCATTGAGGAACACGGCGTCCGCTACGGAATCGACGTCGCGGAAGGGCAAAAGACCGGGTTCTTTCTGGATCAACGGGACAACCGTCGCCGGATTGCGGACTTTGTGAAGGGGCATCGCGTCCTGGATGTTTGCTGCTACACCGGTGGATTTTCGTTGAATTGCCTGGTCAATGGCGGGGCGGCAGAGGTGGTGGCAGTCGACGCATCAGAAGCGGCGCTCACGCAAGCCCGCGCCAACGCCGAACTGAACGGGGTCGGCGACTGCTTGCAGACGGTGAAGCAAGATGCGTTCAAACTTCTGGAAGAATTCGAGGAGCGGGGCGAGGTTTTCGATACAATCATTCTCGATCCACCGAAGCTGGCGCGGAATCGTCAGGGGATCGAGGCGGCGCTTCGTGGCTATTACAGCTTGAATCGGTTCGCAATGGGTTTGATCCGGCCGGGCGGATTCTTTGTGACATGCAGTTGTTCGGGTCAGGTCACACATGAAATGTTCGCTGATATGCTAGGGCAAGCCGCACTGCACGCGAATCGTCGACTGCAGCTGATCGAAGTCCGTGGGGCCGCGGCGGATCACCCGGCATCGATCCATTGCCTCGAAACGGACTACCTGAAGTGTTACCTTGGCCGGGTGCTATAACCCCTATCGTGTCGTCCCGCGCAACCCCTCGTTCGCCGGCTCGTGGTTCTGAATGATTCCGCTGATTTGTCGATCCGATTTCTTAATCACTCTCACTAGTCGAGTTTCGCGTGGCACGTCGTCAAAAGCAGGTTGAAGAAGAGATTCCGCATTCATTTTTCGTTCGACCGCAAGAAAAGCTGTTGATCGATGTGATTCCGGAATTGAGTGGAACACGCGTCATCTGCACGTCGGCAGGACGGGCACAGTTTGCCGTCGCGTACGCACAGGACAAGCCCGACGCCACCGTCGACTGCTGGTTTCTGGATGTCTTCCATAAATCGCAGACCGAATTTCGCGTGAGTGAAGAAGGCCAAGTGCCACCGAACCTGAAGTTTCATTGCCAGCCGGACTTGCCTGAGCAGGAAGCGGATCTTGTGGCGTTCGCCTTCAAAAAAGGGGGCGAAGCAGAACTTACCCGAGACTTGATGCAGCAGGGTTACCTGCGCCTGGTCGAAGGCGGCAGGATGGTTGTTTCGACGGACAACGACGAAGACCAATGGATCCATCGCGAACTGCGCGAGCTATTTCCGAAGGTGACGCGACGACCGATCCGTAAACAAGGAACCGTGTACCTGGCCACGAAGGTGGGTCCCCTGAAGAAAGTGCGCGACTTCGACTGTGAATTCGCATTTCGCGATCGTGGGCGGCTGATCTACGCCTACAGTCGCCCCGGTGTCTTCAGCCATCGGCACATCGATCCCGGTGCCCGAGCCTTGATCAATACCATGCAGGTGAAGCCTGGCATGAAGTTCCTGGATCTGGGTTGCGGGGCCGGAACCGTATCGCTGGCATCGGCGTTCAGCGCCGAGGGCGTGAAAGTTCATGCCGTCGACTCGAATGCCCGCGCGATTCAATCGCTCGAACGAGGGATCGCTCGGAACGAGGCCCCCGGAATCACCGTGGTGCTGGATGCCGAGGGAGCATCACCGGAATCCGATACATTCGATCTGGCACTTGCGAACCCTCCCTATTTTTCGAACTATGCGATTGCCGACCTGTTTCTCGACACGGCTCACCGTGCTCTGAAACCGCGCGCGAAGGTGCTGATCGTCACGAAGACCCCCAACTGGTTCGTGGAACGAATGCCGCTGTGGTACGCCGACGTCGAAGTCACCGAAGCAAACGACTATTGGATTGTTACGGGTCGAAAGCGCAAAGAGCAGATCGTCGATCCCGATGAGCCGCGGCGACCTCGAGAACGATATTGAGCGAACGTGTCGTTCTGGGCATGAAGTTCAACCGCCACTGACGCTCAGGGCTTCGGAGCATCCTGAAGTCGAAGCGTGCGCGTGAAGAACTCGTTGACGATCGGAGTCAGAAACGCAATTCGTCGAATCGAGAAAGGGCAATGGCGGACATTCGCGAGACGGATGTAGCTGATGTCGCGATGTCCGGCCTGGGTTGCCGCAACCAGGAACTGATCCGCGGTTTCGATGCCCACTTGTTCGTCGGCGGCACCATAGACGAGCAGGGTCGGTGGACACTTCCCGTTGACGTAGTTGATGGGTGACGCGGCCCGATAGTCATCCAGCCGCGGGCCCTCGGGCGGGCCTCCAAACAATTCCTCGATGACCATCCGCACCTGATCTTGCTGGTGCTGATGGACAAGATCGATCGGACCGCTGTCGCTGAAGACGGATTGCACGGAACTCGACTGGTCCAGGTGCGGGCCATCGCCTTCCCATTTGGACTGTGATTCTGTCAGCCCCAAAAGCAGTGCCAGATGCCCGCCCGCAGAGTTCCCCCAGACACCGATTCGCGTCGGATCGATACCATGCTCTTTGGCATGGGCTCGCAAATAGCGCACGGCGTTCTTGCAGTCATGAAGGGCCGCAGGCCAGACCGCTTCAGTGGAGAGACGATAATTGATGGTCGCGGCGACAAATCCGAGTCGCGCAAAGTCGACGATGTTTCCTGGGGCTGGGGAATCCGATTTCGAGAAACTGGATTTGTTGCCAAATTTCCAGCCGCCACCATGAATGATCACGATCGCGGGCCGCAATGTTGCGACATCACCTTTCGGTCGAGCCAGGTCCAGCGCCCAGTTCTTACTCTCACCCTCGCGGTACCGCAATTCGCGGATGACCAGGACATCGTCTGGCTGATCGTCGGACCGAGCCTGCGGACATGTCGTCAGTGCGAAGAACAATCCGAGAATGATGACCCACATTCTTCGAATGAGCTGCATCCCGAGTGCCTCCGCGGATTTCACCGAACACAGGAGCCAACGTCAGCCTTTTCCCTCTTTGTGCCCTCAGGGGTGACCTTCTTGACCTTGGAAAAGAGATCTTGCCACTGAGACTCGGAGGACACGGTAGTGGAAATCGCGCAGGAAACGGCTTGAGGTGAAATCAGCAGGCCTGCTTGGCCTTTTTCGTTTTCTTTTGCAGCAACGGCAACTCTTCGATCGCGACGACCCAACCACGGCACGCAGGGCTTCCGCAAAGACACTTGATCGCGCCGTACGCGGCCCATTGATAGTCGATGGTCAGTTCGGCCCCCTTCGGAATGTCGGCGATTGCTTCGACATAGACTTCGGAGGGAGCAGGCGATCCGTCGTCGTACAACACTTCCTGGATGCACAAACAACTATTGGGCGTGCAGCAGTGATTCAGGAACCGGAACGGGGCTTGTGGCTCAAGCGACATCGAACCGCCCAGATCGATGCAGTACGAGGTCGCGTAGTTCGGATCATCAATCACACGACCATCGACCTTTCCGATGGTCGTTCCCTTAGGAATATCTTGCCGGGCGAAGACCCCCTTGCCGAATGTCACCTTGCCGACACGAACCCATTTCTGATCCATCAACGTCATGTTAAGGCCCTTCACGAACTCGATCGTGGAACGTTCCGTCGCAGTTCCTGTACGAGATGACCCGCAAAGACACTTTGCAGTCATACGCGAGCGTCGTGTCACGATAACCGAAAGCGGCAAGCCGTCAACTGTTGGACGGACGGACTTTCAGCGCGAAACAACACCGTACGAATTGAAACGGCACGTTTTCAATCAGAGGTCAAACACGAATTGTGAAGAGCGGGAAAGCCGACGAAGAAGGTCGCCAGGCGAAGAGAAGTGTCAAGCGAAGATTTGAGGCAGGGTGGTGATCGCGCGGAACATCGACAAATCAATATCGGTCTCAATCGCAGTTCGCGGAATGGCAAGAAGGTCTGTTTCCCCGTAGTGGCAGTAACCACCCAGGTAAGTAAATCCCCATTTGAACCCATGCTTGACGAGTGCTTTCCGCGTGTCCGAGTTGAAGCTCCGGGCGCCTCCCACGGGGTAGCTGAAAGCGTCGATCGGTTCACCTAATTCTTCGACCAGACGGCGGCGACAATTTCCGATCTCTTCGTCTTGCTGTTCACCCGAAAGATTGGCAAGGATCGGATGATTGACGGTATGGCCGCCAAACGTCATGCGATTCTGCTTCATCTCGCGGATCATATCCCAGGTCATCCATAGTTCCCGAGCAATTTGATGAGGACACCGTCCGGTCCCAAGTGACTCGGCCAGGAATTCGACATAATCGTCTGTCACAACGCCTGTCATGTTCTTGTAGATGGCCAGCAGCCGATTGATCGCGGCTTCACGGTGAGGCTCGTCAAAGACAATCGGGGTGGACGTCCAGAAACTGGCATCGAGCCCCTTTTTCGAACTGGATCGAACCATCCATGCAATCTCGTCCCACCAGGGAACTTTCGGGACATCCAAGAATCCGGTCGTGATGAAGAAGGTGGCAGGAACATTGTGCGACTTCAGAATCGGATACGCGTTCGTGTAGTTGTCGAGGTAACCATCGTCGAAGGTCACCATGACGTGGCGACCGCTGTGACCGTGCATGACCGTTTCCAGGTCATCGAGTCCCACGACATCGAAGTTCTTGGCAACCATCCTGATTTGTGCGTCGAAATCCTCGTCCGAAGCACTCCAGAGATTCCGATCGAGCAACGAATCGTGTCTGTTTCCGATCCGATGGTAGTTGAGAATGAGAACGCCTTCCCACGTGGAGGCCGCTCGCAACATTCGACCACATCCGGTGATGTCGAGTGCCCGTGCTAAGAAGTTCCGTTTTGAAGGACGAACTGGCATAGTTTTCCGCTTCAAACAATTCATTCTGGGGACCCGTGGAATAGAGGAAGGCCATTCCGTATGGGATCGAAGGTCCGGCCGGTCAGTTCGGCGACTCTCCTTCGGGCACCCGTATATCGCATACGATCTGGCACACTAAGACCTACGTTACAATTCGCAACGTGTCCAGTCGCAATTCCGCGACACCCCGCAGCGGCAGGGGGGATTCTGCGCAATCGCGAGTATCGCCCGACGCCGACCAACCATTCGTCACGTTCGGTACCTCCGTCACAGACAGGATACCGCACAGAACGTGCGAGAAACCAGAGCGTCACTTTGATCGATTTGGGAATTGATCGCGCAAAGATCGAAAGCGACGAGACGGCAGGGTGAGAAGATTGAGGGCTGAAAACGAGTTCACGCGGGATCACTCCCGCGTGAACGTGACTTGGTCAGATCATTTCCGGATCGAGTTCTGCGGTGCTGTCGCAGATCGTTTTCCATCTTTGGTTGGCGGCGCACTCGGCTCGACAGGTGTCGCCATTCTCACTTTCTGACCTGACTTTTGGACAGGAATCCCCATCCGTTTTTCCCGTTCCTCGATTGGATCTTCGGGCGGAATGTACAGTGCGTAGCCTTTGAGGCTTGGATGATAAGGATCGGTTTCGATCCCAAAAATCCCTCTCACCCCTTGCAGATTCTTGGTGTTGACGCTGACAGATTCAAAGGTGTACACAACTTCGGTGCCACTGTCGTCCAAGAGACGCACTTCCTTTGGCAGATACTTGGTTTTATCCAGCGTAATCCGTGCGACCTTGTAGTTCTGTCGATCCTTCTCCATCTTCGGCCAGGCCAACAGCGTCGCGGAATCCTTGGAATTCTTGATGGACCCGTCGGTCTTGTCTTTATCAAATTGCAGTTTGAATCGATGTTTGGCTTCTTCTGCTTCCATCCCAAACAGGAATGGCAATGGGCTGTGAATAATGTTCTTGCCGCGTTGATTCTCGGGAATCGCTTCGCGGGAGTAGGTCTTGTCTTTCTCGTCCTCGTTGAGGATCAGAATCTCTTCCCCGGTGCAGATCCACTTTTGCGACTGCCCGGATTCGAGCTTATATGGTTTTTTTTCTTTATCCAACTTGTTGCTGACAGCCCCCTTACCGAGCTTCACCGCAAGAATGTCGATTCGACCTTTGTCGGGTGTTTCGAGGAAGAAGGGCCCCTTGGTGACCTTTTCGACACCGAACACATGATTGAATTCGCTTCGCGATTGAATCCCGTGCAAGGTCTTGATGGACTTCGAATGCGCTTCCCAGTCCGCAAGAATCTCTTCGAGTTCCGGCGGCAATTCGTCGGTGGCAGCCGTTTGTCGCACGAGATTGCGATCAATTTTCGCGGGTGCCTCGGCAGCAGCCCCTTTGGGCGGAGCAGACGATGGCCGCCCCGTCGAAGACTTGCCGCTTGTCGCAGGCGGAGAAGATTGACGTTGCGGCGACTTACCGTTCTGTGCCAGAAGCACAGTCGAAAAGCTGGCAGTCACGCAGGTCACGAACACCGTAAATCGGAATCGAGAAATCTGTCGCATGATGGGAGCGTTCATCCTGAACGGTGGCGTCAGTCATCCATGATCGACACACAATTACCTGTCGGCCCCGGGCATCAGGTCCCGATGGGCGGGGGATGCTAACGAAACAGTTTGAATGTGGCCAGACCGTTTTTCGCGGCTTTTTTTGTGATTTCGGGGAGATCTTCGACCAAAGTCGATGAATTCCGCGACAACAACACAGGGATCAACGTACACGGCATTCGTTTGATTCGGGTGCGTTTCCCCGCGCTCCAAGGCAGTGCTTACTGGCGAACGAGCGTCGACTGGGGACTTTCAAGAGGATGCAAAGTCTCGGAAGGATCAGAGGAATCTCCTTCGTCGTCACGTCCGTGTGCGGAATCACCCTTCGCGTTCGACGCGGTCGAGATCCCGCAGTTTTCGATCCGCGTCAAAGGTCGGTGGCGGCAGCGTCGTTGCAAGCTGCAAGACGTCGGCGGCCGAGATATCGTTGCGGGGTCGACCGGTTCCACGAAAGACCGGCAGCGACTGTCGAAGGGCAATGATTTCGCGGCGTGTGCGTCCCTTGGGAGCATCAGGCCATCGATCAGGATGGACGGTCCAGTCAAAAAACAATGGGACGATTTGCTGCATGTACTTCCAATACCCTGGATTGTCCGTCTGCAGTACAAACAATCCGTCGTTCACGAGAGACCGATGCACGAGCGCGATAAATTCCGGTGTGATCAAACGCCGATGCACCTGGTCCGCTTCATAGTAGGGTTGCGGATGATAGACGTGGATCTCGTTGACGCTTTGAGGCGCGATGTAGTCCTGGAGGATTTCCCGCCCACCGATCACCGCGAACCGGACATTTTTCAATCCTCGTTGATTGGCACGACGGGTTGCATAACGAATCACAACCGGCAACACGTCCGACGAAAGGTGGTCAACATCGGATCGCCACACGGCCGAAGCCAGGGTTGACCTCCCGTTCCCGCAGCCGATATCGAGCATGATCGGTGCGACGCGACCGAAGATCTCGGCAAAATTGAGTGGTCCCTCTGGGGGGAGTTTCTTTAAGCCCGTCTGCGTCCATTGATCGGGAGATACGATTTCGCCGGGAACCGGAACGCCGAATTCTCGCTCGATCTGACGTTTCGGACGTTGAAATTGACTATCGTGAGGCAAGATTGATTTCCGCGGAACGAACGAGTGAATCCAAGGTCTGTAAACAGTCTACAATAGGGGCTCGTTCATTTGCGAATGCCGGTCGTTTCAAAGTAACTTGCCGGTGCCCCCACACTAAAACCGGTTCGCGTTCTTCTCGAATCGAATCCGGACCTGCCACGCTCCAGGGAATTCGCGATGATTTGTCAGCGACGTGAGGTATTGATCGGCCTGGTGTTTTTGACAGGATTGATCCAGTCTCCAAGCTTCTGTTCGGCACAGCAAGCCGATCTTCGGCGAATCCCACTTTGGAACGGCCAGGCGCCGACGGGCGAAGGCCAGTTCGAAACGGCAGACACGTTCATCTCGGTTCATCTCGCGCCCGAACCGAATGGAACGGCGATCGTGATATTTCCGGGCGGTGGCTATGGGGGACTTGCCAAAGTCCCTGAAGGAGATGGCATTGCCGCGTGGCTCAATCGGCACGGCATCACGGGTGTGGTTGTCGAATATCGACTTCCCGCGCAGCGAACGTTCGTGCCGCTGTTGGATGCACAGCGGGCGATTCGATACACGCGGTTGAATGCCGCCGATTGGAAGATTAATCCTGCTAAAATTGGCGTGATCGGTTTTTCGGCAGGCGGGCATCTGGCATCGACGACCGCCACGCACTTTGATCTCGGCAATGCACAGTCCGCCAACCCGATCGATCGCATCAGTTGCCGACCGGACTTTGCCATTTTGATCTACCCTGTGATTACAATGGGAGAAAAGACTCACCAAGGATCACGGAAGAATCTGCTGGGCGGGGAACCTTCTGCCAAAATGGTCGAGCTCTTCTCAAATGAACGTCAGGTCTCCGACAAGACGCCCCCCACGTTCCTGGCGCACGCGCTCGATGACTCGGCCGTCGTGATTGACAACAGCCGGTTGTTCTATGAAGCGTTGAAAGCGCACGATGTTCCAGGTCGACTGCTGGAGCTGCCCTCAGGCGGGCATGGACTGAATGGATACAAAGGACCGATGTGGGACGCCTGGCAGAATCAATCTTTGGCCTGGTTGGCGGAAATGAAATTGACGCCGTGAACTGACGCGGTGATCGGTTGGGATTTCAACGAGTTGAGTCGCCTGTTGCAGCAGGCTACGATACGGGATGTCCCTCGGGCCCGTTCTGTTCGCGACTGTCTCCAGAAAGGACACTATGACCGCCACGCTCGCCACCCCTCCGACCGCGACGAAATTCGCAGGAAAAACGAAACTCTTCATCAACAACGAATGGTGTGACGCATCTGACGGCGGCACGTTTGAAACGTACAACCCCGCGAACGGTGAAGTCATCGCAAAGGTGGCTCATGCCACAAAGCAAGATGTCGATTCCGCCGTCAAAGCGGCTCGCAAAGCACTCGACAAAGGTCCCTGGGGACGGATGGATGCGGCCGATCGCGGCAAGCTGATGTTCAAACTGGCCGACCTCTTGGAGACCCATTCCGAAGAACTGGCTCGTCTTGAATCGCTGAACTGTGGAAAGACGATCACCGATTCTCGCGGAGACCTGGGTGGCGTCATCAACTGCATCCGTTACTACGCAGGTTGGGCGGACAAGATCGAGGGAAAGACGGTCCCGGTACGGGGCAACTTTCTGTCTTACACGTTGCGACAGCCGGTGGGCGTTGTCGGCCAGATCATTCCCTGGAACTTCCCGTTGCTGATGGCCGCGTGGAAATGGGGACCTGCGCTGGCATGCGGAAACGCGATCGTGATGAAGGCGGCGGAACAGACTCCGCTGACCGCCTTGCGACTGTGCGAGCTGGCACAGGAAGCGGGATTCCCCGCAGGCGTCATTAATATGCTGAATGGCATGGGCGAGACCACGGGCGATGCAATGGTGACCCATCCTGGTATCGACAAGATCGCCTTCACGGGTCACGTCGACACCGCCAAGATCATTACGAAACGCGCCGCCGACACACTGAAGCGAACGACGTTTGAACTGGGCGGGAAGAGCCCGAACGTCGTCTTCGCCGACTGCGACATGGAACAAGCCGTCGCCGGTGCCTTCCATGCAATCTATTTCCACGGTGGACAGTGCTGCACGGCCGGCAGCCGACTTTTCGTTGAAGAAAAGATCCGCGAAGAGTTCGTGTCGCGACTGGCGGATAGAGCACGTCAGCGACGCGTCGGTAACCAGCTCGATGAAAAAACCGAGCAAGGCCCGCAGGTTTCTCAGGAACAACTCGACAAGATTCTGGGTTATGTCGATCAAGGCCAGAAGCAGGGTGCGAAACTGGTGTGCGGCGGCAAGCGAGCGGGAGACGGCAAAGGTTACTTTGTCGAACCGACAATCTTCGACAATGTGAAGGACAACATGTCGATCGCCACGGACGAAATCTTTGGCCCCGTGGTCAGCGTGCTCTCGTTCAAAGACGCCGAAGACATGATCGAACGAGCGAACAACACGACCTACGGTCTGGCGGCTGCGATCTGGACGAAGAATATCGACAAGGCACATTGGTATGCCAAGAACGTAAAAGCCGGAACTGTTTGGGTGAACTGCTATCACATCGTTGACACAACGACACCGTTCGGCGGATTCAAGATGTCAGGGCAAGGACGCGAAAACGGGGAAGCGGCGCTGGATCACTACACCGAAACGAAGACCGTCACGGTGGCTCTGTCGTAAGACCAAATCCATCTGAAATTTCATTGAAAACCGCCTCGAGACGCGATTCTCGAGGCGGTTTTTGTTTGACCACTGGAGCTCTGAGCGGGATGTCGATAGCCTGCTGGTACGACTACCGCTACTGCTGCCTGCCGTTTCGCCGATCGTCTACGGAAGCCCACCCATGACCAGCCCACTGGCAATCTTGAAAGACCTTGTCGCCATCCCGAGCGTGAATCCGATGGGGCGCGACGTCTCTGGTCCCGAATTCTTCGAAACACGTGTCACTGAGTATCTTTGTCAGTACCTCAACGCGCGGGCGATCCCGTTCGAATCCATCGAAGTCGCTCCGGGCCGATCCAATATCATTGCCCGAATTGATTCTCGCGATTCGAACCGAACGGTTTTGCTCGATGCACATCAAGATACGGTTCCCGTGGATGGCATGACGATCCCGCCATTCGATCCCGTTGAGCAAGACGGGCGTCTGTACGGCCGCGGATCGTGCGATGTGAAAGGCGGCATGGCGGCGATGCTGTTCGCATTCACGCGACTGGCCGAAGAACGGCCCGCACGCATGCCGAATGTGGTGTTGTCGCTGACGTGCGACGAGGAATCGACCAGCCTGGGCGTGAATGCCTTAACGGGAAGCTGGTCCAATAAGTCGCCCGCCTATCGACTGTGTCCCACGCGTCCCGATGTCGCGATCATCGCCGAACCGACGGAACTCGACATCGTGGTTGCCCATCGTGGTGCCTCGCGCTGGAAATTACATACGGCAGGGGGAGCCTGCCACAGCTCGCGCCCCAATGAAGGCATCAACGCCATCTACCGGATGGCACGTGTCGTCAGTTGCCTGGAAGAGTACGCACGGTGGCTGCCGGGTTCACGTCCTGCCCATCCGCTGTGTGGTCCAGCGACGCTCAGCGTCGGACGGATCGAAGGCGGAAGCAGCGTCAACGTGGTTCCGGACCATTGCAGCATCGAAGTTGATCGCCGCGTGATCCCCGGCGAAGATCAATATGGTGTGATCGAAGAACTGGCCGCACACCTGCGTAAACAGCTCGACTTTGAAGTCCTGCACGATGCGCCTTACTGCGCCAGTCCCCCCCTGGGAGATGGTGCCAACGGGGCATTGGCCAAGGAACTCATGGAATCCATCACGTCCGTCGTCGGCCCCAAGACCGTGCTGGGCGTTCCCTATGGGACGCACGCATCACGGTTCGCGATGAATGGCGTTCCGTCGGTCGTGTTCGGTCCCGGCAATATTGCGCAGGCACACACGAAGGATGAATGGATCGAGATCGCGCAACTGCATCAGGCCGCCGAGATCTATTATCAGTTCTGTATTCGAAACACCGCAGAATGAGTGACATCGCAGAATTTCTGCGGCTGACGCCAAGCGCTCGGAGCGGTCAGCCAATCGCAGGTTATTCAAAGAACAGTAAGCAGACAACTGGCTGAGAATTGATAACGCGGCGCGCCCAAGCGTTCACTGAAAGAAAATCTGACGATAGACAGAGAACTTGTACCCCAACCCATCGGGTTCAACGGCAAAGTATGTTCGACGGATCTGATTGACGGTTCGCCCACGATAGCTCAGTTCCAACTGTGCGAGCATGTTCTCGGTGTTCTTGGGATAAAAGTGAAAGATCAGCGTGTCGGCTTGGATGGGAACGTTAGCCTTCGCAAAAAGCTGAACGTCTGCCACGCGCCGTTCGCCACCCTGCCATGTCATGTACAGCCGATTTTCGCCACTGCCGCTCTTGGAATAGCGAACATCAGGCACGTTGGCGGTTGGTTTTGAAAGATAGGCGAGACGACCATCGGGGAGTAGTGCCCCCACTTCGATTCCAAAGAACTCCAATTGCCTGGCGTATTCATTCACCGCCGTTCGATCACCGAACTTGACGAACCAACGCTGCTCTCGTGGCATTCCTCCCGTGCCAGGTCCGACACCCAAACCTCGTCGTCCGGTCCCCGTAGCGCGCCCAACCTTGCCTGTATTCTGGATACCCGTTTCGAACTGTTGCTGAACCTGCTGTGTCGCGGCCTCCGACATTTCGACAACCGCTTCGACCGCCTCGGCGATTTCCGTTTGATCGTCCGCCACGTCCGCAGGTGAGGCATCGCGCGTTTCTGGTTCTGGCGAATCAACACGCAGAGTTTCATCCGGCGATCCGTCTTCGGCCCCACCCGGCAATTCTACCAGTTCGACAGGAATGGCCTCGGGCGGTTTCGGCAGGCGATTTGTCATCCAAACCACAACCACCATCGAGCAGGTCAGGAGAATCCCGATGAACAACGAGATCGCCCAGGAGCTGACCCATTCGTAAAGCGTCACGCGCATGACAGGAACGGGTGGTCGACTCGACATGATTTCGCTTTCAAGGCAGGGTGTCGATTCTGGAAGCGGACCACATCACAACACGTGGCATGAACGCCACTCTATTTCGTCGACCGTTTTAAGCTATTCCGATCGTCACGCTCGTCATAGTTGCGGTTCTTCTGGTACCAGTCAGTCCAGCGTTTCTTGGATTCCGACTTCCAGGCCGCGATGACTGCCAGCCGTTCCTCGTCGGTCGCTCCGTCTTTCTGCCCCATTTCGACGTCATCCGTTGGATCGATGGGCTTTCCAACCCCTTCGGGCCGTCGACTGAGAATGCACAACCCGATGCTCGCTTCGCGGACGGCGTCCAGATCAGAGTCCATCAGCCCTTGAATCAATACGCGTGCGGCCGAAACATCACCAGATCGCCCAAGCGCCCAGTACGCCGTTCGACGCACTTCCACTCGCGAATCCGTCGCCAGCTTCCGCAAGCGAGCAATCTGACCTATCAGTTCTTCGGGATGATCAAGCTGCACGGCATCCACGACTGCGGCCTGGATGTCTTCCACCTTCGCATCAGACGACCGTTCAAGTTCACTGAGCAGGTCGTCGACGGGCCCTACAATCTTCCGCGAGACGACGGCCCCATCTTTGACCTGAACGGCATCCAGATTCTCTGGTAGCCCGCGCCCACCGGCCTGCAAACCACCGCCCAGCAACTTGACTCGAGCTTTGGGCGCGATGATCGAGGTCGTCGCCTTTGACAAGAACATGAGTCCAAGTGCGGTTGAGGCGGTGGGGCCGCAGCCATCTGTCCAACTTCCATCGGCGGCCTGCTTGAGTAGCAAATCGTCGGCCCCCTCTTCGTACCAATCATGCGTGCCGAGTTTATCGACGTCCATCAGGGCCGCAACACGTTCGATCGAATACATGTAGTAAAGCAACCAACTGGCGCGATCTCGGCCGTTGTCTCCCAGATGCAGTGACGTCCACTGCACGCTCTCTTTGACAACCTTATCGATCGATGCGACACGGATCGTTACTTGCGCTTTTGGTGCGATGCGTTTCTCTTCCGTGAATTTCTCGAGCACCCCAAAGCGGCGTTTGACCTCGGGGGGCCGCAATTCGGCATCCAAATCGGTGTCGCCGAACAGCATTCGACGGATGATCAACAAGTTGCTGGCACCTGCAGCCGTCATCGTTCCGATGCTTTGGTTGTGCTGGAAACTCGCGGCGGAGTGTTCCTCGAACGGATGGTAACAAAAACCACCATCGGCTCGTTGTTTTGCAATGTGCCACTTGGCACACCGCTCCCATGCATCAACAGGAATCTCGACACCCGCGCGAGCCGCCGCCCACAAACCCATGACAGCGTACTGGGTGATACTCGTGTCGCCCGCATCCGGCTCGGTGGGGTTCGGGTAATACCACGCGCCGTTCGGCAACTGCGTGTAGAGAAGATGCGCAGAAATCGCTTCGAGCTGAGGTCGAAACTTTTCTGCATCGAATGCCTCAAGAAACATCAGGTCGACACCCGCCTCGTAGTTATGCTGATAACTGGGCTTGTACGTGCTTTCCTTGATTTTCCCAAGAATGTCTTGCGCGAGCCGCTGAAGGGCCGGCGCCGTTTTGTCTCCGCCCGACTTGATGTACGCCAGCCCCGCGATCGTTCCATGAGCGCCTGAAAGCTGCTGTTTCAGCAGGAAATCCTGCCCCTTCTTGATCGCAGCTTGAATCTTGGACTTCTCGGCGGCAACAACAGTGCCGCCGAGCATCCAGAATTCGATGCCACTGACAGAGATCAACAGCAGGCAGACCCAACGAGTGGACGACGACATTTGAGGACGAGTCCATGGATTCCCGTCGAAAGGGTTGTTTACTTTCGACGATCGATCGCAGTCTTCACAGCCGCACCCATGTCGGCAGGGCTCTTCGCAACAACGACTCCTGCCGCCTCGAGGGCAGCTTGCTTCTCGGCCGCGGTTCCGCTTCCGCCTGAAATAATCGCACCCGCGTGTCCCATGCGTTTTCCAGGAGGAGCGGTTGCACCAGCGATGAATGCCGCCACTGGTTTGGTGACATGGGCTTTGATGTATTCTGCGGCCTGGATTTCCGCATCACCACCAATTTCCCCAATCATTAACAGCGACTCGGTCTTGGGATCGTCCTGAAACATCTTGAGCAGGTCGATATACATGGTTCCGATAATCGGATCGCCGCCAATCCCCACGGCGGTCGATTGACCCATCCCAATATTTCCAAGCTGCCATGCGGCTTCATAGGTCAGCGTGCCACTCTTGCTGATCAGGCCCACGCTGCCGATTTTGTGAATGTAGCCGGGCATGATCCCAATTTTTGCAACGCCGGGCGTGATGATTCCAGGGCAGTTCGGGCCGATCAAACGACTCTTGCTCGTGACCATGGCACGCTTCACGCGAGCCATGTCGAGAACAGGAATTCCTTCCGTAATACAAACGATCAGTCCGATCCCCGCATCGGCCGCTTCGAGAATCGCGTCGGCCGCAAACGGAGGTGGAACGAAAATGAGCGAACAGTTCGCTCCGGTCTTTTTGACGGCCTCTTCCACGGTATTGAAGACCGGGAAGCCGTCGATTTCTGTACCGCCTTTTCCAGGCGTGCAACCACCCACGAACACATCCTCGCCGGGACGATGCTCTTTGGCGTAGGCACGGCATTGTTGCGAGTGGAACAGGCCGGACTTTCCAGTAATGCCCTGGCAAATAATCTTCGTATGCTTATCGACAAGAATGCTCATGGTGGTCGCTTATTGGCTTTCGAGGGTAACAGTGAGAATGTCGAGCACGAATCGAACGTGTTGGGGAACGGTCCCGCGAACAATCAGGCACCGAGTGATTTCACGGCCTTCTTGGCAGCGTCTGTCAGATCGGTTCCGACAGTGATCGGTTTGCCGCTGTCCGCCAACATCTTGCGAGCCAGTTCCACATTCGTTCCTTCCAGTCGGACCACCAGCGGAACGGTAATGCCAATTTTGTCGTATGCGGTCAACAAGGCCGTCACGATGGTATCACACTTCATGATGCCACCGAAGATGTTGACGAGAATCCCTTTGACATTGGGGTCGGCAAGAATAATTCGGAACGCTTCCGTGACTTGTTCGACATTCGCCCCGCCGCCGACGTCCAGAAAATTGGCCGGTGCCCCACCGTGATATTTGATGATGTCCATGGTACTCATGGCCAAGCCAGCACCATTCACGAGACAACCCAGGTTTCCGTCGAGTTTCACGTAGCTGAGCCCCGCCGCCTGAGCCTGAACTTCCATTGGCTCTTCTTCAGTCAAATCGCGCAGTGGCAGCAGATCTTGATGGCGGAACAACGCATTGTCGTCAAACGTCACTTTTGCATCGCCGACAACGAGATCGCCAGCGGCCGTCACGACCAGCGGGTTGATCTCAACCATGCTGCAGTCATAGTCGATGAAAAACTGACAAAGTTGACGTAGCAACTTTTCCGCCGCGCGGACAGAGACGCCTTCCAGCCCGAGTCGGTAGGCAACGTTGCGTGCCTGATACCCCCGGAGCCCGGCTTCAACATCGAACGGCTCGCGCAGGATCTTTTCCGGTGTCTTGTGGGCAACGACTTCGATGTCCATCCCGCCTTCCGTCGAAGCGATCAGGATGGGGCCTCCCGATTCACGGTCGACGACGACACCCAAATAGAGTTCGCGGGCGATCTTCAAACCTTCTTCGATCAGCAGCGTGCTGACCACTTTCCCTTCGGCACCCGTTTGCAGCGTGACCAAGGTGCTGGTCAGCATGCGTGCAGCATTATCCTTGGCCGCTTCGGCCGACTTGATGACGACCACACCACGTTGTTCTGGGTGCTGTTTGAACGTTCCTTTTCCGCGACCGCCCGCGTGGATCTGCGATTTGACCACAGCGACTTCACCCCCCAACTTTTGATAGGCGGCAAAGGCCTCTTCTGCCGTGTGTGCGACGATTCCTTTCGGAACCGTAACCCCAGCGGCTGCCAACAATTGCTTGGCTTGATACTCATGAATTTTCATCGTGGATCCTGTAGAGACGGCAACACTCAAATTCCAGCTCGCGCGCACCAGCCGATTCGGTCCTAAATGATAACTGGTCACCCTGGATTGTTCCACGAACTGATCGCAGGACTTCTATCGGATGCGCTACGGTCATCCGAAAGAAATCCGGGTTGATTGTTGGGTCAGTTCATCCGCGCACACCGACCGCTGCGATCCCTGTTGAAACGTCTTTGTCGCGGGAAATTCAACTCGCAGATGTCACCTCGAAAAAATCACACGCACTTCGTTCAGGTCGAAGCATCAAAATGGCACGCTTGGACTGCCGACCCCTCAGCTTGCCAGTGCGAGAAAACTTGGCAAACGGCGATGCCGCTGCACACAGCAGATTGAGGCCATGACGTTGCGACGCCTGCGCAACACGTGATCCACTCTATCGAACGTGGCGACGGCCATCGATCGAACGGTTTTGCGTACGCCATTCGCAGACGGCGAGATCGAAAGTGATGAAGAAGAGCCTCGACTCGTGACCATCGGAAGTCGGGGGAAAGAAAGCAACTCCGTCCCATCAACTCACTTGAACAGTCTTCGTATCGTTTTCAATCCCTAGACAGCAATAACGCAACGGACAATCCGACTTAACCAATTTGTACAAATGCACAGATGACACTGAGCGGCACTCGAAGCATTCTCCGAAAAATGAAAAATCAAACAAATCAGTCAAATTGTCAAAAATTGAAAAGTCACCGCTTGCGAGGACTCATCCAACCCGTTTAACCTGCTTAAGCCAACCTCTCAATTCATTCATTGCTTCGGGTTTCCTAAACCCTAGGTGATCATCAGGCAAGACGCCGGATGCAAAGACTCGGCCACTTGGACTTGGTCGGCGTGGACTCGGAGCGCTCTCTCTGGGCAAAACGTGGTTTTTTCATTCAGACAGTTCGTCCTGATTCAAATCCGCAGGGAATACACATGGTCCTCAGTTCATGGCTGACCTCACTTGTTGCACGAATTTCCGCCACCCGAACCGCATCGCGTCGCCGACATCGACGGCAAGCCGATACGAACGTCGCGTCGATCGTCGAATTGCTCGAACAACGTCGTATGCTGACGCCGGTACTCCCTAAATTCGATGCTCCCTATTTGATTTCAGAAACGACTTCGCAGTTTCCCTATCCCACGTTCAATCAATCGATGCTCGGTCAAGCGATCACGAGTATTCCTGTCAGCACGACGGGGACAGCCCCTGTCGCCAGCTATACGCCGGGGAACATGACGATTACTGGCGGCAATACCGACGTCAACAAAGATGGGAATCTTCCCTTCGGTGTTCGAGTTGTGAATGGCCGAGACCAATTGTACATCACCGATCCTGGTGATCTGGTTCTTCGCGCCAATCCCACATTCACACTCACTCTTACCGCGACAGACAACGCACTGCCGACCCCGGCAACGGCGACAACCACGATTACGGTCCAGCTTTTGGGAGGGGTCAATCACGTCCCAATCATCCCCCAGTGGCCGTACACCGACATCATGAACCCAACGTTACCGAACCCCTCTATCCCGAACCTGCCGAAGTCGGCGCTCAATGTTCTTCAAATCAACGAAAATAGTGCGTATGGAGCACGCATTCAGGCGACGGTACCGGGCGGCTTCAACGGCGTGACAGCATTTGATCAAGATGCTTTTGACAATGACCCGGTGACAGGTTTGGTCGTCGGAACTTATGAGTTTGTGGGCCCCGTACCTGGATTCGACGCCGACCATCCCGCCTTCTCAATCGATCCCTTCACGGGTGCCATCTATGTCATCGATCCGACATTCCTGGACTATGAGGCCCGCGCCAAAGCGGGGGATACGGCCAATGTCATCGGAAATCTGGGTGAGGCTCCGAACATCCACGTGACTTTCCCGGATGTCATACTTGATGTCCGCGTCAAGTTCACCGATCGACAAGGCGCCTCGTCGAGTACAACTCAGTTTGATCCGTTCACGGGTGCGCAATCAATCACCGAAGGATCGCATATTTATATCCGGCTACGCGACGTCGGCGAGACTCCGCCGGATGTCTCGAAATCAACAAAGTCACTCAGCGTCAACGAGAATAGCCCACCCGGGTTGATCCTTGGCTACTTCCAATTGGTCAATGGGTATCCCAACTTTACAAACACGCCAAATCGCATTGCCGCATCAGGCTATTGGACCGATGCGAACACTTTTGTTCCATTCGATCCGTCCGAACCACAACAGCGAAATAGCTTCTACATCGTCGGCGGCAATACCTATCACGACCCGACCAAGCCAGCCAACGACACATCGACCGATATCGTTGACGTGTTTGGCATCGATCCGAACACAGGTGCCGTTTACGTCAAGAATCAACTCGGCTTGAACTTTGAACTGCAGAATGTCTTCAGCCTTCAGATCGCTGTCATGGATGACAATCCCGATTCTGATCGTTTGGTTTTCGCCGTTCAAAACGTCCAGCCTTTGACGACGATCGCAACGCTGAACATCAACGTAATCGATCTCAACGAAAATACGACGGTTCCTAGCGGTCAAGTCTTCAACCTGCCCGAGAATTCCGCGGACGGCACGATTGTTGGCACAGTGATCGCCAACGACCCTGATTTGCAAAAACCGAATGGACTGGGAGAACTGGTCTACTCGATCGTCAGCGGAAATCGCGTGACAATACCAGTCAGGAATGACGATGGGTCACTCAAGACCAATCCAAACGGGACGCTGGTCACAAAAACGTACGACAACATTTTCACGATTGATCCCAAGACCGGCGTCATTAAGGTCAAGAACGAACCGATCCTCAGTGATTCGAATCTGAAGAATAGCGTGCTGCTCGACTTCGAGAATCAGCCCACATTTTCGCTCGTCGTCAAGGCTGTTGACCGCGGTGATGCCGCAACATCCGGCAACGCGACGGTTCTGATTAAGCTCATTAATGTCAACGAAAAGCCGCCGACGATGCAGCCGGGTACGGCCACAACGGTGGAAAGCACTGCGGCCAATCCCCTTGCTGTTGGCCAATCGATCATCAACATCGCAGCAACGGTTGGTGAAACGAACAACCGATTTTCATCAATGACGATTGTCGACGGAAACTTGGACAACGCATTCCAACTGATCCCAGACGATCCGCTCCATCCGACGATTTGGCGTATCGCCGTGTTGACCCCGAACGCGATCGACTACGAACTCCACAAACAGTTCGTCCTGACGATCAAAGCCACAGACAACGGCAGCCCCGCGCTTTCGACTTCGGCGCAGTACACGATCAACGTTGTCGATGTGAATGAACAGATCACAATCGCCAATCAGTCGTTTACGGTCAACGAGAACAGCGCGAACGGGACAACCGTTGGAACAATTCTTACGGACGATCCTGACAATCTGAATGGACCAGTCCAAACTGCGACATTCCAAATCACCGGTGGAAACGTCGGGAACGCTTTCTCGATCAATGCCCAAGGTCAGATCAAGGTCAACAACTCAGCGGCTCTCGACTTCGAGACCACTCCAATCTTCACCTTGATCGTCAGCGCGACGGATTCAGGTTCACCTGCGACGACGACGCAGGCGAATATCACGATCAACCTGAATGACCTTAACGATGCTCCAACTGTACCGACGCAAACGTTGTCGGTTGCCGAGCATAGCCTTAAAGGCACACTCGTTGGCAAGGTCACAGCAATTGACGTCGATCGTCCGGCGCAAACATTGACCTACACCATTGTTGACGGCAATTCATCAGGCGCGTTCTCGATCGATTCGAGAACCGGCAACATTACCGTCAACGACCCTGGCTTGATCGACTTCGCGACCAAGTCAAGCTACCTCTTGAAGGTCACTGTCTCCGACAATGGATCCCCTTCGAAGTCGGCCACCGGCGACGTCACGATTCAATTGCTGGACAAGTCAGAACCGCAATTGGCGGATAAAACGGTCCCGCTCGCCGACACCGCAGCGATCGGCAGTGTTGTCACGAAACTGGTCGCGACCGGTGGAACGACGCCATTTACTTATTCCATCCTCGGTGTCACTAGCGATTCCATTTCGGGCGCGAGTCCCGCAAACGTATTCATGATTGACCCCAGCACAGGCGAGATCAAAGTCAAAACGGCAAGTTTCAATTACAAGGACACCAAGTCATATACGTTGAAGGTGCTCGTGGTTGACGGCCAGTCACCGAGCCTGGGTGACACGGCAACGATCACGGTTCAGCTCACTCACATCAATGTTGCACCTGTCTTGAGTGGAATTGAAACCACACCGCTGGCCTATACCGAGAAGAACACAACCGTTCTGACAGGAGCGATCGTCGCAAGCGATATTGACAGCAGCAACGCCAAGCAAGCCGTGATTCAGATCACGAGCAACTACCTGAATGGACAAGACCAGCTCTTGTTTACGAATACGGCGTCGATTACCGGTTCATGGAACGCCAGTTCCGGCACCTTGACGTTGTCGGGAATCGCCAGCCTTAGTGACTATCAGGCCGCGATCCGGTCGGTGACCTACAAGAACCTGTCATCGAATCCCAATACGACGTCACGCACCGTCAGCTTTACGATTCGTGACGAGCAGAACCTCGACAGCAATACGGTGAAGCGCGATATCAAGCTGACGGCGGTCAACGACGCTCCGGTTCTGGCATCCTCATTGAGCGCACTCAGCTACGGCCTCAGTGCCGGTACTTTGGCAATCAATCCGCAGATCACGGTGAATGACGTCGATAACACCACGCTGTCGAACGCTACGATCACCCTCACGGGATTCACGACGGGAGATCAGTTGGGCCTTGTGCTCAATGGGTCCACGATGGGCAACATTTCCATCGTGAGCAATGCCAGCGGAATCCTGAAGCTGACCTCATCGGGGGGAACGGCAACACTGGCGCAGTGGCAGGCCGCATTGCGGGCGGTGACGTTCACAAACAGCCTGACGACTCTCACAACTACCAGCAGAACCGTCAGCTTCGTCGTCAGTGATGGGTCAGCAACCAATCCAAACAGCAACACATTCACGACCACAATCAATATCAAGGTCGTCCAGATCTCTGGAATTGAATCCACGATGCTGGACTATACCGAACGAACGCAAGTTCCCGTCTCGGCGACCATTCAAGTCACCGATCCATTCAACGCGAATTTGCAGTCGGCCACGATCAAAATCACAGGGAACTACATTCGTTATCAAGACTTCCTGCTATTTACCAATACGGCGAAAATCACGGGGAGCTTTAATGACGTTACCGGAACGCTGACATTGACTGGAACGGACACCGTCGCCAACTACACGGCGGCCCTGCGGACCGTTAAGTACTACGACCTGCATCCGAATCCCTCACTGGCAACGCGAACGGTGGCGTTCAGTGTGACGGACGCTGGTGGATTGTTGAGTAACGTGCAAAGTCGGGATATCAAGACGATTCCCGTTGAGCAGCCTCCCGTCGCTTCAACCACGGATACCACAACCTTGGTTTACACCGAGGGTTCCACCCCAGTCGCGGTCTTCCCGAACATGTCTGTGACTGATCCGGAAACCCCCAATGCCATGGGCGCGACGATCAAGATCAGTGGCAACTACAACGCCCAGGGAGCAATCGACAAGCTGAACTTCGTCAATACGGCAAAGATTACGGCATCGTGGAACGCGGCGACTGGAACATTGACGCTGACGGGCGTTGATTCATTCAGCAACTATCGCGTCGCACTGCGCTCGGTCACGTTCTCGAATTCGTTCAATGCTCCGAATCCACCAAATCGAACGATCACGGCAACAATCACCGACCAAACCGGTCTGGTGAGCAACTCCGTCAGCCGTGCGGTGCAGATTACAAAAATCAATGCACCGTCAGTGCTCGCCGGAATCGAATCGATTCCGCAAATTTTTAAGCTGAACGACCCCAACACCCCAGCACCATTCGTGTCATCAACGATCACGGTTGCCGACAATGACAGCCCGCAACTCAAGGGCGCCACGATTCAGATTACGAAGAACTATATTTCGACTGAAGACAAACTGACGCTGGGCGGCACCAATCCGAAAATCACGGCGTCCTGGGATTCTGCGACAGGCGTCTTGACGCTCACTGGCACTGACACGGTGGCGAACTACCAGGCCGCCCTGCGATCGATTATTTACAATAACTCCAAGTCCTCACCGAACGTCGCGACCCGGACGATCACGTTCAAGGTGACCGACACGACCGATGTCCCAAGCAACGCGGTCAGTCGAGATATGCAGATTCGGACGACGAACGTCGCTCCAACTCTGTTGACCAATAGCTCTGGCGCCACGAGCTTTGTCGAGAAGGGCGGTTCCGTCGCCATCGTTCCCGGCTTGACGATCAAGGATGAAGACAGCCCCTACATGATTGGAGCCGTCGTCAAGATTACGGCCAATGCGCAGCTCGTACAGGAAGCCTTGCTCTACAGCAAGATTGGAAACATCAATGGTGTTTACGACAGCACGACGGGCACCCTGACCCTGAGCGGCAAGGACACGGCCGTCAACTATCAAGCCGCACTGCGATCAGTCCGGTACTCGAACCTTCGAACCGCACCGACAACGTTGCCTCGGACGATCTCGATCACAGTCAACGATGGCCTGGTGGCGAGCAATACGGCAACACAGATTGTGACTGTTCAAGCCGTCAATGATCCGCCGGTGATCCAAACCAATTCGTCATCGCCCGTTGCATACAAGATTGGTGGCGGAGCCGTTGCAGTTGCGCCAACGGCAACGGTGACCGATCCAGATGACGATTTCTTGGCGGGAGCAACCATCAAGATCTCCGTCAACTATCAGCGAGGGGTTGATATCTTGTCGTTCGTTAATACGGCAAAGATCCAAGGAACATTCGATCCCCAAACGGGAACCCTCACTTTGACGGGAACGGACACGGTCTCGAATTATCGTGCGGCTATTCAGTCTGTGAAGTATCTCTATGGTGGATCGGCTGCTACGACAAAGACCCTCAATTTCCAGGTCACCGACGGAAAAGCGACAAGCAACGTGGTCTCGCAGAACATCTCCATCAACCCTTAGGAACAGGCCCGACGCTTGAACCAAATCCCGTGGCCCGGTTGCTCTCTTGAGGGCGGCCGGGCCATTTTTACTTGACCACCTGCGAAAAAATGTCTGGAGCCAGAGCAGACAACGGGACTCGGAGCCATCAAAATCGTGTCGGATCAACATCTTCCACCGAACCGGCACTACAATGCGTCTGAAGCAAACAATTGGTTTCTCGCTGCAATTCATTGTTCTCACCATCACACCGTTGATTTCGTGGTGGCAAATTCAGTTTGGCTTCAAATTGATCTGGATGCCTGGATTGCTGGGGACTGCGGCAATCCTGTTCTGGATTGGAACTCGATTGCGAGAATCAACCTGACGGAGAGTTGAGCATGAATCCGGTTTCATGGCCCCCAGTACGCCCCCCCAGTAACGAAGCGACAATGACTTCAATGGAACGTGCCAACTCGCGTGATCACTACTGGTTGAGTCTCCTGGTGCGTGAGAATCGACGATCGTTGACGCTGGCAATATGCCTGTTGTTGGGTGCCTCTGTTTCATCGACAATCTCTGGACAGCCACCGGCAGCGACTGGGCAGCCACGCATCATCAAACGCCCCTTTCGTGAGAACGTTTCACTTCCAGCGGACAACAATCTGCCAAAACTCTTCGGGACGATTGAAGACCTGCTGTCAGAATCGCGCTGGACGGAAGCGATTCGAATCCTGCAAGAGCTCGCGCAGGCGGAAAACAAGTCACTTGTGCTCGTCCAGCCTGGGCAACAGGGGGGGATTGCGACTTACTTAAATGTGGCCACTCGCTGCAACGTGTTGCTGTCGCGCATTCCAGACGTGGGCCGAACGGCCTATCGGCAGAAGACGGATGCACAGGCAAGGCGCTGGTTCGAAAGCTGGCAACGCTCGCGTGATGAAGCCGAGCTACTCAAGATTGTACGACAGGCTTTTCTCAGCAGTTACGGAGATGATGCTCTCCTTGCACTCGGAGAAGTCGCATGGGACCGCGGCGATTTTTCTGCGGCGCGGATGTGGTGGGAACAACTGATTCCATTGCCTGACCGCGCCGATGCAAGCCGGCTGCCAACCGTACTACGATATCCGGATTCAGAGGCGGACCAGCCGACCGTTCTGGCGCGGATTGTCATGTGCGCAATCCTGGCAAAAGAATCCAATCGTGCGGCCGATGAATTGGAACAGTTTGCGACGCGGTATCCGCTCGCTGAGGGCCGGATCGCAGGGCAAGATGGGCGGTTCGCGGAAATTCTGCGACAGACATTTGAAAGCTCGAAGGGATGGACACCGAATCAATCGGCTGCAGAAGTCAGAACATTCGGCGAGTCAGCCGCGCGTTGTCGAGAGATCGGCGATTCAATTGATGTCGGCGCGATCCGCTGGGTTCATCCATTGCCGATTAGCTTTCTGCCACAAGTGAATGACAAGCTGCCGTTTCCCGCCGAACCACTCAGTTATCACCCTGTCGTCTTCGATCAACGACATGACAAAATCGTACTCCTCAACGACGCGAACACGATCCGTGCCTGGAATCTTTTGACCGGTGAACCCGCGTGGCAGTCCGAGGGGCGTGATCCCGCGGCAATTTATTCCTCGTCCTTGGATGATCGCGCCGTCGTCACAGAACGAAACTGCGTTGGCACCCCGCACTATACGATGACAATTGACGAAGGACGGCTGTACGCAAGAATGGGATCGCCCGTGACGTGTCCATCGACGTCAGAATTGCGGCCTGCGCGCGCCTCTGAGCTTGTTTGCCTTGATCTCAATCAAGAAGGAAAGTTGCTGTGGAAGTTGACGGCAGACGATCTGTTTGTTGATGACGACTCCTGGCAGTACGAAGGTTCGCCAATCATTGTTTCTGGGCGGGCGTACTTCGTTGTCTGTCGCCGTCACCCCCAATTGGAACTGATGGTGGTTTGTGTGGATGCCGACGATGGACGTTTATTGTGGAAACGCCCTGTCGGTTCCTTCCGCACAAGCGTGGAAGACAGCCAGAACAGAATCAGCCACTTGTTGTTGACGTCCGGCGGAGGGCGCCTCTTCCTGTCTACTGACGCGGGCGCAATTGTGGCGCTGGATGCTCAAGACGGTCGACTTGAATGGGCGCTTTCCTACGAAAGTCGCACCGACGAATTGCTGACTTTGCCGCGCGACTTCCGACGCAAGGCGTCGCTGATTCCCGCGATCTATCACGCCGGACTCTTGTTCGTGGCACCGAATGACTCGACGTCGGGATTCTGCATCGAAGCCGACTCGGGCCACATTCAATGGCAATTTCCCTACGCACAAGAGACGGCTGCAGGAATTCCTGAAACGCTGCAACGAAGTCGTCAGGAATCACAACTTCAAAGTCGCGAGTGGTGGCATTTGCTCGGAATCGTTCGTGGTGGTACGCAAGGGCGGTTGATCGCAGGTGGGAATTCCTTGATGGCGATCGATATCGAAACCGGACAAATCGCATGGTCCGCCCGATCCGGTGGTCACGGCTTGAAACCTGGATTCGGACGGGGCTTAGTGAGTGACCACCAAATTCTCGTGCCTCTACGCGAATCGATCGATGTGTTCGACCCCAAGACGGGTGTCCAGTTGCAGTCAATTCCCATGAAGACTCCTGATTCCGATCAGCGGGGCGGCAACCTGGCATTATCGGGAGGCGTGCTACTCGTCGCCCAACCCAATCGGCTGGCAGCGTACGGCGAATTTAGCGCAATCAAGCAGCGGATTGACGCAGAACTGACTGCGCGCCCCAATGACCCCGCACTGTCAGTGCAACGAGCAGAGCTTGCGGGAATCGATGGACAGTTCGATGAAGCCAAAGCCGACTTTCGAAGGCTGCTGGGCACCATTGATCCGACATCCGAAAGTGACGAGCTAGTCCGACGGAAGTTTTCGAAAACGTTGCTCAAAAGCGGAGACGCCAATCTGCTTGCCGCCAAATTGCCTGAAGCACGTGATGACTGGAACGAGGCTCTGGCGGTCACGGATCTGCCCCAGTCGAAAATGGAACTGCTCTTCAAAGTTGCAGAAGTCGAAGCGTCATTAGGGCAGACGGAACAAGCTCTGGCACATCTGCAACAAATCATCCTCGACGAAACGATGGGATCGAGATGGCGCGTCAATCAGACAGCCAGATACGATGCCGTGACAGGCATCGAAAACATGCTCCAGAAATTGGGGACGCAGCCCTACCACGCAATTGAATCGATGGCGAACCAGGAGCTCCAAGAATTACAAGGTCCGTCTGACACCGCTGGATTGAAGCGCCTCATCGCGAGATACCCTCACGCCGAGGCGGCGGCGAAAGCGCGACAGCAATTGGTCGAATCCTACCACAAGTCGGGCGACATCTTCGAAGCATGCGCCGTGCTTGAAGCACTGCGTCGCGATGCAGCGAGTGACGATGTGGTGATCGACGCCACACTGTCCATGATCGAACTGCTCACGCCCACAAAGGCAACACACGTCCGCAATTCCCTTTGGCAATCGTTGGCGTCGCGACCTTCATCGAAACGCGTCACGTACTCGGGGACGACGCATGACCTGCCGGAATTGGTCAAATCGCACCTCACGGCTTCAAATGATTCCGAATTCATTGCCCCCGCACCAATCGAGAGAGTGTGGTCCGAATCGCTGGCACCAGATAGCCTGATCGTGGTTCCCGAACGCCAGCCAATCACCGATGAACTTGCCGCCGTCCTGATCTGCACTCCTCACCCCAAAACCCCCAACACATGGTCCTGGCGGTGTCATGATTGGAAGACGGGACGGATACGCTGGGAAGAGACAGCCCCCGATCCCATTCACAAGGCGGTCTGGTCCCCCTTCCACTTGCTGATTGCAACGCAGCACGGATGGCAGGCACGAACAGCTGATCGCGGAGACAGGGTCTGGGAATTCGTTGTACCGAGTTCAATCGAGCCCATCGTCGTCGAACAATCGGAGATCACGGTTTGGCCTGGGACGTTTAGTCCCGAATTGGGACTGGAACTTTTTGCCCCTGAAACGGGTCAATTGACAGCGCGATTGAAGCCACCTGGACACCTGCATCATGTGGTGGGAATTGTCAATCTTTCGCAAGTCGCCGATCAACATTCGCAGGGCCCACGCTCGACCGCTCATCAAGTGCTCAGTCGTGGCGAAAGCACGACATTGATCGCGATGCAGACGATTGAACCCACCCGCGCCTGGGCCGCAATCGCTCAGTCACCCATGAAAACTTGGAGTGTCAACACGCTTTCGCAAGGAGGCGACATCTGGTCAAGATCGCCAATTTGCCTGCAGAACACGCTGGTTGCCTCGATGTCGGAACATCGCATTGCGGGATATCAAATCGATCCATTGTCATTGCGATCAGACGCAACCCGGCAAGGCAACAATTCTCATCGGCCATCGACATCGGCCTCGTGGATCAGCCGTGATTTTGCGTATGCCTTCGGCGAGCCTTACGCGTTTGCGGACGAGGACCGATTGTTTGTCATCGCGGACAATTCACAACTGATCTCTCTCGATCCTGCCGATGGAACTCGCAGGTGGATGACGTCGCTCGCGGAATTTCCTTTGCAGGACCCTCCGCGACAAGTTGCACTCAACGAAGGCCAAATATTTGTAGCGTCTCAAGGTCTTCTTCGCTCGATCTCGCTTAGGACCGGCACAATCACCTTCGAAACGTACCTTGGCAGTTCATCGGCGCAATGGAAGACCGTGCTCGTCCAAGCAACTCGCAAAGCTCCAGCCCAGGCTGAAGTCTCAGAAGGCAACTTGCGGACATCGTCTGGCCGATCCGTCGTCGCCACCTGGCCTGCCAGAGAAAGTGCACATGAACGGCACTTTGCCTGGCTGTGCGACGCGAACACCGGAATTCCATTGCAAAAAATCCGTACCGACTCTGAGCCAACACACTTCATCGTGAATCAGAATGGTCTCGGGATTCTCGCGACACGCCGCAGTCTCATTGGACTACGGTCCGGGATCTCGAAAACCACCGACGACGTTCGGTGATAGCCCGCAATGCCCCTATATCGCGGGACGTTTCGGATTTGCTAATTCTGGCGACGCGTACAGGAAATGCGTTCGAATTTGGACCTGTGACGGCTACACTCAACAGTGGTTCGATTCTCCTGGAACAGAAAAATCGATTTCATTTCCACCGTCGCATCCAAACGAACGAAGTCTCCCCGCTCGTCGTCTGGAGTTCGACATTCGAGCGTGGCATTGCGTTATCCAGGCCAGAATCGCTTGACGCACTCTTCACGTAGAGAAAAGGAAGACTCGGATGACACAGCGTTCAACCACAATCAGCGAAAATCAATCCCTCGATTCGACGTTGCCAGTTCAATCCGCCTCCACACCATTGCCTGGTCGCCACGAGTTGGAGTGTCTGATCCAGCGCGGCCTGCAAACCGTTCCTGGACTGAAGTTCGCCAGGCTGTCAGTTCATCAATGCGCACAGGGTGTCTGCCTGGAAGGGCTGCTGGAAACGAACGAAGAAGGAATCGACCTCTGTGATCTCGTGCAAGAGATTGCAGGCGTGCAAGTGATCAATCATGTCGTCATGCATCCCTGCAAACCGAAGTAGGGGTGAGAAACTCGCTTTTCGATAGAAATTTCAAACGGCTAGCATTGAAGAATGTCACGAAGCTGGATCAGATCGGTGATCAATCGGTCCGGTCGGATTGCAGGATTCTTCAATTCTTCGAGCGAAGCCTGAAGACTTAGCTTTTCGCCGGCATAGAGGACGGTTCGAAAGCCGCAAGATTTCGCGACGGCCAAGTCGCCCTGCATTCGTGTACCAACATGCAGAACCTGGTTCGGTTCGATCCCGATCTGGTTGAATCGCAGGATCGACTGTGCGTAAAGGGACACGGATGGCTTTCGAATCCCCCATTCGTACGACATGGCATTCAGAGAGTCTGGCAAGAGATCTCTGACGTCTGCCAATGCACCTTGAGCGCGCAATGCTCGGGTCAATTGGACAAGTGTAAAGCACTGAGCGTTGTCGAGGACCGCTTGGCGAAATCCCGCCCCAGCCAGAATTGTGAGCGTCGACAAGGCATGAGGCAATGCTTCCACTCCCTGCAACGAGCTGTGAAAAAAATAGGCGATCTTCTCGGAGAAGGCGTTCAGCTCACCATAAAACGATTCGTCGTATTGGTAGTCTTTTTTATTGAGCAGGCCGAGCATCTTCTTCCACACGTGGGCCGAGTCAACTTCTGGGATATCGCCTTTGCGATTCCCTGACCTTAAGCATTCATCTTCGAGTGCATTCCGATATTTGGGCAGGAACGAATCCGACGGCTTTCCAGGTCGCCGAGTCATACTATTCCACATATTGAATTCGTGAATCGTCTTGTCGATGGCCACTTCCATCCGAATCGTCTGCGGATGCTGAAACAAAAGTTCGCCATCGGCGATCCTGAGCAGCGTGCCGTAAGCACTCCACGTGACAGCTCGAATGTTTTCAACTGGTTTCGTGGAAGGTGTCGCGTTGATCGTTTCGCGGCTCGGTGCCGATGGCCAAAGCAGCTTCCGCTCCGCCAACCAATCTGCATATTCTAAGAGTGTTTTAGGCATTGGATTGTTAGCGCCCTGACATCAGGCTTTGACAAAAACACCGATCACGCTGCCTCTCGCACAAGTTCCAAAATGGACGTTCTTGAATCCCGTCTTCGTCCGCACGATTCGTTGAACTGCGTCAGGGCGCGTGGCAGCCATGAGAATTCTATCCTCGCACGGGCAAGGGTGCGCTCGCAATCACATTCGACTCAACTCGATGAATCCGACGATCGCTCTTGATCCAAGGGACAATCGGGTGCCAATAAATCAGGAGCGTCGGGTGTATAACTCGTCTTATTGGGCTTATGACACAAGGGACAGTAACGATGTTGAATTCGCCGGCCGTTTGGAGCCGTCTCCGTACGTTTGACGATACAGGGGACCTGACAGTCCACGCAAATCGGACGTACAGGCAGCGCGTACCATGGTATCCAATTTCGCTTGGCGGGAGTTGTTGACATATTCATTCTCCTGAGTTGAGACGGCAGTGAGATTCATCCGGAAAGCAAGCATCACTGCTGCCGGAAGTGTTTCGATGAGGTTGCGTGCAGACGCGTCACGGCCTGCTGAAATAACGAGACGTAACCGTTCACCGTCCAGGGACTGGCTCATTTTCCCGCGGGAAAGAAAAGGGCTCTCGGGTCGAAGCACAGTGGGTTCCAATGACCCGAGAAAATATGCCAGCCCCCTTTTTTCAACAGGCGGCCAATCGCCTTTGGAGGCCATGGGGATCGGCACGCGTTTTGATCGTCGGTCTCGTGACAAATCCATCGCGCGATCTCGACACGCGTCTCAGAATTGCGCGACGACAAAGTCTCGGATCGACGATCTATCTATGACTCGAAGACACTCACTTCTTGACCAAATCGATCCCAAATCCGGTCGAGAAGTGCCTCGTCATCTGCCGTCAGAAGATCGGGTGTCTCATTCAATTCATACTCCGATTCGAGATTCTGGATTTTCGCGGAAACCAGATGGCGGCCCTCGTCTGAAGGCAACCACTGCTTGCCTTCGGACAGCTTCGGTCGAGCGGCTCTCTCTGCCACGTAGGCAGCGAGGACTTTCCGCGACCGGCTATTGCGACGAAGGTCGAAGGTCGCCTCAAAAGGCCCGCCAAACTTCCTCCACCATTCACGGCGTTCTGGCGTCAGCATCATTTCGGAAATCTTCTTGACATCTCCGAATCGATCATAAAAGTCCGCAATCGTGGCGAACTCTTCATCCGTTGCGTTCTGCCGCGAATCGATGACCTCCCGTACGTTCCCTTCGTATCCAAGGCGCGCCCAAGCGTAAAACCCTGCATCTCTTTCACCGTCGGGCATCACGTCAGGCAACTCTGTGCCGTTTCCTGCGGCAAATGCTTCAATACGATCGAACTTGAGCGCAACGGCCATTTCAACTTGTTCAGAGAGAATCCGAGTCGCGATTCCTTCCGATTGAACTTCAGAGCGAACTTTGAGGCTTACGTTGGTCATTGAGTCCGCGCGTATCTGACGAATCGCAAGATAGTCGGGGTGTTCCACAACCACTTTGGCATGGTTACTTCGAACAGGAAGAACATGCACGCGTGCTCCCGGCTGTGCCCCCACAAGGCCACTCCACTGTTCGGATCCCATCGTTCTGCCAAGAATTCGATTGAGGACATCCGGCTCCTGAATAAAAACATCCACTTGCTTCGAAGTCGTTGCACTGATGGAGGGCTTCGATTCAGGTTCGGGATCGAGAGACCAACGATCGAGTCGCGCTCGAACGCTCTCGATCAGGTGGTCTCGATATCGGGGTAGCGGAACAACGCCGTATTCGCGATGCAATGCCTCCAATTGAGATCGAGACAACTGAAAAAGTGCATTCGCAATTTTCGGATCAGAAGTCAATGCCGAATCGGGCTGTCGCAGAACGTTCGAAATGAGTTGATACGCAGCCTCATTGGCTGCTCCCGAACCACGATGCACAAAGCGACCTCGCTCATCGCGCGGGTGCAATTCAGGATCGAAAGTCTTTTCGCTCGATGAAGGCGTTTCCTCGAGCCAGGGGATCAGAGCCTCGCCGAATCGCCCATAGAGGATTTCGACAATTATCTCGAGATGTCGTTCATCTGACTCGCCCGAATCAATCTGGACGAACGCAGGATCGTCGACGATTCGTCTCGGTACTTCGGCCTTCATCTCCGCGGAGACAGCGTAGCGTTGGAGCCTCTGAGACTTACTGGAGTTCTTGTCCTCGTTGCGATTGATTGGATCGCGATCGGAAGTGGAAAACGAGTCATCGAGATCATTGACATCGTCGGTTTCAGAGGAGTTTTGCCGAATCTTTCCACTCCCGCCGCCTTCTCCAATTCCCACCAGTTCTTCGCCCAATGGTCCAGGCAACGGAGGCATGCCACGAACGGCACGCCATTCGTTGCGAGTTCGAGTCTTTGCCGCAAGGTCATTCTGCAACTGCCGCTCAATCAACTCCGTATCGTCAACCGTGTCCGATTCGATTTCGACAGTCAGCCCTTCACCGAATTGTGGTGCCAGATACTCTGTTTCGGACTCGGCAATCATGTCACACAGCGGTTGAATCGCCGCATGACGCCAAGCCTTCATGCTTGCGTTGTAAGCGGCATAAGCGCCCGGTTCTTGCAAACCGACAGCCACGGGTGGCGTTTGGTGAAGAGCCAGAATCGCCGCTTTGAAATCCTGAAAGCCTTCGGAGTAACACATCTCTTTGGGGCTAACGCTTAGCGGTGTAATCGAGGTTCCATTCTGAGCCACCATGACTCGCCCGACGTTCGTCGGGCCGCCATATTTCGAGCTAATCTTCATTTGCAAACGATCGATCTCGTCTTGATCTGGCGACACGTCGGGGGGCAAGTTCCAGACGATCGAGGGATCAATGCCATTGCGCAATTGGTGAAATCGAGCCGTGTCGACCGCCTCGCCCGCATCCACCCATTTCGCTCCGGCCGAGAGTGGACTTTGGCCATCATCCAAATACCAGGGATGTGGCAAACGAATGACTTGCACCTGCCGCGCGTCGACAATCTGTCCAAGAATCCGATACCAGCTTGGACCGTCGACAAAGCCATCGCCCACGATGGGCGTATAACGCGACGCGACTGGGCTGATCCTCCAGCCTCCCGCAGGAAGTTCTTGCGTCGGACTGACAGGCGACGCCATACCCGTGGGAATGACATACCGCTCGCAAGTCATCCCCGCCCTGTTCGGAACATTCCAGACCAGGCACGTTCCTGTCAGACGTATCTGTTGAGCTTGCCGGTAACGAAAGCTTGCACCACTTTCATAAGGATTCGGTCGTTTGAGCAATTGAACCAGCGGATGCTCAGAGGACAATGAATCCGTTTCTCGATCATCGGCTCCATATGTCGATTTCCATTGCCTGAATGATCCACATCGTCCCGCAAGCGATTTTCGGCGTGCTTGACGCTGGACCTGGTGGCAACTATCCGCGAACACCGTGACGGTTGCCCCTGCAACCTGCGCGGCGATCGCATGAATGGCAACGTAGTTGAACCCCGTATAATGCGCCGTTTCCTCTCGATGATCAGACGCCCATCCGCCAGGTGAGGCCCCTCCGAGCGCGGCGCGAACGCCGACACCGAGGCTTCCGAGTGATTTCGAAGTGCGACGAGTCCATCGTGCAAACCAATTCATCAAACTCATATTTAAGGTCACCTTTCACGACGACATTGCGCTGCGCAGACTCGAAACGTCGAAATCAAAGCTCGCCTGCCATCACTGGCAGCAGGTTGAATTGGCGGCGACGATTCCGTTGGCCTTCACGTTGTCACACCCTTTTCAAGTCTCAGTGAAACCCGTTCCCGAGGTTTTCACGTTGCTGGAACGCAACGCGATCGTGTGACCAGGGGCCGGCGATTGGTCATCCGTGTTGCCCGCGCGTCACCCACCGTCTTAAAGACCGACAACAACTCGCTTCTTTGAGGTCAGTTCGTTGAATGCGTCGGACAAAGCATCAACTTCGTCATCCGCCATGCCCTTAGCAGGAAACGCGTCAAGTCTTTGCAGCAGCCCTTGATTCCAAGGCCCTGACAAGATTTTCACATTGCCGACATTGAGCTGGGCGGCAAAACCGGTTGCTCGAGTCACCTTGTTGCCAGTCACAGGGATCGTTTTCACATGATGGCCGGCAAGCATGATTGTCATCCGCTGCGCTTCGCTCTTGCCCGCAGCCGCTGGGTCTTGCGGTATCCGAATCACGCAATCTCCATCAAGATCCGCCGTCTGTCGAATCACGCAGTCGCGATAGCTCGCCTCCCACTGACCTCTTTGAATATCTGCAATGTAGAACGTGCCATCGCTATCGCGCCCCAACTTGACACCTACGGTCCAATCGCCAGCTCCATCTGTCGCAGCCAGATCCCAAGCGCGACACATCCGTAGGGAAACGGGCAGTGCCTCAACGATTTCGACTCTTCCCACCTTGAAAAACAGACCAGACTGAACCTTGGCATTCCAGTTTCCTTCTGCCAGCCGTTCACGTTCGACATCGGGCAGGGCGAGCAAGTTCGCTCGATACGAAGGATCACGCTCGACAAGAGTCGGATTGTCCGAAAGCTTCGCGGGGATGAATGTCAGTGATTTCGGCTGAGCAGGTTGTCGCTCATCGTTTTCAGGCAAATCATCTCGACCAAATCGGCGAATCAATTCGCCTTTGGATTCACTCCAAATCAGCTCCCCTTGTCGTCGGATGAACCACCTGACAATCCCTGATCTCTCGGGAATCGCATATCCACTGGATTGATCAATCCACCAGGCAATCAACCGATTCACCCATCCGCCAATGGGATCATCTGCCGGGGTTGGATTGGTCGTCGCTCGCACATACGGTTTGATGCCGCACGTAGATCGATTGCGTGACAGCAGATAGAAGAACTGAGATTCAGTGAAGTGGGTGAGTTCGTCGAAGCCCAGCAAGGCGATTTGAGCCCCCTGCCATGACAGCTTGTCGTGTTCATGCTGCAAATGACGAAATCCAATATTCGCTCCACTAGGAAACTTCCAATCCAGCGTGTGCTTCGGCGTCGCCTTATATGGAGGGTAGATCAACATCGATTCATCCCACAGTCCACCCTCATTCGTGATTTGATTTGACGTTCGTCGAAAGATCACCGCACCGAACTGTGGATTGCCAATATGCCTCAAAGCGTCCGCAAGCAGAGCCCACGTTTTTCCACCACCAGCTTGACCTCCATAAATTGCAATCTCCGCCTCGGTGGCCAGAAACTGCTGTTGCGGTCCCGGGTGAGGCAGGGGCGGCTCTGTTTTTGCTTTTTCTTCGTCCATATTCTGGCCAGCACGAGTTCCATTCGGGCGTTTACTCACGTCACGGACTGTGTCACGTCAGCGACGACACTCATCGTTCCAGTGAGCGGTGTCTGAATCAGATTGGCCGAGTGAACCTGCAAGTCCCATACGAAGTCACTCGTGGCCAATTGTGCTGTCACGCTTGCATCAAGCTCCAAATCCACCTGTCCGGTGACTTCGTCGCGAACAGTCAGTGCACCCACCACGGGCGAGGCCACTTCGTGTCCGTTGAGCCGGACAAGTCCGACACCCTCTGCGAGTTGCACAACAGACTGTCGATCGCTGTCGTTGATGTTCGCTTTCACCGTCAGTATCAGCTTCAACCTTGATGCAAGACTTCCCACCAGGGGGAGAGAGACTCGCAATGTGTCTCCCCGAATTACTGCGATCAACAATACTTCTTGTGAAACAGCGGCAATTGCTTGAGGAACGACAATCGACAACGGGGGGATTCCGGAGAGATCAACACTGATATCTCCGGTCAGAGTTCGACTTTCGGCCGACCACACGGTTCCCGCAACGTCTTGAACGTTCACATGCACCGGTGTTGCAACCGAGCCAACTTCGGCAATGTTCGTCGTACTCGCTGGTGCATCCGGCAACCGATTGGTCCGTTCCTCAATTGTCTGCACGCCACCCCAAAGTTGATTGATGCCGCTCATGATCCAGTTACCAACGGAACCGGGCAGATTCAGCACGACGTTGAAATCCAACCCCCAGAACGTCGTTGCGATCGCAGTGCGGGCCGTCGCATTGGGCGAATCAACGAGATCCATCTGCGAGCCAGCTTCAGCTGGGTTGGCAGGAATCAGATTCGTCTTTCCGGTGATCGCCGTGAGTCCCGCTCCTGCAACGCCAAGCGTTGTGCTGATTGCAGAAACCGCCGTGTTCGTTGAAAGACCTGTCTGAATCTTCGTCACGCCGTCCGCCTTCAGCGATGCAGCATTAATCGCATCGGTGGCGATGTCCCCGGCCGCAATCGACGCGGGGAACTTCAGGGTAGACAATTTGGGCTGGTAATTCGAAAGTACAGTGGGTCCGTATCCGACAAGATCCGGCACGCCCGTGGCGGTTCCATTCGGCGTGTAAACGCCATCGGGACCGGCTCCGCTCGCTGTCGTCCAGTACGCCGCCCCAAGCGTGCCTGGGACTGCGGAAATCACCCACCGGTCATTTGGCAGGTCGTACCAAAGCCGCTGCAGCCCGCTGGCGTTCAAGTAAGACGCGCGATTCAGGTAGGCGCTATAGATCGTCCACGCTCCATTAGTCGCTGGCACC